>JADLBD010000056.1 GCA_020847975.1 Bryobacterales bacterium | reverse complement strand
TCACCGGGACCAATGCGGACAAGGTGCTGGTGGACAAGACGGGGGCGAAGATCGTGGGTGAGGTATATGGGGAACGTGACTGGGGCGAGTTGACGCACTATGTGTTCCTCGGCAAAGGCTGCCCGGAACATTGCCAGATTGTGCTGCAACTGGCGCATCATTGGGGGCTGACGAAGGATCTCGGGCTGCAAGGTTACGCGGCGGCGGCGCTGGGACTGGACTGCAACGGCTTTGTCGGGAATTACCTGTGGCATGAGAAGCAGGGGCACCCGTGGATGGATCTTGGCATCCGGAACTGGGAACTGGGTCCGGATGCATGGATCTCGGGATACTTCGAAGGGAAGCAACTGCTGACTGACTGGGACCAGATCCAAACGGGCAGGATGTACATCATGGGAATGGTGGACAAGACCGGCGCCATCATCCGGGGAGGGCCGGGGTCGGGGGCAGGGCATATTGTCATCACGGAGCCAAATGAGCGGACAGACGCGCCGGGACCGAAGGGGAAGCCGTCCTTCGCGGTGAAGGTGGTGGAATCCACCGCGGGGCACAATCCGGGATTGTGGGAGAGCTATTACACGTACACGAGTGTGAGCGGGCAGATTTTTCAGATCCACAGAGGAGAAATGACGCCGGGATCGCAGGATCTGCCGATGAAGATCGCGGCGGTGGGCTAAGGCCGGGGGGAAAGTTTGCCGTCGGGCGAAAGGCGCATGATGTGGCCGCGCCAAACGATCTCGCTGCCGCGGAGGCCCGCCATCCAGACGGCGAAGGCCCAGAGATCCCAGAGCGGGATAAGCGGGAGGGCGGCGGCGATGGGGGAGCGGAGGAGGAGGAAGCCGGCGGTGAAACCGGTGAGGATGCGCAGGGCGGCGAGCGTCATGGCGAGAGGCCAGAGTCCGGCGAGGGCGGCGATGAGCGCCCAGAGTCCGGCATGGGTGACAGGCAGGCCGGCGTATTCGGCTCGCGAGACGCGGATGGTGCGGGCCCAGCGGACCTGGTGTCGCCAGACGGCGCGCCAGGAGGGATAGCCGATGCCGGTATCGACGACCAGTTTCGACAGGCAGGCGCGCTTGCCGAGTCCGCGGGTGAGGCGGCGGGCTAGCTGATAGTCATCGGCGAGGTAATCGGCGATGGGGGCGAAACCTCCGGCGGCTTCGAGGTCGGCGGCGCGGAAGCAGAGCGTGGATCCGAGGCCGAATTCATTGATCCCGACGAGTGGAGCGACGAGGGTGCTGGGGGCGAACTCGGTGGCGATGCCGAGGGCCTCCCAGGCGGCGGGGAGACCGAGGGGGACAGGACGGTAGAGGCAGGTGACGAGCCCGATGCGAGGATCGGAAAGAGGAGCGGTGACACGGCGGAGGTAGTCCGGAGGGACGTGGATGTCGCCATCGTTCACAACATACACCTCGCCGCGGGCGTGGCGAACGAGTTCCATGAGATTGCCCACCTTGGCGTTCGGAGGGTTGTGCGGAGAAACGTAGAGAGAGACGCCCGGGAGGGCGCGGACAGCGGGAATGGCGGGGTCGTTCGGGCTGTTGACGGCGAAGAGGACTTCGTAATTCGGGTAGTCGATGCGGGTATGAGAGCCGATGGCCAGTTCGAAGAAAGGATCACGGCCATGGACGGGCTTGAGGATGGAGACGGAGGGAAGCGAGCCGGCGCGGGGTTCGCGGGAGAAGAGATGGCGGAGCACGGCGAGGAAGGCCGTGAGCTGATAGCCCGCGGCGATGGCGCAGACGAGATAGAGAAGCCAGATCCACATCAGAGAGCGAGGAGGAACACTCCGCAGGCTACCAGAACGGCGCCCGCCCAGCGCTGCCAGGCGACGGTTTCCTTCAACAGAAGGCGGGCAAGGAAGGTTTCGACGACAAAGGTGGCGGCGGTGGCGGGCACGGCAAAACTGAGGTCGGCGACGGTAAGCAGTTGGAGGAACGAGAAGAAGGAGATGGCCATGAAAACGACCGCAAGCACGAACAGCTTCCTGCGGAGCACGGCGGCGAAGACGCGGCCCATGGCCGAGGGGCGGAAATCGCGCACCTCGCCGTGGCGCTTCATTTCGAAAGATTGCAGCAGGTCACTGGCGACGGTGGAGCCGACGACGCCGGCGAGCAGCAGCCATTTCATGAGCGCTCCTTGCGGGCGGCGGACATGGTGAGGCCCACGAGAACGGTTCCGGCGACGATGAGCGCGGTTCCGGCCCAGCGCTGCGGGGTAATCTGTTCGGCAAGAAAGAGCTTGCCGGCGAGTGCGGAGAGGGGATATCCGATGGCGGTAACCGGGAGGACGAAACTGAGGTCCGCCCAGCTTAGCAGGGCCATGCGGGTAAGGGTCCAGAGAATCAGGAGAAGAACACCCGCGGCGATCCAGGGACTGAGCATGCCCGCCGGGGACTTCATGCCGAAGCTCAGGAAGAGATTTCCAGCAACGTTGGAAACCACCACCACGGCGGTGACGGCAACGGTCTTGCGCATCAGGCGCGGGCGGCGGCGGCCCGCTGGTCTTTGACGAACTGCCTGCGCTTGGAGCGGAGAGCGAGATACTCGCGGGCTTCCTTTTGCAGGCGGCGGCGCTCTTCCCCATTGAAGATGGCTTTGCGCACCACACGCCAGATGGCTTTCGGGCGGAAGTAATACTCTCCGTAGAAGCGTTCCACCCAATCCACCAGTTCGGCGCGGTCCAGATTCTCGTAGCGGATGTTGGGAAGCTGGTGGCCCTGCTCATCGGTCATGGAATCGATGGTGATGAGGTTGTTCTGCTTGACGTAATCGAAGAATTCCGTTCCGGGGTAGGGGTGGGCGATGGACACCTGGATGGTTTCGGTGTCCAGCGATTTGGCGAAATCAATGGTGCGCCGGATGGATTCATGGGTGTCGCCGGGCAGGCCGACAATGAAATCGCCGTGAATGGTGAGGCCGAGTTTGTGGGCGTTTTCGGTGAAGCGGCGCGCCATGTCGATGGTGGCGCCCTTCTTGATGTTCTTGAGGATCTGCGGGTCGCCGGTTTCGTAGCCGACGATCATGAGGCGCGCGCCGGCCTCTTTCATGGCCTTGAGCGTGTCGTAATCCGTGGTGACGCGCGAGGTGCAGGACCAGGTGAAATTGAGCGGGCCCAGCTTTTCGCAGATCTCGAGGGTGCGCTTCCTCTGGTAGTTGAAGGTGTCGTCGTCGAAGAAGATTTCCTTGAGGCCGGGGAAGTTTTCGAGGGCGAACTTCACCTCATTGGCGACGTCGGTTGCCGATCGCGTGCGCCAGCGGTGGCCGGAGTGGGTTTGCGGCCACAGGCAGAAGGTGCACTGCGCGGGGCACCCGCGCGAGGAGTACATGGAAATGAAGGGGTGCTTGAGGAAGGGAACGTTATAGCGGCGGAAGTCGAGGTCGCGCTTGTAGACCTTGCTCACCCAGGGGAGTTCGTCCAGGTTCTCGACGTAGGCGCCTTCGGGGTTGTGGACAATCTGCCCGTTCTTGCGGAAGCTGACGTTAGGGATCTCCTCGAGGGGGGTCCCGGTAGCGTACTTCACGATGGGGTAATCGAACTCGCGGCGGACGAGGAAATCGATGGCCGGGGTAGTGCGCAGGATCCGTTCGGAATCGACGGTAACCGGGGGACCGACGAAGCACACCTTGAGCTTCGAGTTGACGTCCTTCATCATCTGGGCCATCTTCACGTCCACTTCAAAGCCGGGGGTGGAGGTGAACAGCACCAGGAGTTCGAAGTCCCTGGCCATCTGGACGGTCTGCTCGATGGAGATTTTGTGGGGTGGAGCATCCACCACCTTGCTATCGGGGAGCAAGCCGGCCGGATAGCAGAGCCAGACGGGATACCAGTAGGACTCGATTTCGCGAGTCGCGGGCCAGCGTGAACTGGCGCCCCCATCAAATCCTTCAAATGATGGGGGATTGAGGAATAGAGTACGCATGGGGTGGCTTTTCTGAGGGTAAGCTATCGGGCGGCGTTAATACAAGTTTGTCAAGATTCCCCGAGCGCATTACCGGGGAGTCTTGTTGCGGGAACTTTCCGAGGTCAGCACGTTCGCCTGATCCACGGGAAGTTTCGTGAAGTTGTGGAAGTCGATGAACATTTCCGCCTTGCCCCAGAGACGGGTCGCCACCACGCCGGTGGTCTGTTTGGGGTAAGCTACGCCATCGCGAATGTCGTAGACGCGCACGAAATCAAACTGCTTGATGAAGACGGAAGGGTTCTTGGAAAGCCTGCCGGCTTCCCGGATGGGGAGGGCGGTAGCCCTGTCGAGCCACATCTCTCCCTTGAAGGTACCCACCTTCTTCTTGCGGGGGGAAAGCTGGAACAGGTAGACTTGCCTGCCGTCGCGCTCGACCAAGCCCTTGTATTTGAACTTATAGTATTGCGGGGTAATGGGGGGCGGAGTGTTGGCGGCCACAGCCGTTTCGGCGGTGAGGAAGCGGGCAATCACTTCCTTCTTGATGGTGTTGTCGCCTTCGAACTTGATGGCGTCGTAGGTGATTTTGCCGAGGCGCGTGATGGTGCGCAAACCAAACATGCGGCCTTTTTTCTTCAGTTTAGGAAGCTCGGCGGAGATCTCCACGTCCATGGTGACGCCGCGCAACTGCTGTTGTTGGGTCTGAGACGCCTGGACGTAGCGGTCGATGATTTCCTGGGAACCTTGCGCGGAGTCATCCCCGTCGGCCGCAAACGAGTGCGGCGCCAGGGAAAGCCCGATCAGAAGCGAGAGACAGACGCGTAGAGACAACAATAACCTCAACGAGCGCTGGAGTTTCTTCCAGCACTAATTTAACAGTACCATGACATTGGATGCAACGAATATTCCCCCAGTAACAGGGGAAACGGGCGAGCGTTTCTAATGCGCGCGGCGCGGTCCTCCGAGCAGGCGGGCCGGGAGGAAGAGCATGGCGCGCAAGAGTTCCAGAACCCCGCCGACGGCAATGCCCACTATACGGAACGGAAGCAGAAGCAGCCAGACGATCGGGTAGAGGAAGAGCGCGATTAGCGCCACGGGCCAGCAGAGAATGAAAAGCAGAAGCCAGATCAGGAAGGTCAGCATGGTCGTCCTCCACAGGGAGATACGAAACCCGCGGGGGAATGTTCCGGAAAATACGGCCGCGGGTCAGGCGGGCGAGCCGAGTTTGCGGATGAGCGCGTCATTGAGAGCAAACCCGAACCCGGGCTTATCGTTCAGTGTGAAATAGCCGTTGTGAAGCGGCTCGTGAGGTTCGACGAGTTCGGCGCGCCAGGGCACTTCGCCGTAGCCGAGTTCGAGGATGAGGAAATTGGGCAGCGTGGAGCAGACATGGGCCGCAGCGATGTTCCCCACCGGGCTTGCGGGGCCGTGGGGGGAGGTCTTCAGGCCGGCGCCCTCACCCATGGCGGCAATCTTCTTGCACTCGAGCAGCCCGCCGCAATATTTGATATCGGGCATAAGAATGTCCACGGCATTGCCGGCGATGTAGGGGTAGAACCCCTTTACCCCGTAGATGCTTTCGCCGCCCGCGGTCGGCATCCTGGCCGCTTTGTGGATTTGGGCAAGGTTGCCGATGCCGCGGCAGACTTCCTCGAGCCAGAAGAGGCGGAGGGGTTCGAAGTCGCGCGCCAGTTGGAGGCCGCGTTCGAGGGTGAAGTTGGAATGGGCGTCAATGAGCAGATCATTCTTATCGCCGATGGTCTTGCGAATGGCCCTGGCGCATTCCATACCGTTGGCGATGTGCGGTTCGACGGCGGCGGAGTCTTTCGGCCAGCCGTCGAAGGGCGCCAGTTTGAAGGCGTCGAACCCGTCGCTGAGGGCGCGTTCGGCCACTGGAACGAAGCCTGCGGGCGTCCGGTCGAAGGTGGCGCGGTTGATGTTGGCATAACTGCGGATCCGGGGATGGATTTTGCCGCCAAACAGATCGTACACGGGAACGCCGAAGATTTGTCCGGCGATATCCCACATGGCGTGCTCGATGGCGCTCGAGGCAACGCTGCCGCTGATACCGTTGCGGGCGGCGAGGGGCGCGGCGATGGTCCGCAAGTGTTCCACATCGCTGAACGAGCGGCCTTTCATCTGTTCCCAGACGGAGCGTATGCCGGCGACAACTTGCGGGTCTCGCCCGTGGGACGCGTCCCCGATGCCGGTGACGCCCTGATCGGTACGGACGCGCACCAGAACCCAATCGCCGCGCTTGTTCACCGGCACGCGAAAGATTTCGATGTCCGTCAGTCTGGCTTTGGGAGAGCCGGCGGCGCGGGCGCGGGTCTTCAAGGCGAGCAGGGGCAGGGCGCATCGGGCAAGCAGCGTACGGCGTGTCATGGGTTCGCGACCAGTGTATAGTATTCGCATGTTGACGCGGAGAACCTGGATTGGCGCGGCGGGAGGGGCGGCGCTGGCCCGCGCGCAGTCCCGCAAGCGGCCGAATTTTCTGTTTCTGATCGCGGATGATCATGCCGGCTACGTGCTCGGCTGCGACGGGAACAAGCAGGCCGAAACACCGAATATCGACCGGCTTTCCGCGGAGAGCACACGCTTTGCAATGCACCACTGCAACTCTCCGGTCTGCACGCCCTCGCGCCAGAGTTTCTTCACGGGTCAGATGCCGCACATGGCGGGGGTGACGAGGCTGCCGACTCCACTCAGCGATCAGAAGCCGACCATCGCCAAACAGTTACGGGCGGCCGGATATACCACGGCGGTGGTGGGCAAAATGCATTTCAACCGGCCGGCCGCTCCGGGATTGCATGGTTTCGACTACATGGTGACGGAGCGGGAACTACAGCAGCAGTGGAGCCAGGCGGTGAAGCCGCGCCCGATTCCTGCCCGGATTCGCACGAAGCCGCAGTGGCGGCCGTTCCGGGATCCGGCGCGGATCTGGCTGAATGCGGACAAACTGCCCTACCCGCGGTTCGATGCGGAGATGAAAGCGGCCTACCAGGTGCGGTTGGCGCACGAGTTTCTGGAACACCACAAGGATAAGCCGTTCGCGCTGTGGGTGAGTTTTCATGAGCCGCATTCGCCGTATGATTTCCCGGTGGAGGACCGCAATCATTTTGAGCCTTCGGCGTTCACACCGCCGCGCGTGGGGGTGGAAGACGGCGGCCAGATTCCGCTGATCTTCCGTGATCTGAGCGTCGAGGACAAGCAGGGAATCATCGCGTCCTACTACACGTCGGCGCGCTACCTGGATAAGAACATCGGACTGGTGCTCGACAAGTTACGGAAACTCGGGCTCGAAGACGACACGCTCATTGTGTACACGGCGGACCATGGGTACGATCTCGGCCAGCACGGACGGTTTGAAAAGCATTGCGGCTATGATCCGGCGCTGCGTATTCCGCTGATGATGCGGCTGCCGGGCGTGATCCGCACAGGAACGGTATACGACTTCACGGAACATGTCGACACGGCTCCGACGATTCTGGATGTGCTTGGCGCGGATCCGCTGCCCGTACAGCATGGCCGCTCGCTGCGCCCCTATCTGGGCGGCGGACGGATGCCGGGCGCGCGCGATCACATCTTCAGCGAATATCTCGAGAACGAAGAAGCCTTCGTGCGGACGAAGAAGTGGAAGTTCATTTTCTGTTCGGGTAAGCGCAAGCGAGGCGATGGATATGAGACGGACAATCCAACTCCGGGCCGATACGTGAGGCTTTACGATCTCGAGAAAGACCCGGGCGAGTTTACAGATGTCTCGAAGAAACATCCGAAGGTGGTGGAACAGATGGAGGCGCTGATGCTGGAGCGCTTCCGGAAGACGCATCCGGATGCGGAAAAGGAGCCTGCGCGGCTCGGCCGCGAAGAGGCAATTGAATATTACGTGCGGCCGCGCGATGTGTAGCCGGCCACATGTTTGTAGCGCTCAATGGCGTTGTAGATGATGGGGCAGAGCCAGGCGTTGCGGCAGAGTGAAGAGAACCGGGAGCCGAGCGTGTGCAGATGCGCCGCCACGTGGGGAAAATCGCGGCACGCCTTCGGCCGCGCTTCGTAGATCATGCAGAGATTCCCATCAAGGAAGATGCATGCGTCGTCGACCTGACGCAGCAGCCGGTTGCCCGGCACTTTCGGATCCGGCACGGTGTACAGCCGGATTACTTCTTCCGGGTGGATGTTGAGGTGGAGAGCGATTGCCTCGACAGCCTCTTCCGAAGCGCTGACCACCATCTGGCGGCAACAGTTGGCGCACTGCGTGCAGTCCATCTCGTGCTGGATTTCCGCCGCGAGAATATGGAACGGCTCTTCGGAGTAGTGATGAGCCGTCAAGCGCCGGCGGAAGTCTTTGTTCTCGTCCGCTTTCGATTCCGCCAGGCGCCGCACTTCGGCCAGGTCGGTGATCACGTACCTTGAGCATACTCCTGCGGCGAGGGCTTCGCTCCACGGAAACGGCGCTCGGGCTGGCCCCGCTTGAATATGAGGTTCGCAAATTCATCACCCTGGGGCCAGGGCGCCAGCGGCGATCGGATACGATCCGCGTTCCTGAGCAGATCAATGCAGATTTACGGACATCGGTGACGACGTTCCGGACTTGTTCGTCAATGTGACCGCGATGGTTTGCACCGCATCCGCTATTGTGCTCGCTGAGACCACGTCGCCGGTCAAAGTCAAGGGAACGGTAGCCGTGAAGAGGCTCCCGAACGGCTGCGAGTTCGCGTTCTGGTACCAGGAAACAAACGCCGACTCCACATTCAACGTAAGGCTCCTGGTGGAGAGCGTTTCCCCTGTCACCGGAGTGAACTGAAGGTCCATCTGCGTGACGGAGCGCGAAGTGGAATAGCCCGTCACCAGAAGCGTAATGGTGGTGGAGGTTTTCGCGGAGATGCTCACGCCCAGAACCCGCGGAGCGCCGGAGGGCACTGAGAGGCTGAGCGTCGCGGGGCGGGCGGGCGTCAGGTTGATGCCCCCGTCGGTAGCGAAACCCGGAGTGAGCACAATGCTTCCGGCCACGGTTCCCGTCTGCAACCGTACCTGTGTGGCGTTGTTCGGGAACAGAGCCTTCGTCGTATTGGCCGGAATGGTGAAGTTCACCGTCCGCCCTCCGTTGGCGAACTGCACTGAGGGATCATTCGAGAAGACATCCGAATTGAAGGCCAGGGTCAGCGTGCCGTTCAAATTGAGCGCGTAGGGAGACGCCAGTGTCAGTGAGATTGCAGGTTGCTGCAGCGCGTCCTGTACCCCGCTCGATCCTTCGAACTTGTAATCGGGCAATGGGGCGGGCGATGTCCCTGTGCCGTTGAGCGTGAACGTCTGCGCATCCACACGGAGCGTGGCCGCGGCTGCGCCCAACGCCGTGGGAGTGAACGTGACGTTGAACGTCGTGGAGGCCCCCGGAGCCAGCGTCACCGGCAGCCCGGCGACGCCGTTGATATCGAAACCCGAACCCGTCGAGTTGACACTGATGCTGGTGACGTTGCCCTGCGCCGTTCCCGTATTGCTGATCTGAAACTGCAAGGCGGCTGTGTTGCCCACCGGCGTGGGGACAAAATTGACGGAGCCCGAGCCGGGGATCGTGCTGCTGACGCCGCTCACAATGTAGGCGTAGGAAAGCACGGGACCGAGCGCGTTGGCGGAAAGATTGAACAGATCCGCGCCGATGCGCATGGATCCTGTCACCTTGCCTGCCTGCGTGGGCGCGAATGTCAGGGTGAAGGTGAATCCGTTGTTCGGCGTCAGCGTAATGGGAAGCGCGGGAATATCGCTTGCCGTGATGCCGGCGCCGGAAGCGGTGATCGCGGAAATGCGGCCGTCCGCGGAGCCGGTGTTGCGCACGCGGACAATGACCGAGCTTTTCTCGTTCACGTTGGTATCCGGCAGAGCCACCAGTTTGTCCGGCGAAATGGCGGCGGCGCCCGAACCGCCGATCAACTCATAGGTGAACTGCGACGTCGCGCCCGTCCCCTGGAGGCTGAAACTCACCTGGCGGTCCACCAGCGCGATGGCCACCGATCCTGTGGAGACCGCCACCTGTTTGGGCGTGAAATTCACCCCGAAACGAACGTCCTTGCCGCCATCCACCGAGGTTCCGGCAAGCGGCGCGCCTACCAGTTGGAATGCGTCCCCCGTGAGGGAAACCGTGTTCACGGTGCCCGCGCCGCTGCCTCGATTGGCGATCACGACAGTGGCTGTCGCGGTGGTATCCACGACGGTTTGCGGAAAAGCGATCACGCCGCCCGAAACAACCGGCTGCGCGTTGCCGCTTGGCGGCGTGTAGCTGAAAACGAAGTCGGGAGCCACGCCGCCAAGGTTGAGGCTGAAGCTCGACGTAGCGCGGCCCTCGGTGTAATTGATGGTCAATCGGGCGGCGGCTCGCGCTCCGGAACTCGGCAGATAGCGGATGCCCGCGGTGATGGTATCGCCGCCCGCGATATTGAACGGAACCGCGGAGAATCCCGATACGGAGAAGTCCAATGAACCCGTCAGATCAATGGAATTGATGCTGACGCTGGAGCCCGCCGCGCCTCGATAAGTGATCGAGAGAGTGCCGGAAACAGGCATCGAAATGGCGTCGGCGGGCAGCAGCAGCGTGCTCCCGTCGCCCACCACCGTTACCGTCTGCCCCTGTTGAAAGCGCAGCCCGAAGGGAAGGATGGGCGTGGTCTGCGCCAAAGCCGCGGTAGCCGCGAGCAGGAGAAAGAAAATCTGTCGCAGCATGGGTTAGTTTTCCTCCGGGGCGGGAACGAAGTACGCGGAAAGCTGTGGCTGAAGCGCGACAACCTCGAGCGCATCGGCGCTGCCTCGCCAGTTGAGCGCATAGATGCCATCACTGATCGCATCGAGCCGTGAAGGAGAAAAGGACAATTCGAGCGTCGAGACAGGAGCGCGCGAGGAGCGGTTGTACACCGAAACCGACTTCCCTTCCCCATCCGCCACCAGGACGTTGGCTCCGCCTTTCGACAGCGCCACCGCCACCGGATCGGCGGCGTTCTGCGGGAACAGGGTGGACCCTCCGCTGCCGGCGTCAATCTCCAAAACCTGTTTCGCGCCGCGGTCGACGGCCATCAAAGTGGCATCGTCGCCGCTGAGCGCCAGAGAGGCGGCGTTGGCCACCGGAGCGAGCAGGACGCGGTCTTCATTTTCCCGGTAGCGGTAAATGCCATCCCCGGATATGGCGGCGTAGACGCTCCGGCCCTGCGAATCGGCGGCGAGCGAAGTGACCTCGCCTGGCAAGGCGGCTGCCTCGCGCGCCGCCGCATCGCCGGCCTTCCAGATCATCAGCCGGCCGCCGTCGCGATAAACGGCTGCGGTGGACGTGCTGTTCCATGTGAACAGGCTGCCGGCCGCTCCCAGCACCGTCTCCGGCTGATCCAGCGCCATTCCCACTATCTGATCGCCGCGCTGGCCAATGGCGAACCGCCCATCGGGAGAAACCGCGGCCCGCTCCAACCCTGCAAGCAGCGCGGAGCCGAAATAGCTCCCGCCCGGCACACCCACAATCGCGCGCACGGAATGGGTCGGCTCATCGAACACCACGCCGGAAAGCGGACCGGAAATTCTTCCTTCCTGCGCAAATCCGCACACCGCAATCAGCAATAGAATCGTTGTTTGACGCAGCATTAGCGGGGACCTCCCACCGTGATCGCGCCTGCGGTGATCCCTACGGATTTCGCGGGAGCCGAGGTAGAGTCGCCGCCCCGCGTGGCGGCCACTACGCCGCCTGCGATGGCAGCCGCGCCTACCACGGCGGCAACCTTCCACCAGCCGCCGGACTTGCCCGATTTCGCCGCGGAAGAGGACGACTTGCCGCCCGCTACGTTCGTCTGGGCAATGACCACACTGGCTGTCTGTGTGCCGGAAGTCGCCGTCACTTTCATGTTCAGCCGGCCCTCTTCATCGTTGGGCTGATACCCGGTGGCCGCCGCCCGCCCGTCCTGCCCGGTTTTTACCGTTTGGCTCCGTAGCCAGCCGTTGAAGAAACCGCTGGGGCCGCTTTGCGGCAACTGGAACGTGACATCGGCCCCCGCCACCGGCTGGTCCTTGTCGTTCCGTATCTCCACCACTGGAGCTACTGCCGACCGGGTGCGGATCTGATTCGTCGCCCCTTCACCCGAGACAACGACAATCTTCAGCCCAACCCCCTGGCTGACCAGGCTCGAGGCGGGCGTAGTCTGTTGAGCCGGCAGCCCGAGCGCCCCGGCTAGCAATGTAGCTAAAAATTTGTGCAGCAAGAATTCCTCCCTGGGGATGACGAAAAACGGCTTTCACAAAGTTACGCGAAACATATGAATATATCACGCAGATTTGCGCTGAGCGGCGGCTTGTCCTGCCATCGGCAGCCGGACCGGCTAGAGCTTGCGTGAGAGAAAGTAGAGAGTGGCAGGCTTGGCGCCGTGTTCCGTCGTCTTGAATCCGGCGCCGTGGAGAAGTTCCATCCATCGCCCCGCCCCGCGGAGGCGGCTGTGGAAAGCGATGGGCCCCCAGGCGAACTTCATCCAATAATCATTCGAGAGCACCACGAGGAGAAACTCGCCGTGCGGTTTCAGGACACGAGAAGCTTCGAAGAGGGCTTTGACGACGCCGGCCGGATCGAGGTGGTCGATGGCATAGCTGCTGACGACGGCATCGAAAGTGGCTGGCTCGAAGGGGAGTTGGCGCATATCGCCTGGCTGGATGGTGACTCGCTGTTCAACGCCCGCGGCGCGGAGGTTCGACAAAATGCGCCGGCGGCCCTGCTCAATAATCTGTTCGCTGCTGCCGCTGCCGCCGAAATGCTGCACGTACGATGCGCTGAAGGTGTCAAGCGCGACGACGGTAGTGCCCCGGCGGGCTTCCAGTACCATCAGGGAAGAACGGCCGGAGCCTGCACCCATGTCCAGGACCGTTCCCGATCCGGATGCGAGGAAGGCGGCAGTAGGCAGCGGCATACGCCCGTTCATGTCGATTCCGAAGCGGATGATGAGGAAGGAGACCAGCGACCACAGTGCGAGGGCGCTGAGAGAGGCGATGAGCAGCTTGTGCCACTTGCGCCGCCAGGCCACAAGCGTAAAGAGGAGTGCGGGGACAGCAACCAGCAGGTGGCCGTAGATGACGAACCAGGGATAGCCGAAGTCAACCCGTGAGTGCACGCTAATTTTGTAGCGGCAGCGCGTGCCAGTGTCAAGCGCAGCCGCCCCTACCATCTCATTTCGGCCAGGAATACTGTTTCGATGGGAGTCACCCGAACAGCCCCGTAAACGTAGTTACTATCGAGAGCACAAAACGTAAATTCCGCGGCAATGCGCATACGGAAAAACATTCCGTTTGCGTGCAATTTCGCTTTGGCGTGAGACGTCCTGTCTCAGAACAAAGGGGTAATCTTATGCGATTTTGTGTGGAGGCTCAGCCTTCTCAACGTGTTTCGCTTTTTCTTTTCTCCGTGATATTTCTGGCGCTGGCTGCTCCGCGTGCCTGGTCTCAGGCGGCCGCGGGCAACATCGTGGGAGTGGTCACGGATCCCACGGCGGCGGCCATCGCCGGCGCGCAGGTCACCTTGACCAACGTGGATACCCACGTTGCGAAAGTGACAGCAACAGATACAACCGGCGCCTACCGGTTTGACAACGTGCTTGTGGGCAACTATCAACTCACCACCGAGGCGAAGGGTTTCGCCCGGCGGCAGATCAAAGGGTTAGTGGTGGAGTTGAACCGTACGCTGACCGCGAACGTGCGCCTGGCGGTGGGTGAAGTAACCACCACGATTGATGTGACGGAATCGCAGCCGCTGATCGACACCACCACCTCGCAACTGGCTTCCACCTATGACAGCAAAGCCGCCATGCAATTGAACATGGCGAGCAATGTGAGCGGCTTCAATAACCTGGGCGCCATCAACCTGTCGCTGCTCAGCGCCGGCGTAGCTTCCTCCGGCGGCGTGGGGTACGGCATCGGCCCTTCGGTGGGCGGGCAGCGCCCGACGAACAACAATTTCGTGATTGACGGCATCGACAACAACCGCCGCGATGTGACCGGCCCCATCGCCACCATCTCCAATGAAGCGACCGGCGAATTCACGCTGATCCAGAACATGATGTCGCCGGAATTCGGGAACAATTCAGGAGGAACGTTCAACGTCGTACCGAAGAGCGGCACGAACGAATTGCACGGGTCCATCTACGAATATTTTCAGAACAGGGACTTGAATGCGCTGGACGCCAGCTTCAAGCGGCAGGGAATCAGCGACCGGCAGCGGCTGGACCAGAACCGCCTCGGCGCGACGATTGGCGGGCCCATTATTAAGAACAAGCTGTTCTACTTCGGCAACTTCGAGTACATCCCCTACGGGCAGGCGGGCACGCCGGCGAGCGCTGTCTTTGCGCCCACGGCCGCGGGCGTCGCCATGATTGACCGGATGCCAGGCATCAGCCAGACGAACTGGAATGTTTTCAAGCAGTATGTTCCCGTGGCGCCCACCGCCTCCAGCACCACATCGGTGGGAGGGACAAACATCCCCATCGGGATTCTGCCCATCGTCGCCCCGTTCTACATCAACAGTTACAACTATCTGGGAAACGTGGATTACAACCTTTCAGAAAAGGATCAGTTCCGGTTCCGGCTGGTAGGCAATAACCAGCGGTCCATCGACAACACCGCGACGCTGCCGGCCTTCTTCAGTAACTCGCCGGTCAACTCCTATGTAACTTCGCTCTCTCACATCCACACCTTCTCTCCAACAATGTTCAACGAGGGCAGACTCGCCTACACGCGGTATTTCAGCAACTACCCGGTGGGCGACTTCCAGTTTCCCGGATTGAACCAGTTTCCGAACCTGGCCTTCACCAACGATTTGAACCTGCAAATCGGGCCGGACCCCAACGCGCCCCAAAGTACGGCGATCAACACCTACACCTTCGACGACAACGTGACGAAGATCCTGGGGCGGCACACACTGAAGTTCGGCTACGACTTACGCCGCGTGGTGGCGCCGCAGTTCTTCGTGCAACGGGTGCGCGGCGACTACGAGTACACGACGCTCGACCGCTACCTCTTTGACCAGGTGCCGGACGACATCGGCGAGCGCAGCTTTGGAGCCTCGGCTTTCTGGGGCAATCTCTGGTCCCACGCCTTCTACGCGAATGACGATTTCCGCCTGAAGCCCAACCTGACGTTGAATCTGGGATTGCGATACGAGTATGTGGGCGTGCCCGCGGGGAATCAGACCCAGTCGCTGAACTCCATCGCTTCGGTGCCGGGGGTGATCGATTTCCGTTCACCAACCGCGCAGACCAACAACTGGGCTCCTCGGGTAGGGTTGGCCTGGTCTCCGCGCGGGAGCGATTCGCTCTCCGTTCGCGCGGGGTTCGGGATGGCCTATGACCAGGTGTATCAGAACCTCGGCATCCTGTCGCTGCCGCCGCAGTTCTTCACCACGTCGGATGTAGATCTGTCGAGCAATGCCACGGGCTTCCTGGCGAACGGCGGGCTGACAGCGCCGGCGCAGCTCGGCACCGAGCTCAGCGCCGCCGATGCGCGGTCGCTGACCGCATCGTACGTGCCCGATCAGAAGCGGCCGTATGCCATCAACTGGACCTTCGGCGTCGAGAAAGTGTTCGCTCACGACTACACCGTGGAAGTGCGCTATCTCGGCACGCGCGGCGTGAATCTGCCGGCGCAGATGCGCCTCAACTCGGCCTCGGTCGTGACGCCGGGCAACAGCCTTCCCACTTACATGTCCGCCCCGTCGCAGGCGGCGCTCGACACCCTGCCGCTGACGCTCAACATGCTGACCGCGCAGGCAGCGGCGCAGCGGAACACGTTCGCGCAGTACGGATTTGACCAGTTCATCACGGCCTTCATGCCGATTGGGAATTCCACCTACCACGGGCTGGCCACCCAGGTGCGCAAGCGGTTCTCCCACAACTTGCAGTTCCTCGGATCCTACACCTGGAGCCACAACATCGATGATGGGACGGCGGCTGTCTTCTCCACCCTCATCCAGCCCCGCCGTCCGCAGGATTTCCAGAACTACGCCGCCGAACGTGCCTCATCCGCGCTCGACCGGAGGCAGCGGTTCACCATGAGTTGGGTCTACGAGACGCCATGGTTCGCCAAGAGTTCCAGCCGGCTGATGAGGGACCTCTTCGCGAATTACACGGTTTCGGGCACCTACATTGCCGAATCGCCGATGCTGGCCACCGTGCAAAGCGGCATCGATTCGAACCTGAACGGCGATTCCGCGGGCGACCGCGTGATCATCAATCCGGCGGGCACCGATGGTATCGGCAGCGGCGTAACACCGCTGAAGAACAGCGCCGGCGCCACCGTGGCTTACCTCGCGGCCAATCCCAACGCGCGCTACATTTCGGCGGGGTCGGGCGCGTACGCCAACGGCGGGCGCTCCACGCTGCCGCTGCGCGGCATCAACAACTTCGATCTGTCGTTCAGCAAACGGGTCTATGTCACCGAGCACAAGTCCATCGAATTCCGCACGGAGATGTACAACGCGTTCAACCACTCGCAGTTCACTCCGGGGTTGATCAATAACGCGTACCTGCAAACCCGTACGGATACGCGCAATTACCTGCTGCCCTCGAACGTCGATTTCAACAATCCGGAAATCGCGTTTGGGAACAACCCGCGGACCATCCAGATGGTGCTGCGCTTCCAGTTTTGACCTGTATCCGGGGGAACATTGGCTGGGCGATGAGGCGATTCCTCATCGCCCGCCGCCCTTGAGAAATGTCCCCCGGTCCAGTTCCCCCGGCGGCTACTTCACCAGCGCCGCCGACTTCCGCGCGAAGTCGAGAATGACGGAAGGATAGATCCCCAGCACAAGCGTCGCCAGCGCCGATCCCCACAATACCGCCTGCGTTCCCGGAGCGAGCGGTTGCAGGTCCTGCATCGATTCCCCGGGTTCCTTGAAGTACATCACCACGATGATCCGCAGGTAGTAGTAGGCTCCCACCGCGCTGTTCAACAACCCCAGCACGGTCAGCCAAACCAGGTTCGCATCGAGCGCCGCCTTGAAGATGTAGAACTTGCCGAAAAAGCCGCCTGTCAGCGGAACCCCAATCAGGGAAAGCAGGAAGATGGTGAGCAGCGCCGCGGTCACCGGCTGCCGCTGTCCCAAACCAGCGAGATCGTCCGTGTTCACGTACTTCTCGCCTTGCCGCGCGAAATGCGCCACTACGACGAAGGCGCCCACGTTCATGAACGCGTACGCCGCCATGTAGAACATCACCGCCTCCGTGCCGATCTGCGAATGGGCCGCGATGGCCACCATCACATAGCCGGCATGCGCAATGGAGGAATACGCCAGCAGCC
>JADLBD010000055.1 GCA_020847975.1 Bryobacterales bacterium | reverse complement strand
GAGGCGTTCCTTCAGATCCTCTTCGCGGATGAGTTCGGAGAGGCCTTTCTTGAGATAAAGAATCTGTTCGTCGATGGAGAGACCGTGCACCCTACTAAGGTAGCGCGGAGGGGCGCTACGGCGGTGGAGGAATGTGTCAGAATCCTATGGAAAGGGAAACGCCATGACCACTCGAAGGAGTTTTCACGCCACTATGCTCGGATCGCTCGCAGCATCGGCCGCCACGGGCGGCGTCACGCGGTATGTCCGCTTTTCTTATCAGGGCCGCACGGCTCACGCGGTGCAAGAGGGAGAGGAACTGCACGTGATCCAGGGGGATCTGTTCGGGAACCACAAGGTGACTTCGACGAAACGGAAACTGGGGGAGGTGAAGCTGCTGCATCCGGTGGCTCCGCCGAAGGCGCTGGCGGTGGGGCTGAACTACAGGAGCCACATCGGCAGCCGCACGCCGCCATCGCAGCCGGAGATCTTCTACAAGCCGATCACCTGTTTGCAGAACCCGGGGGACGCCATCCGCATTCCTCCGGAGGCGAAGAACGTGCATTATGAAGGGGAACTGGTGGTGGTGATCGGCAAGGCGATGTCGCGCGTGTCGAAGGAGGAGGCGAAGGCGGGGATTTTCGGAGTGACGTGCGGCAACGACGTGAGCGAGCGCGACTGGCAGAACGGTCCGCAGAAGGACCTGCAATGGTGGCGGGCGAAGGGCGCGGACACGTTCGGGCCGCTCGGTCCGGCGATCGCGCGCGGGCTCGATTATGGGAAACTGCTGCTCCAGACGAGGTTGAACGGCAATGTGGTGCAGAAGCAGGTGACGTCGGATCTGCTGTTCGATTGCCCGACGATTGTGAGCTACGTCAGCCAATTCGTGAGCCTGACGCCGGGGGACGTGATTTTCACGGGGACGCCGGGAAGCACGAAAAAGATGTCGCCGGGGGACGTGGTGGAAGTGGATATCGAGGGGATCGGGGTTCTGCGGAACACGGTGGCCTAGCGGTTGTAAATTTTCCTTGGGGAGGTGTCGATTCGGAGACTTCCCAACCGACAATAGGGTGGAGGCGCCCTGGGCGCGCCTTCGAGAAGTTCAACAAGGAGAATCGCATGAGTAGAGTGCGAGTGCTGGTGGGGACGCGCAAGGGCGCGTTCCTGCTCACGTCGGACGCAAAGAGGAAGAACTGGGAAGTCAGCGGTCCTCATTTCGGGGGATGGGAGATCTATCACGTCAAGGGATCGCCGGTGAACCCGAACAGGATATATGCCTCACAATCTTCAGGGTGGTTCGGGCAATTGATCCAGCGCTCGAACGACGGCGGCAAGAGTTGGGAGCCTGTGGGGAACAAGTTTACCTACGATGGGGATCCCGGGACGCACCAATGGTACGACGGAACGCCGCATCCGTGGGAGTTCAAGCGGGTATGGCACCTGGAGCCATCCTTGACGGACGCGGAAACGGTTTATGCGGGGGTGGAGGATGCCGCGCTCTTCCGTTCAACGGACGGCGGGCAGAACTGGGAGGAACTCCCGGGATTGCGCGGGCACGGTTCGGGGCCGCGGTGGCAGCCTGGGGCAGGGGGGATGTGCCTGCATACGATCGTGCTCGATCCGGGCAACGCGCGGAGGATGTACATCGCTATTTCGGCGGCGGGGGCTTTTCGCACGGATGACGGCGGAAAGACCTGGACGGCGATCAACCAGGGGCTGCGCTCGCAATATATTCCCGATCCGACGGCGGAGGTGGGACATTGCGTGCACCGGATTGCCATGCACCGCTCGCGGCCGGAGGTGCTGTTCATGCAGAAGCACTGGGACGTGATGCGGAGCGACAACGCCGGGGACCAGTGGCATGAGGTGAGCGGCAATCTGCCGACGGACTTCGGTTTTGTGATCGATGTGCACGCGCACGAACCGGAGACCATCTACGTAGTCCCGATCAAGAGCGACGGGGAGCATTATCCGCCGGATGGCAAACTGCGCGTCTACCGGAGCCGGACGGGCGGGAACGAATGGGAGGCGCTAGAGAACGGGTTGCCCCAGAGTGATTGCTACGTGAACATATTGCGGGATGCGATGGCGGTGGATTCACTCGATCCTTGCGGGGTGTATTTCGGGACTACCGGGGGACAGGTGTACGCCTCGTCCGACTCGGGCGACCATTGGGCTCCGATCGTGCGCGATCTTCCGGCGGTGCTTTCCGTCGAGGCGCAGACGCTCGAATGATCCGGGTAGTGCTGCCGGGCCATCTGCGGACACTGGCGCGGACGGAGGCGGAGGTGGCGCTGGAGGTGGCGGGTGAAGTGACACAGCGGACGGTTCTGGACGCGCTGGAGGCGCGTTATCCGATGCTGTGCGGCGCCATCCGCGACCACGTGACGAAACAGCGCCGGCCGTTCCTGCGGTTCTTTGCCTGCGGAGAGGATCTCTCGCATGAACCTCCGGATGCTTTGCTGCCGGATGCGGTGGCGGCGGGAGCGGAGCCTTTCTTCGTGATTGGGGCGATTGCCGGGGGTTAGGCGAAGCGTTCGCCGATCTCGCGGGCGGCCCATCGGGCTTCGAGGTGGATGAGGCCTGTATTGGCGCCTGTTGGTCCGATGACGGCGAGGATGGCTTTTCCTCCGGCGTTGTAGAGAAAAACCTGTCCTTCGCTGCCGCTGAGGCTGATCTCGTTGAGGGAGCCAACGCTGAGGGAATCGCTCACGCGCCGTCCGAGGCTGGAGGCGGCGGCAGCCAACACGGCAATGCGCTCGGGGTCATCGTCCTGGCCCAGGCAGTGAGCGATGGGCTTGCCTTCGGTGGAGGCGAGCAGGACGCCCTTCAGTTCGGGAACCGCGGCACGCAAATTTTCCAAGTCCTTTTGAATCTGGTCCGAGGACATGTTTCCTCCATACGGGGTGGTTCGGCGAATGCCTGACCAAAGAGGGGATCGACGGAGAGGCGGGAAAACTTTAGGCAACCTACGGGATATGCCAGTGACCGTATGAGGGAAAACTGCTAGGAGTGCATAAGCATTCTCCGGGATCTTTGACGCTAAGGGGTCGCACCGAGCTACTCGGCTGCCACGGTTGGGCGAGTGGAGTAGGGAGGGAATGGGCGGAGGGTTCGGGTGAACTGGCTGGATGTATTCCAGCTTACCCAGGGATCGAAGATAAACCTAAGTCTTTGAGGCAGAAATCTAAAGGTTTCCCCTCGAATCCCCCTAAAGGTTTTCCCTCGGAGATGCCGATCAGACAGGTACAGTCAAGATTCAAAAAGCTGACTGGAGAGTTCTTGATGGCGGGCAGCGCAGATCCAATCCAGACCAAGGGAGCAGGCTTGACGGCCGGGCCGCCGAACATGCACCGGCGCACGGTACGGCAGGCAACACGGAAATCCACAGAGGAGCGGTGGAGGGAAATGGTCTGGCCGAAGGTGGAGATCGAGCCCGTGGACTATGAACCTCGGATCGTGTGGGCGAACACGACGCGGCTTCACTTTGAGGCGACCGGGTTCAACTTCACGGGAGATCCGGCTACGAAGGCGCGGAACGGCCTGAAGGTACAAGGCGAGGGCAGGGTGGTGAACGTAGCCGCTCTGGTGGCGGAAGAAGAAGATGATCAGGCGGCGGGGGGCGAATTCGTATTCGGGCCAATCCAATGGGATGAAATCGAAGAGGGACGCACGGAGCCGGTGGACAAGGCGGCGGATGTGCTGGAGGTCTATGAGCCACCGGAGAGCCCGGCGCAGGAGTTGAGCAGTGGCGTACGATTGCTGCCGGCCCCCGAAGTGGAATGGAGAGCCGTCGAACCGGACTGGGTGCCGAAGGAAAGAGCCGGGGTCCTGCCTTATGGAAAACCCGCATTGCGTATTCCGCCCCTGATGAAGCCGGCCCTGACGGCTGAGCCGATGGTTCCAAGCGGGTCCCGGATCCATATCCCCGCGCTGTCGCTGGAGCCGCTTCGTCCGGTGATGATAGCGGGACGAGCGCCGGTGGAGGATGCGCCGGTGGAGTTGACGGTGGAGGCTGGCGCGGCGGAATCCACGCCGGCTGAGGCGAAGGAGGAGGCAGAGGCGCCTGGGGTGGAGGCGGCGACGGATACGGCTTTGGTTGTCAAGACCGCCGAAGTGGCGGCACCGGCCGAGTCAGCGCAGGCTACCCAGGCCACGAACGCGCCGGAGGCCGTTGCGGCTCCGGAGGCCGTTGTGGCTCCGGAGGCGGTTGCGGAAGACACGAAGCAGGCGGAGGTGGCGAGTGTTGCGCCGGAGCCTGCGCCGGTTGCCGCGCCCGCAAGAGAGACCGGGCATAGCATCCCGAGAAGGAAGGGCAAGCGCCAACACAGACCGGGGACAGCCCGTTTGGAGCCGGTGGAGGATCCGATCGAAGAGCCGGCGGAACTTGGCGAGGATATACAGGCGGAACTGGCGGCGGCGAACGTGGTGGAGGATCTGCCGGCGGCGCCGGCGCTGCCGGAGAAGAGCGCGGCCGTCGACATCAAGCAGACAGAGCCCCCGCCGGCGCCCGTGCCGGAACCCCGCTTCAGTTTCGGGGGGCTGGCGGAAGAGCCGAAGCCGAAGGCCGGCAGGAAAGAAAGCATGGGATTGAGGCTTGCCGAGCCGGTGGAGCCAGCGAGGGAACTGATCACACCGGTGACCGGAATGGGTCTGGGCGCGAAGTTGGGCATCGCGCTAGCGATTGTCGCCGTGGCAGGCGTGGTTGCCTACTTCAGCATGGGGGATTCGCCGAAGCCGGCGGGCAAATCGCAGGCAGCGGCGAGCACGGTGGAAACGGCCGGCGTGGTGACGGGCGAGCCGGGATGGTCCACGGATTGGGCGAACGATGAGCGCGGAAGGCGCTGGAGGCAGATCAGCTTTTACCGTCCTTCGATGCAGATTTCCGACTATCGTGTGGAGTTTCAGGCGGAAATCGAGTACAAGGCGGTGAGTTGGGTAGTGAGGGCGCCGGACACGAAGACCTACTGGGTATTGAAGGTGGCGCAATTGCGGGGCGGGCCGAGTCCGGATATTCGTTTCACGCGGACGCTGGTGAAGGACGGGAAGGTTGTGGAAAGCGAAGAGAAGAAACTGCCGTTTCCCACGGTGATGGGTATGGTTTACCGCGTGCGCACGGATGTGGCGGGCTCGCGGTTCGCGGTTACCATTCAGGACAAACCGGTGGACGAATGGCGGAACGCGCAGGCGCTGACGGGCGGGTTTGGGGTGGCGAACGAGGGGGCGGAGCGGGGCCAGATTCGCTCCATCCAGATGTGGCACTTGCGGGAGAAGACAGCTCAGCGGTGAGACAGGCGAGGGGGACAGCAGAATGCAGGAAATCAAAGACCAGTGGATATGGTTCGTCGACGAGGAACTGATTCCGGCATTGTTGAAGCTGGAGCAGGGGGACGCGCAGTGGAAGAAGCGCGCGGCGTCCTCGCCGGCATTCGTGAAGGCGGTGACCTGGCACCTGGCGGGGCGGACGGAGCAGGCTTTGGCGGAACTGGCGCGCGGAGCGGAAGACCCCGCGAGCGCGGCGGAGTGTCTTTCCGCGATGGGGCATATCCAGTTTGAACTGAACTCGTATGAGGAGGCCGCGGCGAGTTATGGGCGGGCATCCGCGGCGGAGCCGGATCACAAGACAGCCCACTTCAATCAAGGGTTGTGTTTCGAAAAACTGCGCCGTTACAAAGAGGCGGCGCTGTGTTTCGAGAAGGCGGCGACGTTGGATCCGGGGCGCGCCGAGCCGCGGCTGGCGCTGGGGGTGTGTCTGCTTCACATGAAGAAGCCGAAGCAGGCGCAGGAGACCTTCGAGCAGTGCTTGAACCGGGACGCGAGCAATCCGACGGCGCTGTTCGGGAAGGCGGTGGCGCTGCAATTGCTGTGGCAGTTCGACCAGGCAGCGGACATCTACCGGCGGTTGTTGCAGCGCAATCCCAACGCGGAAGAAGTGCTGGTGAACCTGATTGCCATCGGGGTGGCGAGGCGCGACACGGGGAATCTGAAAGAATACTGCGAACGGCTGCAACGGATTCGTCCGAAATCCCGGCCTGTGCTGGAAGGCATGGCGACCGTAGCTCTGGCGAATGGCGATTGGGAAAACGCGGCTTTGTACAGCGGCGACCTGGCTGACCTGGAGCCGGAGATGATGGAGGCATGGTTCAACCTGGGAGTGGCCCAGCACCGGCTGAACCACCTGGAAGCAGCGGCAAAGGCGTTCGCGCGGGCGGCTGAGCTGAAGCCGGATCATAAGAGCGTGCACTCATGCCTGGGAGCGGTGCTGGAGCAGAAGGGGGATTGGGAAGCGGCGCGGAAGGCGTACGAAAAGGCCGTCCAGGCTGCTCCCGACCAGGCGGGTCCGCTGTGGAGCCTCGCGATCGGGCATGAGCAGCGGGGGAATTGGACGGATGCGGAGAAGGTTTATCAGCGGCTGGTGAAGGTATCGCCGGATTCGGCGGAGGCATGGTTCCGGCTTGGGAACATGCGCGCGGAGCGGGGGAACTGGAAAGCGAGCGTGGAGGCGCTGGAACATTCCACGCGCATTCGGGGCGATTGGGCAGACGCGTGGGTGAACCTGGGTGTTGCCTGCTGGCACGAAGGGGACCGGGAAGGGGCAAGCCAGGCCTTCGACATGGCGCTGGTGGTGGAACCGGAGAACAAAGAAGTGTTACGGGGGCAGGCGCATCTGGCAATCGAATGCGGCGAATTGGAACGGGCGGAGGAGATGGCTGCGAAGCTGGCTCAACTGGGGGAGAGCACGGCGGAGCTTCTCTATCACATTGGTCTGCTGCGGCAGAAGTCCGGGGAGCACGAAGGGGCGACGGAGTACTACCGTCAGGCATTGAGCCAGAAGCCGCAATTTTCCGAGGCATTGATCAATCTCGGCCACGCGCTGCGGGCAATGGGAGACGAGGCGGAAGCGAATGCCTGCTGGCAGAAAGCGGTGGAATACGAGCCGGCGCTGGCCGGCAAGTACTTTGTGAAGACGCCGCGATAGGCCTTCAGGCCTTGATGGGCGGAGGGGCGAAGACGATGAGGACCGTGAGGCGGTGCGGTCCGGGATTCCGCATGGAGTGTGGCACACCGGCCGGCGCCAGAATGACGTCCCCCGCGGAGACGATGGCAGTTTCCTCGCCGACCGTGGCTTCTCCGCTCCCTTCAAGGACGACATAGAGCTTATCCTGATCGGCGTGCGTGTGCGCCTTGTGCTCCTGACCCGGCTCGAAGCAGTTGAGCCCCGCGTAGAGATGCTCACCCGCGCCGAGGGTGACTTTCCCCATTTTTTCCGGAGAGAACTGAGCTTTGGAGAGGGTGTGGGTGAAGATCATGCGGGTTGCCAGGGGGAATAGCCATTAGCGGCAAGATACTCGCGGACCTGTGACTCGCGCTCGGGCATGACATAGAAGAACGCCCCAACGCGCTCGGTCTGGAAGATGACGCCGCCGCGATAGCGATCGGCTTCGACAAAATAGTCATACTCGGCGCGGGTGAGCAGGGTTTCCACGGCCAGCGCTTCTTTCAGTTTCCTGGCGATGTAGACGAGAGAGAGGTCCTGATCGCCGAAAAATTCATCTTCGCGGCGCATACTCAGCGGGCCATATTGCGAACCATTTCGGCGAAGGTGTCGAAAGATTCGGGGGATTCGTGATTCATGTATTCCGCCATGCGTCCGGCGACAGTTTCCATGTTGAGATAGAGGCGGGAGTTCTTTCTCGCCTGGCGGAGGGCGGGAACGATGGGGCGGATCTTTTCCCAGGCGAGAAGAAGTTCGCCGCCGGATTGGAAGAAGAGGCGTTCATTGAGGACGCCGGCGGTGACGAAGCTGGCGGCCATTTCCCAATAGCTGGTGACCATGCGGAAGTTGGCGTTCTGGCCGGAGCCGGGAGGGCAGGCTTTGTGGAACTCCTCGAGAGTGCTGACGGGGCGGAACATGCCGGCGAACCACTGGCGGGCTTCCCGCAGCTTGTCCTCGCGGCGCAGTTCATAGAGGCGCAGGATCAGGTTGACGTCTTCGTAAGTGGCTTGACTGGACATAGTGAGAAACCCTCAGGCTAGCATTCATGCGAACGGGTTCGCAGCCGGGGTTTGGAAAACGAGTGTAACATCCGCGGATTGGTGTTTACGACTGCGCCGCCGGAGCGGAGGGCGCCGGGGCCGGTTCGAGAAGCGGAGGCGCCGCCGCGGTAGCCGGGGATGGCGTTACCGGGAGTGTAATGGTGAACCTGGTGCCTGCGCCGGGATGGCTGTCGACATCGATGGAACCGCCGTGGGCTTTCACGATCCAGGCGACAAAACTGAGCCCGAGGCCGAGCCCCTGCACTTCCTTCGAAGCGCCGGGCACACGGTAGAGGCGGTCGAAGATGTGGGGGAGATGGCTTGGGGAGATGCCGACGCCGGTATCCTCGACTTCAAATACCACCGTAGAGCCATTGGCGCGGACGCGGGCGGTGACGCTGCCGCCCTTGGGCGTGTACTTGACGGCGTTGGAGAGCAGATTGGAGATCATGCGCTCGATCTGGACGCGGTCCGCCTCGATGCGCGCCGGGCCGGGGAGATCGCAGCTCAGATGCAGCTCGGCGGCCTCGGCGGGGATCTGGAACTGATCGACGATATCTTCGACGACGGCGCTGAAATCGAGGCTGGACCGTTGCAGAGCCAACTGCCCGGATTCGGCCTGGGAGAGGAGGAGCATGGCTTTGACAGTTTGCGAGAGGCGGTCGACGTCCTCGAGGGCATTGATCATAGCCTCGCGGTATTGTTCCGCGCGGGTGGCAGTGAAGAGGGCAACCTCGAGTTGTCCGCGGATGGCGGTGAGGGGTGTACGCAGTTCGTGAGACACGTCGGTGTTGAACTGGCGCGTCATGATGAAGGAGTTTTCCAGGCGTTCCACCATCTTGTTGAACGTGCTGATGAGGTTGTCGAGTTCGTCGCCGGAATGGCGAGGAGGAATCCGGAGGTTGAGGTTGGCTCCGGTGATGCGCTCGGCGGTTTGGGCGAGTTCATTCACCGGACGAAGCGCGCGGACGGCGACAAACCACCCAAGAAGGCTTCCACTGAGAATCAGCAAGGGCAGCAGCAGGAAGTAATCTTTGGTGAACTGGTTGAGCGTGGTTGCGTTGTAGCCGAGGGTTCGTCCGATGGCCACGAAATAGGTCTGGTCATTGTCGTCGACAAAGGCGCCGCCGCGAATCTGGAATTGTTCACCGTCGGAAGCTGTCCGCAGGAGCCAGAAGGGTTCCCTGGAGGCGAGGGCCTTGACGATCTCCTCGCGGGAGATGACGCCGAAGTCGTCATAGAGCTGCGAGGAGGTGATGATGGATCCCTTCGCGTCGGCGAGCAGGAAGACACGCTGCAGGCGTTGGACAATGAACGCCTCTTCCTCGTCTTCGCGGTCATAGCGCCAGTCGGGTTTACGTTTGTGAATGACGAGGTACCCTTTGACCGCGCCCCACTCCTCATTGAGCACATCGCGCACCTGATTATCGAGGATGCGGCTGAGAATTCCGCGGAAGAAGAATCCCATGGCAACCAGCAATCCGATGAGGAAGACGCTGTTGGTAAGGGTAAGCCGGAAGCGCAAACCGCGGACAAAGCCGAGCTTCCGGAGCAGAGTGCACATAGAGCCTCAGTGGTCCGCCAGTTTTTCGGCAGCCTTTTCCGGGAGATCGAGCATATAGCCGATCCCGCGGACAGTGTGGATGAGGCGGGTCTGGTAGCCTTCGTCGATTTTTGAGCGAAGGTGACGGATGTAGACGTCGACGATGTTGGTGAGGCCGTCATAATCCATGTCCCAAACGTGTTCCACGATCATGGTGCGGCTCAAGGGACGGCCGGGATTCCGCATCATGTATTCGAGGATGCTGAACTCCTTGGGGGCGAGGTCGACATTTTGTCCGGAGCGGGCCACTTTACGCCGCAGGCAATCGAGCACGAGGTCGCCCACCTGGAGCCGTTCCGGGATGGGCTGTCCGCGGCGCAGCAGCGCGCGTACGCGGGCAAGGAGTTCGACAAAGGCGAAGGGCTTGACCAGATAGTCATCCGCGCCGAGTTCCAGGCCCTTGACGCGATCATCGACGGCATTGCGGGCGCTCAAGATAAGGACGGGGGGGGAGACCTTGCGGTTGCGGACCTTCTCGAGGACGTCGAGGCCATCCATGTCGGGCAGCATGAGGTCGAGGATGATCAGGTCATAGTCGGCGTTGTGGGAAAGATTGAGGCCGGTTTGCCCGTCGTGCGCCACATCGACGGCATAGCCGGCGCTTTCCAACCCACGGCCCAGGAAGTCCGCGATGCGCTTTTCGTCTTCAATTACCAGGATTCGCATCTACACACAACATTAACAGGACGGAAGCAGTGCGCGTAGAATGGGGTTTGCTGGAAGCAAGGAACATCTCGAAGAGCTACATGACGGGAGCCGGGACGCTGGTGGTTCTAGCGGGTATCGATTTGTGCTTGCAGCGTGGGGAAGGCGCTTCGATCATGGGGCCTTCGGGAAGCGGGAAGAGTACGCTGCTCTACATTCTTGGAGCGCTCGAGGCCCCTACATCAGGGACGGTGGCGCTTGAAGGCGAGAATCCATACGCGATGAATGAGTCCAGGCAGGCTTTGTTCCGCAACCGGAGGATCGGATTTCTGTTCCAGGACCACTGCCTGCTGCCGCAATGTTCGGTGATGGAGAACGTGCTCACCCCGGTGCTGGTGGATGGGAAGCCGGATGCTCGAGTGATGACGCGGGCCAACAAGCTGCTTGATCAGGTGGGGCTTGCCGCGCGCGCGCATCACCGGCCGGGGCAGCTCTCCGGCGGCGAGAAGCAGCGTGCCGCGCTGGCGCGGGCGCTGATTCGCGAACCACTGCTGTTGTTGTGCGACGAGCCGACAGGCAATCTGGACCGGAGGTCGGCCGAGTCCGTGGTGAATTTGCTGGTTGGTGTGCAAAGCGAAGGGAAGACGATGCTGGTGGTGGTGACGCACAGCGGCGATGTAGCGGACCGGTTCGCGATTCGTTACGAGATGCACGATCAGCGTTTGCAGGCGAGGTAAGAGACGGCCATGCGGATTTGAATCGGCCCTGCGGATGGACTGAAGATGCAGCGATCGACACTTCTGTGGCGCAACCTGACGTATCACTGGCGGACAAACCTCGCTGTGATCTTCGGTGTAGCCATTGCTGTCGCGGTGCTTGCCGGAGCGCTGCTTGTCGGGGATTCCGTGCGCGGCAGCCTGAGGGAACTGGTGGTGGGGCGCCTGGGGAAGACGGACTATATTGTGGCGGGGATGAACCCGTTCCGAGCCGGGCTGGCGGGGGAACTGGCGGCGCAGCGGACAGCGGGATTGCGAGCCTATGCCATGTTTGCGATGGAGGGAATCGTGACGCACGCCGCCGGCGGAGGCGTGGCAGCCAAGGTGGCGGTCTATGGGGTGGACGACGGGTTCTGGAAGTTTCACGGAGCGCATCTGGCGCGCGAGGCTCCGGCAGGGGGGACCGCACTGGTGAGCCCGTCTCTTGCGGGAGAACTGGAGATCAAGCAGGGTGAAGACGTGGTCCTGCGGCTCGATAAGCCATCCGAGATACCGCTCGAGTCGCTGCACGGGCGAAAGGACGATGTGGTGCGTTCCCTGCGGTTGACATCGGGGGGCGTGCTTTCTGAAGAAGAGATGGGCGAATTTTCCTTGCGTCCAAGCCAGGCAGGGGTGCGGGCGGTGTTTGTCTCGCTCTCGCGATTGCAGCGGGAGTTGGGACAGGCGGGGAAGGCGAACGTGATTCTGCTTTCTTCTCCCGGCGTGCTGCCGGAGGGGCGGCTGTCGCAGTTGGTGGGGCAGAGGGCGACGCTCGAAGATCTGGGTGTGCGGGTGAAGGCGCTCTCCGATGTCCGGCAGTTGTCGGTGGAGACGGCAAGCACGGTGGTGAATGACTCTCTTGCGGCGGCAGGGGAGGCAGCGGCAAGAGAATTGAATCTCCCGGCGCGGCCCGTGCTCACTTACCTGGTGAACTCGATGCAGGTGGGCGGACGCGAATTGCCCTACTCTGTGGTGACGGCGCTCGATCTCAAGCTTGTGGGCGGACAAGAGGGCGTGGTGTTGAATGACTGGGCGGCGCGCGAGTTGCACGCAAAGCCCGGCGACACAATGGAGATGGAGTATTACGTCTGGCTGCCCGAAGGGCGCCTGTCCACCGCGCGGACGCGGATGAAAGTCTCCGCGGTCACTCCGATTCGGGGAGCGGCGGCGGATCGCGACTACACCCCCGAGTACCCCGGAATCACAGAAGCAAAGACGATTCATGACTGGAATCCACCTTTCCCCATGGATCTGGGCAAGATCCAGAAGCGGGATGAAGATTACTGGGACAATTACCGCACCACGCCGAAGGCGTTTGTTTCCTTGGAAGAGGGGCAGGCTCTATGGGGGACGCGCTTCGGGAAGTTGACGTCTCTGCGTATTGTGGCTCCGGCGGATGGAGATCTGGAAGCTCTGCGGGCACGGTTCGAACAGACTTTGCGCCGGAAACTGACACCCGCGGCGATGGGTGTGATGGCGGCGTCAGTGCGGCAGGAGGGGCTTTCCGCTTCGGAGGGATCGACGGACTTTGGCGAGTATTTCCTGTACTTCAGCTTCTTCCTCGTGGTTTCCGCGCTGCTGCTGGTTGGGTTGTTCTTCCGGTTGGGCGTGGAGCAGCGCTACCGGGAAGCCGGATTGCTGCGGGCCGTGGGCTTTCCCGTAAAACAAATCGGGTCCATGTTGTTGTGGGAGGGATTGGCGCTTGCCGGGATCGGATCGGCGGTGGGCGCCATGGCGGCTGCGCTCTACGCGGGGCTGGTGTTATACGGGCTGCGGACGTGGTGGGTGGACGCGGTAGGGACGAACCTGCTGCGGCTTCATGTGGGAGCGGAGGCGCTGGCGGGCGGCGCTCTCGGCGGTCTGGCGACTGCCCTGGTGGTGGTGTGGCTGACGGTGCGCGGGTTGCGGAAACCTTCGCCGCGGGCTCTGATCGAGGGGGCAGGGGAGACGGGCGCATCCTCGACGGCGCGTCCGTCGAAGTGGCTGGCGGTGGGTTGCGGGATACTGGGCGCGGGCATGTTGGGCGCATCGGTGGCAGGGAAAATGGCCGTCGCGGGAGGATTCTTCGGGGCGGGCGCGATGTTTCTGATCGCAGCCCTGGCGTATCAGTGGCTGTGGCTGAGCCGCGGAGTGGTGAATCCGGAGACCGTGTGGAGGCTGGGGCTGCGCAATGCCACGTACCGTCCGGGGCGGAGCGTGCTTTCGATGGCGCTGATCGGGTTTGCGACGTTCCTGATCATCGCCCTATCCGCGTTCCGGCAGGAGGGCTCCGGGGCGGAGCTGCCGCCGGGAGCGGGAGGGTTCGCGCTGGTGGGCGAGTCCGTGCTGCCGCTGATCTACAACCCCGGAACCGCTATCGGCCGGCAGGAGTTGGGGTTCCCGGACGATAGCGAGAAGCTGTTTGCCGGGGTGCGTGTAGTGCCGCTGCGGATGCGGCCCGGGGACGATGCCAGTTGTCTGAACCTCTACCAGCCGCGGAATCCGCGCGTCCTGGCTCTGCCCGATGAGGCGCTGTTCCGGATGCCGCTGAGCGCGGAGAAGATCGCGCCGAAGCCGGGACAGATTGCCGCGTTTGTGGACGCGAACTCACTCGAGTATGTCCTGCACAAGAAGGTGGGGGATGAGATTGCGATGGAGGGCCGTGGAAAGCCGGTGCGGCTGGTGATTTCGGGAACCATTCACGACAGCATCTTCCAAAGCGAGGTGGTCATTCGGGAGGCGGATTTCGTAAAGGCGTTTCCAGAACAGCAAGGGTTCCGGATGTTCCTGGTGGAGGCTCCGGCCGGCAAGGCGCGGGAAGCGGCTTCCATGATGGAGGAGCGGCTGAGCGACTATGGCCTCGATGTGCAATCAACGGCGGAGCGCCTGGCGGAATATCACAAGGTGGAAAACGCATACCTTTCGACGTTTCAGGCTCTGGGAGGGCTGGGGTTGTTGCTGGGAACGGTGGGGCTGGCAGTGGTGCTTCTGCGGAACGTATTGGAACGGCGCAAGGAACTGGCGCTATTGAGGGCGGTAGGGTATCGGCCATCCCAACTGGCGACGCTGGTGCTGGCGGAGAACGTTCTGCTCCTGATGGGCGGATTGGTGGCGGGCACTCTGTGCGCAGTTCTGGCTATTGCGCCGGCGGTGGCGGAGCGAGGCGGCAATTTGCCCCTGCCCGGCATGGCGGGCATGGTGGGGGCAGTGGGGGTGACGGGGTTGGCGGCTTCGGTGATGGCGGTGAAAGCGGCGATGCGGAGTCCGCTGCTCGAGGCATTGCGGGCTGAGTAGTTCAGAGGCGTACAAGTTCAACAGTGTAACCTTGTGACTCGCTCCCATCATCTGATATATTCAAGTCGATTCGTACCCTCTTCGGGCACTCAAAGAGTTTCCTTGGCCGCGTAGGCTGCAAGGCGCCCCGCCGACGGCCGCACGGCCTCCGAGTTGAAAAATAATGGACACGAAAGGACGGTGTCTCAGTGAGTAATCACCACGACGAACTGGATGAAAAAACACATCCTAAAGGTGGGTTCTCACGCCGCGGGTTCTTCCGGGGCGTTGGTGTCACCAGCGGCGCGCTTGGAAGCGCCCTCATCACCGAAGAAGTAGCTGAAGCCGCACAGGGCGCAGGCTCCAAAGCAGCGGGGCCCGGCGCCGTGCCGGTTACGCTCAACATCAATGGCAAGGATCACAAGCTGAACATCGAGCCTCGTGTCACGCTGCTCGATGCGTGCCGCAACCACCTCGACATCACGGGCGCGAAGCGCGTCTGCGACCGGGGCACGTGCGGCGCATGCAGCATGATTGTCAACGGCAAGGCGGTCTATTCCTGCACCGTGCTGGCAATTGACGCGCAAGGCAGGCAGATTACCACCATCGAGGGGTTCACCAGTCCCTCGAAGCCGCACCCCGTCAGTGTCGCTTTTGTGAACAACGATGCCCAACAGTGCGGATACTGCACGCCGGGCTTCGTCACCGCCGCCAAAGCATTCCTCGACCGCAATCCGAACCCCACCGAGGCACAGGTGATGAAGGGATTGGGAGGCAATCTCTGCCGCTGCGGCACCTACATGGGAGTTCGCAAGGCGGTGCTGGAAGCCGCCAAGGCCATGAAGGGAGGAAAGAATGCCTAACTACAGTTGGCCCCCGATGAACACGCGCCGGCAGATGGGGAAGCGCTATACCCGTCTGGACGGCATGGAAAAGGCCACCGGCCACGCCAGGTACAATTCGGACGTGAACCGGCCAGGGATGCTGCAATCGGCGTTACTGACCTGTCCCCACGCCCACGCCAAGATTCGAGGCATCGACACGAGCGCGGCTGAGAAACTCTCCGGCGTGCAGAACGTCCGGGTGATCGTTCCCGCCGGCCAGGAAGTGCTTTGGGCGGGGCAGGAGATCGCAGTGGTTGCGGCGGCGTCGGAAGAGGCCGCACGCGACGCGGTCCGGCTCATCAAGGTGGATTACGAGGTTCTCGATCACGTGGTGAAAGAGGATGATCTCACCAAGGTGGGCAATCGCGCCAAGCCGGCGGGCGAACAGGTGACGGGTGATCCGGACAAGGCTTTCAAAGAAGCGGAAGTGATCAGCGAAGGCCAGTACGGAATTCCGGTGCTCACCCATTGCTGCCTGGAACCACACGGGCAGGTGGTGGAGTGGAAGGGCGACATCATTCACTACTGGCCCTCTACGCAAAACGTGACGGGCATCGGTCCGGATCTCGCCAAGGGCGTCGAAGTGCCGGCCACCAACATCAAGGTTCACCAGGACCACATCGGCGGCGGCTTCGGCAGCAAGTTCGGCTCGGACCGCTGGGGAGTGGAAGGCGCGCGGCTTTCGAAGGCCGCGGGCGGACGCGCAGTGAAGGGCTTTCTCGACCGGCCGGTGGAGTTGAGCATTGCCGGAAACCGCCCGTCCGATTTCGCCAAGATCAAGCTGGCCGCGAAGAAGGACGGCACCATCACGGCGTGGGAATCCTCTTCGTGGTCGACCGGAGGCATGGCGGGCGGCGGACTTCCGCCGATTCCGTATGTGCTCACCGACATTCCGAACAAGCGGCTGAACCACACCGCCGTGCAGACCAACTGCGGCCCGCTGCGCGCCTGGCGCGCTCCGAACCATCCGCAGGCTTCATTCCTGACCTGCTCGGCGATTGAGGATCTTTCCGCCAAACTCGGCATGGATCCGCTGGAGGTGTTCGCCAAGAACATCAGCTATGCTCCGGAAGCGCGGCGCGAGACCTACCTTTATCAGTTGAAGAAGGCGGCCGAACTGGCGGAGTGGAGCAAGCGGTGGCACCGCCGCGGAGACTCCGGGGCGGGCAACATCAAGCACGGCATGGGCGTCGGCATCTCGACCTGGGGCGGAGCGGGACATCAGTCCACCTGCCAGGCGACGATTCATCCCGACGGGTCAGTGGATGTCGAACTCGGCAGCCAGGACCTGGGGACGGGCACGCGGACGGTGATCTCGCAGGTGGCCGGGGAGACGTTGGGGCTTCCGCACACAGCCGTCAAGGTGAAGATCGGGGACAATTCGTATCCCCCCTCGAACGGTTCGGGCGGTTCCACCACCGTGGGAGGCGTGTCGAGTTCCACGCGTATCGCCACGATGAACGCGCTCGAGAAGCTGTTTGAAAAGGTGGCTCCTTCGCTCGGCACGACGCCGGACAAGCTCGAAGCCGTGGACGGAAAGGTGATGGTGAAGGGCGACAGTTCGAAGTCGCTCACGTGGGCCGCCGCCTGCAAGAAACTCGGCGTGCAGAGCATTGTCGAGACCGGGCAGAACAACCCGCGCAATCCGCGCGGCCTGAACACGCAGGGCGTCGCCGGAGTGCAGATTGCCGATGTATCGGTGGATGTGGAAACCGGCATCGTCAAGATGAACCGGCTGATTGCCGTTCAGGACTGCGGATTGATCGTCAACCCTCGCCTTGCGGAAAGCCAGGTGATGGGGGCGTGCATCATGTCGATCTGTGGCGCGCTGATGGAAGAGCGCATCATGGACGCCAAGACCGGACGGGTGATGAACCCCGACATGGAGTTCTACAAACTCGCCGGGATCGGCGACATCGGCGATATCATCATCCACCTGGACATCCGCGAGGAAAACGACAAGCGCGGGGTGATCGGGCTGGGCGAGCCGCCGACCATTGCCGGCATCGCGGCCACGTCGAACGCTGTCGCCAACGCCATCGGCGTGCGCGTGCCGATGGTTCCGATGACCCCCGATCGTGTGCTCAAAGCTCTCGAAGAAAGGAGGAGCGCGTAGCCATGCAAGCCTTCGAATACGCTAGTCCCACCTCGGTTAAGGAAGCGGTTGACATGCTCTCCTCCAACTGGGGAGAAACAGACGTGCTGGCCGGGGGCACGGACCTGATCAGCCTGATGAAGGAATACCTTCACACACCCAAGCGGGTGGTGAACATCAAGGGGATCAAGGAACTCGGCGGCATTCGCAAAGCCGGAGGCGGTCTCCGGATCGGCGCTACCGTCACGATTGATGAACTTGCGGAAAGCGCGGCGGTGCGCGCCGAATATCCGGCGCTGGTTCACGCCGCGCTGGGGATTACCAGCCCGCAGATCCGCAATATGGGGACGGTGGGCGGCGATCTCTGCCAGCGGCCTCGCTGCTGGTATTTCCGGCAGGGTTTCGGCCTGCTCGGCATGGAGAACGGCGCGAGCCTGATCCCAACGGGAGAGAACAAATATCATGCGATCTTCCCGCAGCCGCCGGCTTACTACGTGAACCCCTCGAGCCTCGCTCCGGCGCTGATTGCTTTGGGGGCCAAGGTGAAGGTGACCGGTCCGAACGGCAGCCGGGAGGTTCCGGTGGAGCAGCTTTACACCATCCCCAGGGACAACAACAGCCGGGAAACGACGCTGGCAGCCAATGAGATCCTCACGGAGATCATGGTGCCTTCGGCGAAAGGGGTGAAGAACTCGACTTACGAGGTGCGGCAGAAGGAGGCTCTCGACTGGCCTCTCGCCGCCGCCGCCGTGGCGTTGAAGATGAAGGGGAGCACGGTTTCGAGCGCCCGTATCGTCCTTGGCCACGTCGGCCCCACTCCCGTGGTGGCCGAAGAAGCCGAGAAGATGCTGGCCGGCAAATCGCTTACCCAGGATCTCGCTACCGAGGCAGGCAAGGCGGCCGTCAACGGCGCGAAGCCGCTCAGCGAGAATGCTTACAAGCTGCAACTGACGCGCGTGGCCGTGAAGCGCGCGCTGATGGAAGCGGCGAAACTGAAGGCCTGAACGAACCCGGGCGCGGCGTTCTTGGGATGCCGCGCCCATTCTCTATTGTTTTATGGAACGTTCGAGTTTGACCGTGATTGATGACGATCGCTGCGATAATCTTCGCTGGAAGGGGCTGTTTATCGACGCCCCCTGGGACCCCAACGTACAGCATGGCAACGATCGCGCGTTCTGGTGCCACAAGACCCAGCAGGTTCTGGGACCTGACGGGAAGATCGTGGACGACTACGAGTGCAATCCCTTCCGGAAGTGCTATGTAGAGCTGTAAGTGTTATATTCGCTACTAGGAGGCGAGGAATGAAGTCGATGATGATGCTGGTATTGTCCGCGGCGATGGCTTCGATGGCGTTCGGCGCGGGCCTTGAAAAATCGCAGGTACATGGGGAATATGTGGAAGCGCGCACGGCCGATGTGTATACCGGCCCGTGTTTCGCCAACGCGGAAGTGAACCTGATGGGGGATCTTGCCGTATTCGGCTGGCACGTGGATAAAGGCGTGTTCGAAGGCGTCAACCTGGATGGACTCGGAGTGGTGGGCGTGGTGAAGGCCAGCGGCACTCTGGGCGACGTGAACAGCAATGCGTATCCCGTGAAAGCAGTGTTGATTGTGGATGAGAAGGCCGGCCCCGAGCAGCGCATGGCTCTCCAGAGGTTCGCCAGGCGCATGGGCGGCGACCTGCTCCAGGATGTGGTGAAGGTGGTCTACGCGCCCATCGATCTCACCGTGAAGGACAACAATATTCACGGCGGAGTGGCTTCGTTGAAGGCCGGCGCGCTTGCTGAGATCCGCACGCGCGCGCTCGGCAATGGCGACCACATCTGCACGAACGAAGAAGTCTGGTACCGGCCGCTGACCAAGGTGGATCATGCGATGCCGGCGTATTCGCTGGCGAACAGCTACCAGGGCGACGGGTTGGGTACGAAGTGGCGTAGCCCGGAAAAGCGCAGCGCGTTTATCGGCAGCTTCCAGTTGAACGATTAATCCTTCCTGTTCTTGGCGGACGGGCCATCAGGGTCCGTCCGCTTCTCACCTGTCAGTGGATTTTGTCTCCGTTGACCACCAATCCGGTGAACCGCCATCTGTAAACCCACCTGTGCAAGCCTCCTTGTGTCAGACCAGGAGCCGAGAATGTCACGGGCGTCACCGCATCCTGCGTAATGGTTAGCTCCGCATTGGCCGATTCCGGTAGGCCGGAGTAGGTAGTGACGCCAAAACCCGCTTCGCCCTTTGAGGCAAGCTTGTCCCGTTCGTGGAGCCAGTCGCCCTGCGCCACCTTCACGGGCGGGGCGATGGGTGTGTACATTCCCACCCGAACCCAACTGGAATCATCCCCTCCGGTCCAAGTGAAGTGTGGCCAGCCGAACGAGCCGCAACAGGGGATGCGTGTTCCGGCCGGGTAGGAGGAGGGTTGGATGGGCGTTGGAATTGACACGCTGGTTTCAAACGCCCCGACATCCTTACCGCCCGAGCCCTTGACCACGAAGGTTCCCTGGTGGATGGCATCTGGCGGCAACGGGATGTGGTAGACGTTCGAAGCGTCAGGCTGTGCGGTTGTGGGACCCCAATCCGGGCCTTGGGCGGTGATGACGCCTCCGTCGAGACGAGTGTCCGAGGGAAGCGGGCAGGAGGGACCCTCCAGCCCCACCCACCGCGGCGCCATATCGAGGATCGCCGGAATCACGTCGCGCGTGGGAAGTTTTTTTCCGCTGGCGGCGAGAAACTCGACGCGCAGTTCAGAGGCTACCGAAGCTGGCTCCGGTCCTGAAGTGATTGTGCGTTCCCAGGTCAGGAGGCCGATGCTTTCGACAGGCGGATCCACACAGCGTCCGCCGCCGCGATGAATGCTGATAGTTGCGTTCTGACTCCGGTAGTGCGTGGACACCATGCGAATCGGGACGGCGCAGCCCTCGGGGGCGTTTACGGGAACGGTGAAGGTCATTTGGTCGACCCCGACCAAGCCGGGCGCCCTCCCTGCGCTCCTGTTTGGGTCATCCTGTTCTGGTCTGGGAGTGAGTTCAAACTGCAAGAATGCGTACCACCTATCTGCCTCCGCGAGGAATGCCAGAGGACCAAATGCAGTTGGTAGCCCTTCCGGCGGTGCCGGTTCCCCGTCGGGTGGTGGCGGGCCAGCTCTGACCGTCTGCGCCCACCCTGCCCCTGTCCCCAGCACCGTAATAACGGTCTTGCCCGGATCAGCACTGTTTTCCACACCATTCAGCGACAGGAATCCGTCCTGGTGTCTTTGGTAAGCCAGGGCCTGCCCGCATCCGCTGGCGTCGAGCGTGAAGACGCCAAGCCCATACTGTGTGACTCGTAACGTGTAAGGAGAACTCGCTAGGGATCCGCTCTGGACCACCACTGGCAAGGCGCGAAAGTCATCTTTCTCGAAAGTCTTAATGGTGAACACAGTGGGAACCATGGCATTGATTTGAGCCGGCGAAACATAGAACAGCACGGCATCCACTCCGCCGATCGAAACCGATGTTCCGCCCAGCTTTGTAGGGAGGGGAAAGCCTTCGGCGCTGGCCGTTTCAACACTCAAATGGTTGCCGAAGATTGCAATAATGGAGCCGGCTGCCACGCCCAGGCCTTGTTCGGTTGGCTTGTTGTAGCTGGCGGCGTTCGTGATCGATGTGATGACAGGCTCCTGCGCCTTCAGCCGGCACAACGGCAGCAGAGTGGCCAGCAAGAGACGTGACCCGCGAGTCACTTGCCTACCTCGAACTGGAACTCGACAGTGCCAGACAAAGCCGATGCCTGGAACGTGGTGAACGACCCGGAATGAAGTAGCGTTGTCCCGTTGGGGGCGCGAACCGACACCTGACGAGGGCTGATCCACAAGCGCAAGGGCGTGTTGTACGGAACCGTCATCACCAGGTCAGTTCCCTTGGCGTCACGCGAGCGAAGGTTCGCGGGGCGGAAAGCGCCCGCGGAGGTCATCACGCCCGCCACAACGCCCTTTTCCACATAGGCAGTCTGGACGGCAGGCAGAAGAGATTGAGGATCGTTCAAGCGAATTCGGACAACCGCCCCCCGGCGCAACCGCAAGTTTCCGCCGGCGCTCGAAGAACCCGGCGCGAGAACGACATCCACGGGGCCGCTCCACAAACATGTGTCCAGGTAGCCATCCGGCGGGGCGGCGCACAGTTTGTAATGTCCGGAGGGCACGCCTGCCGCGCTGAAAGAGCCCGTGGAGGAGACTCCCAAGACCTGGGCGGGGCGAATGCTGGAAAGCACCACTCGCGGCTGGGATATCCCGGTCTTCGAAACATCGACGTATTCGGGTATCTTGTGAAGCACGACCGCGAGTCCGGCAGGAAGGATTCCATCCTCGGAACTCACGGCGCCCGTAATGGCGCCAGAGGTCTGGCCAACAGCGGGCAGAACGAATATCAAGGCAAGTGGGGTTGCTGGTTTCATGGGAGGCTCCCGGTGGCTGGCGAGCCGTTCACTGCACCAGGTCACCCTTCACCACCAAACCAGTAAACCGCCAGCGGTAGACCCAGCGGTGCAAACCGCCCTGCGTCAAACCTGGAGCTTCGAACTTCACAGGCGTAACGGCGTCCTGCGTGAATGTCAGCTCGGCGTTAGCGGACTGTGGAAGCCCGTAATAGGTGGTGACAAGGAAACGTGCTTCCCCGGTGGATGCCAGGGCATCTTTCTCGTGCAGCCAGTCACCCCGGTCCACTTTGACGGGCGGAGCGATCGGGCTGAACACACCCACTCGGACCCAACTGTTGTCATCCCCTCCGGTCCAGGTGAAGCGGGGATCGCCGTAGATGGAGCAGCAAGGGATTCGCGTATTGGCAGGGTAGGCCGCCGGCTGGATGGGAGCCGGAATAATGACACTTGTTTCGAACGTTCCGACATCTTTGCCGCCTGCGCCCTTGACCACGAAAGTCCCCTCGTGAATCGCGCCGGGGGACAGCGGAATGTGGTAGACGTTCGAAGCATCCGGCTGCACGGAAATAGGGCCCCAACCCGGACCCTGTGCTGTAATAGCACCCGCGTCCAGACGCGTGTCCGCGGGAAGCGGGCATGACGGACCTTCCAATCCCACCCACTTCGGGCCATCGCCAACTATCTGTGGGATTATGTCCCGGGTGGGCAATTTCTTTCCGCTGCCGGACAGAAACTCGACGCGCAACTCTGAGGTCACTGAATCCAGTGGCGCTCCTGAAATAATGGTTTTCTCCCATGTAAGTAGTCCGATGCTTTCAACGGGAGGGTTCATGCACTGTCCTCCACCGCGGCGGACGCTGATGGTAGCATTCTGGCTCATGTAATGGGTCGACACCATCCGAACTGGGATTGCACATCCTTCCGGGGTATTTTCAGGCAAAGTGAATGTTACTTGATCCACGCCAACCAAGCCTGGCGCGCGTCCGCCACTGGAGTTAGGATCCCGGTGATGGGTGAAGAAGTCGTAGACAAGAAAATAGTACGGCCTATCCATCTCGGCCAAGAAAGCTTCCGGGCCACCGGCGGTGACTAGCCCATCAGGTGGAGACGGCTCTCCATCAGGAGGCAGGTTGCCACGAGCCCAACCAGCCCCGGTCCCCAGCACTGTAATGACGGTCTTCCCAGGATCGGCGCTGTTATCAGGACTGTTTAGGGATACGGTTCCGTCCTGAGCTGTCTGATAGATGAGCCCCGGCCCGCACCCGCTGGCGTCCAATGTGAAGATCCCCAGCCCATATTGTGTAACTCGCAAAGTGAACGGGTCACTCGCCATGGAGCCGGTCTGAACCACTACCGGTAAGGCCCTAAACTCATCCTTCTCGAAGGTCTTGATTGTGAATGAGCTGGGTACCATGGCGTTGACTTGGGATGGTGAGACATAGAAGAGAGGCGCCTCCACTCCGCCAATCCGAACCGAGGTATTCCCTAACCGGGTGGAAAGAGGAAAACCCTGGGCACTCACCGTCTTCGATGATAAGTTATTTCCGAATATAGCGATAATAGAGCCCGCCGCCACACCCAAGCCGGGCGTGGAGTTGTCCTGTGGGGGCTGGTATAACTGGCAGCGTTGTCAATCGAGGTGATGGTGGGCCGTTGCGCCCATACGCTTCCAAGAGGCAGCATGGCTGCGACAAGCAAATGTCTTCGCAATCTCATTGGCTCACCTGGAACTGAAATTTGATCGTTCCCGACAGCGGGGACGCCTGGAACGTGGTGAAGGAGCCGGCCCGAAGCAACGCGGCGCCGTTCGGCGCCCGGACCGACACCCGGCGGGGGCTGATCCACAATTTCAATGGTATGTCGAACGGGACCGTCAGAACGAGATCCCTCCCCGTGGCGTCGCGGGAGATGAGTTTCGCCGGACGGAAAGCGCCGGCTGGAGTCATAACTCCAGCTACGACGCCCCATTCTACACTGGAGGTCTCGACGCTCGGCAACAGGGACTGAGGATCGTCCAAGCGAATGTGGACCACCGCTCCGCGACGTAACCGTAAGTTCCCGGCTGTGCTTGAGGAACCCGGGGCAAGGACGACATCCACGGGTCCGGTCCACAAACATGTGTCGAGATACCCATCCGGCGGACTGGCACAAAGTTTATAGTGACCAGAGGGCACGGCAGAGGCCCCGAAGGCGCCCGTGGAAGACACACCCAACACTTGCGGCGTACGTATGCTCGAGGCGATTACGCGCGGTTGTGACATCCCGGTCTTTGAAGCATTCGTGTATTCCGGAATTTTGTGAAGCACGACCGCGAGCCCCGCAGGAAGGACTCCATCATCAGAACTCACAGTGCCTGTAATGGCGCCAACTGTCTGGCCCAGCACTGGCTGGCCGCAGAGGAAAGCCACGGTCACGAGAGCAAGAATGCGAATTGCTGGTTTCATGATAGGCTCCTTTCCAGACTATTGCGTTGCATAGGGTCCGTTGCCCTTGCTCCAGGTCGGCGGCCACGGGACACAGGTGGCATTGGGGGCGAGGATCGCGAACGGCCGGAACGCTATGCTCTGTCCCGCCAAGTAACTGGCATTGAAACCGTTCACCATATCCACCGGAGCGGAGAGCGGAGCAGGCAAACATTGTACGTCGCCCTGGTGGCCTGAACCCGGGTCATTGAGTACATCGTTATTGTGAGTCTCGCCGAAAACGATGGACGCCCCCGGCCAGCGGGTATTGCGAAAGCTATTGATGGCATTGCTGAGCTTGGTGAACTCACCACCGATCAAACTGCCAGTCTTCGTCAGATCGCAGTCGAGGTTCCATTCGGAAATTCCCACACAAACGTAGGAGTGCATGTCGATCAAACTAGGTAGTGGTTGAGGATCATAGGGAAGCGATTCTTGAAATCGCGTTTCTCCTCCACAGAAGAGACCCCCATTGTTGGTACCGGTGCGGCCCAGGAATCCACTTGCAAATGCGGCATTCAATCCAGACAACCCGACTACCCGATATTTGTCGCCATATACTGAGTCGCAATCCCATCCATTCGAGGTGCGGGTTTCCATGACAGAGATTGTTGCGGCACCCGGCGGGAAGCCATTCAACTGCATGGCGCGCTGCATACACGCCTGCACGGTTGGGCTATCCTGCCAGACGCGGTTGATTTCGCACGGCGTTCCCGGAGTCCCATGCTTGTTGTCATAGACAAAACGGGCATAGATCGTAAAGTCCTCCGAGTTCCACTCCGGCAGGGTCTCCAGTTCATAAACCACCAATGACTTCTCCACTGCCTTTTGCAGCACTTTGTCCACGAGGTTGTAGATTTTGCCCCAACCGATGAAGAATGGGTTGTGTGGAGAGCAGTTGTAGGAGTCTTGAGGGTAACTGTTATCGGGTACGTAACCACCGCCAGAGACTACCGCCGCAAAAGGGGAGGTGATCCAGAAATAGCGCGTGACGCTGTTCAAGTTGCAATCCTGCACGGTTTGCGCAACCGGTGATCCGTCGCCGGTTCCCCACAGCGAGAAGTTCGGTGTCACGTGTGTGATACCCGCGGCTCTCACATCGGCGAGGAATAACCCCAAGTTGTTCAGCCAACTCTGGTTGACGTTGCCATTGGCATCGAGGGCCGTGCTGTAGAAGCTGCCGCGCACGCCGAAGAAGAAACGCAGCTCTCGCACGCCCTGCTTGTAAAGATTCGCCAGATATACCTGAGTGCACTGCCGAATCGTCATGTTCCTCGAGCAGGCTCCCAATACTCCCGAACTGTTCAACGAGGTATAGATGTCGAGCGGCACCGACCCTGCGTTGCCGTGAAGTGAGGCGCCTGATGCGAGTTTCGGGTTCGAGGTGAGGCCGGTCGGCGGCGGGAACTCATCGAGGATCCCGCGGACGATGTAGTAGGTCATTTGCCCGCGCGTGATCACGTCATTGGGGCAGAAGTAACCCGGCGCACAGCCGGTAGTAATACCAAGATCACGAATCTTTTGCACATAGCGGTAGATGTCATAGTAGGACGGCACATCGACGAACCATGCGGAGGACGAGGTTGGCAAGTAATTGTCAGGCCGCGATACCGATGGATCAATATAGAGCGGGTTTCCCGCCTTGTATTGCGCCGCGCGTACGGTGAAAACCGCGGCCATATAGTTGAGCGTGGAATCGAACGGGCAGAAGGCGCCGGGGGTGGCACAACCTGTCGTGATGCCAAGCTCATACATCCTCTGCACATGGGGGAAGTACAGCACTGGATTGCCGTACTGGTCGAACCGCGGCACATCGTTGAAATAGGGGTTGGTCGAATAGGGGAAGGAGTCGCCACCATAGATGGCGCGGATCACGAACATAGCCATCTGCCACCTGGGGAGAGGGTCGTCCGGGTAAAAGCGTAGTGGATTGACGGCGCAACCGCTGGTGATGGTGGGATACATCCGGTTGGCTGTATTGTAATAAGGGGAACTGAGAAGGACATCGCTGAATATTTGTTGACCTTCAGCGGGTACCGCAAGAATTAGGCCGAGAAAACAAATCGCTACAACTAATATGGGGGGGGGGATGAGAAGAATTCTGAAGCATTGCGAAAAGAATCTCCAATGCCATTCTGCGGCAGAAGGCGAATGGATAGCAAGTCAAAAATGAAGGGACGGGCAGGAAAAACGAATATAAACGATAAGCGATTATAGACGTTTTTGTCTTGTTTTGACGCGCCGTCACTGTCGCGAACAGCCGTCTCCGTTTCTCATTGAGCCTACGGTTCCAGCGGGCGAAGAAATTCGTCTCCGTGAATCGAGCCGCGGGAATACTAACAAAAAGCGGTCCAATTTGAGGCAGAAGATGGCTAAGAAGATCGCGCCCGCTCTGCCGGTTGTGGAAAAGAAATTCGGCTCACCGCAGGACGATCTTGTGGAGACCGGCATTTCCGGCCGTGTCGTAGGCGCGGAAGACGAGCAGGTGCTCGCCCCGGGTGACGGCGTTCGCAGTGCCGTGAAACTGCTCTTTGATCGAATCGGCGACTCCGTCATCGACGAGCAGCGGGATCCAGGGGCCGGCGTCGAGCGAATACTCGGCGCGGCGGATGGAGGAGGTGGAGTCTTCCGCAGTCAATTCGATCTCGACGGCGGATCCGTTGCGGCGGGCCGAGGCGGACACGAGCGGGGGTGTGTTGTCGACGAGGAACGGGGCGCTGATCAGTTCCCCTTCGCGGGCGTTGGGCAGCGGGTTGGAAGGCGCGTCGGAGGCTACCACGCGGAACAGATACCTGCCGTCGGCGAGTGAGTCGCCATCAAGCGTCAGGGCCAAGTCGGTCCAGTTCGCTTTGAGGAGCTTCCACTGCTGTTCCTCTTCCCCACGAAAGTAGACCGAGTAGCTCATCTTGTCGCCGTCGAGGTCTTCCGCCTGCCAGGTGATGACAAGCTGCCCGCCGGATCCTCTGGAGACAGTCTGGGTGGGGTTGCCGGCCGAGGTTGCCGTGCTGTCGCCGGAGTCGGTAACGGTGATGCTGTAGACGGAATTCGCAGGCGATGCCGCGGCGGCAGGCTTAGCGGGCTGTGCCGTGGACTGGGCCGTTAATTGGATGCTCTTCACAATGGGCGGAGTGTTCTGGGGCAGATAGGCGATGGTGACACTATCCAACTCCGGGGTGCGGCCGCCGGAGCCCGTGAGACCGGCTTTCCATTGGATGTAGCGCGCATTCGGACTTTTCACCATGGCGCCGGATGCAGTGGCCGGTTGGGACCAATCGCTCCAGGTCTTGTCGGGGCGGGCGGAGTTTCCGGAGCGGGTGGAAATGGAGAGTCCCGTGCCCTGCGGCAAATCGGCCTGCCAGGAGAGCCTGCCCCAGCGGGCGGTATTCGAGGCGTCGTGCACGGGTGATTCCAATGTTCCCTTGTCTCCAGGCTGCGTGCCGATGCGCAGCAGTTTTCCGGCGTGGCTGGTGGCGGCGACGATTCCGGAGGTGGAGGGGATGAGGCGAGTGGCTTCGCCTTCGCGCGTTTCGAGGATGAGTGTGGCTTTGCGGTCGGGGTCCAGACGATAGATGCGCCCCTGAGCGTCCGTGGAGAAGAGAATGTCTTTGCCGACGGGGGCAAGGTCGTAGATGTTCTCTTCTTTGGAAACCCAGAGGGTCTCGACGAGGTTGTCCGGATGGATGCGGTAAACGGCGGCCTTATCAACTCCTGTCAGATCGAGGATGGGGGAAGTGGCGGCGGCCGGCGCGGTTGTCGCCGCGGCGGGCTTCGAGGGTTCGGGCTTGGGTTTGATTTCGACGCCACTCTGGGTGTGCGAGGATTCGACGGTGATGGTGGTTGTGGGGGCAGTGACCGTGACTGCACTGCCAATGGAGGCTACCGCACCCGCCGCGCCCGCTTGCTTCTTGCCGAAGGAGCCGCCCAAAGCAGCTACGTAAAGACTTCCGTCGGCGGCGGGAACGATGGCGCGGATCTCCGGCAGATTGGCGTCGTAGAGCACGAATGCCTTGTCCTTGGCGGTGATGCGATAGAGCAGGCCGTTCGGCTCGGTGCCGGCGAGCAGCCGGGATTCGCGGTCAAAGGCAAGGCTGGTGACGTTGGATTGGCCGGTCTCATACCAGACTTCCCCTTTTCCCTGTCCGGTGATGCGGAACACCTTGCCCTCATCGCCTGTACCCGCGTAGAGGGCTCCATCCGGGGCAAACGCGAGCGCCCAGATGTATTTCGAATGCGGCGCGAAATACTCGGCGGCTTTCCCTTTTTCGATGCGGTAGATCTTGCCATCCGGGGAGGTTCCGGCGTAGAGGATGCCGTGGGCGTCAATGGTAATGGCGAAGACCTCGGGCTCGGGTGCGGTCCACAGCAACTCGCTCTTTCCATTCGCGCCGACGTGATAGACCTGCCCGCGATGACCGGTGGCGACGTAGAGTCCGGAGTGGGGTCCCTGGGCAATGCTCCAGATGACGGGCTGATCGGAAGAGAACAGCGTTTCGGTGCGCGGCGCGAGGAGGATGCGGCCGTCGCGCGTGAGCGACAGTCCCTCCAATCTTCCCTTGAGGAACTCCTGGTAGTTGTTCACTTCCCAATAGGTTGTGCTCGCCGCCCGGGCGCAGCATGCGCTCATAGCCAGCAGGATTGCTACTTCGATGCGGATCATTCGGTCACTTCCACGGAAATCGTCTTCGAGCCGCTCACCATGACGTTGTCGAGAGGCACATCCAACTCGGCGATTTTTGAATTGTAGTTCGGGGTTGCGGCTGCGCCTTGGGAGCGCGCGTAGAGATTGGCGGCGGAAGGCGGCGGATCGGGGATATCTTCGCCTTGCGCCTGGAAGGCAGGCTCGGCGCGCCATACGCGCACATAGGCCTTGGTGTTGCCGCGCAGGTTGTTCAACAGGTGCACCACCTGATCGGGCGTGCGGGGAGGAACCATCACGACTTTGCCGAACTCGGCGAAGTTGGTCATGAGGGCATCGGAGACGGTGAAGTTCAGGACGCCGGCGGGCGCCCCCGGCGGCACCTGGTAAGCGGCTTTGCGCGTAAACCGCCGCCCTTCGCTGGCGAAGACAATTTCGAGGTTCACCGTATCGCCGGGACGTACGGTGCGGCGCCCGGAGGAGACCTCCTCGATGGTGACCTGCCGGCGTTTTTCGAAGGACTCGATCTCGAGGTCGACGGACTTGATATTGAGATCGCGAAAACCGGTCTGCATCGCATAGGCGACGGGGATGGCTCCGCTTTGGGCGGCAAGCATGGGGATGTTGAATTCGCCGGAGTAGATGTTCAGGGAGTTCATGGGCGCGGCGTTGGCGAACTCGACGCGCTGTCGAACGCTGTAGGAGGAAGTGCCGAGGGTGCGCTCGGTAGCGTCGATGGCGGAGAAGGCCGCCATCTGCAACAGATATGGCGTGAGCGCGGCGTCGCGCACCATCTCGACGTGGTATTTCGAAAGGCGCGCGCCTCCCTTTACGGTGATGTTTACCGGAACCATGTGGGCCTTGCGGCCTATTTCACCGCGGACGGCTGTGCTGTAGTCCGCGGTGATGGCGCCCATCCATTTCCTGGCAGTGGAGATCTTGAACGAGGTAGAGACGTTGGGGAGCAGCGCGATGACATCGGCGCTGGCGAACGGCATCTCGACGTCGCCCATGGAAACGAAGCGGTGCCCGAAGGCGTAGATGCGCTTGCCGTCGATGGCGGTGAGGGTGCCGTCGGCTCCGACGGTCATGTCGCCGGACATTAGCTGGACGCTGATCATCGAGCCGGGCTTGAGAGCCGCGGGGTCACCCGCGGGCAAGCGGGCTCTGCTGCCTCCGGTGACGCCCTGTCTCGGCTCGAGGCCGAGCGCGCGCAATTGCGGGGAGAAGGCTTCGATGGCGGCGGAAGTGAATCCGCTGAAGGACAAGGGCGTGGCGATGTCGACTAACTTCGCGTCGCCCCAGGCAAAGGGCGCGGGCGTAATGTTAGCCGCGAGCACTTGCGCCGGTTCGCAGGCGAGGGGTGTGCAGCGGGGCGTGCTTTCAGCGCGATTGACGGCCTTGGCTTCCAACATCTCCTCGAACGGACGGATGCCGGCGATGGGGTCTTTGGAGAAGGCGAAGGCAAGGGCGACGGCGCCCACGAGCCTTCCGTTGATGTAGACAGGGGAGCCGCTCATTCCCTGCATGACGCCGGTGTGCTGCAATGGCCCGCCGCTGAGCTTTGCGAGGATGACCGATTGCTTGGGGCCGGCATTTTCGAGGATGCCGAGGATTTCGACGTCGAAGGGATCCACGCGCTCGCCCGTGAACACCGTGTATCCCTTGCCGCGCATACCCGCCTTTACTTCGCGCAAGGGCATGTACGCAGTCTGTGCCCAGGCGCAGAGAGACAGCATTCCCAGGAAAAGGATGCGGAAGCTCACATACATATTCTAGCGGCGGACGGGAGCGGCGGCTTTGTGGAATGGAATTGGCCTCAGATGAACGCCGATCAACGCGGATGGAGAATACGGAGGTTTATCGGCTTGCTCCGCGTTTAGAGCGGCCGTTCCCCTATGCTTTTTTGCCGCTCCAGTTGCACAACGAACTCGACTTTGCGCACGCCGCCCTCTGGTAGCTGCGCGAGCAGTTCGCGCATGGTCCGTTTAGTTACCGGATGGCGCCATTCCGGGACGAGTTCGGCCAGCGGTTCGAGGACGAAGCGGCGCTCCGGCAGCTTGGGATGGGGAATCAGGAGTTCCGGCGTGTGGACGATGAACCGGCCGAAGAAAAGGATGTCGATGTCGATGATGCGCGGGCCGTTCTGCACGGTCTGGCGCCGCCCCATTTCGCGCTCGATCGTCTTGAGCCGTTTCAACAGCATTCGGGGGAAGGCGCCTGTTTCGCCTTCGAGCACGAGGTTGAGGAACATGGGCTGGCCGGTGAGGTACATCGGCTTTGTCTCATAGGTGGAGGAAGCCCGCAGCAGGTGAACACCCGCTTCCGCAATGCGATCCGCGGCGTGCTGGAGATGTTCTTCGCGGTCGCCGAGATTGCTGCCCAGAGCCAGGAAGAGTTTCTTCATTCGAAGAGCCCGGGCTGGGGTTCGAGGCGGCGGGAGACGCCGAAGTACTGGAAGGCGAGCTCGGTGGCGCGGCGGCCGCGCATGGTGCGGTCGAGGAATCCAAGCTGCATCAGGTAAGGCTCGTACACTTCTTCGATGGTATCCGCCTCTTCGTCGACGCTGGCGGCGATGGTGTTGAGGCCGACGGGACCGCCGGTGTACTTCTCGAGGATGGTGAGCATGATCTTGCGGTCCACCTCGTCGAGCCCGTAGCGGTCCACTTCGAGCATGTCGAGGGCGACGCGGGCGACGGCGAGGTCGATGTGGCCATCGGCGCGCACCTGGGCATAGTCGCGCACGCGGCGAAGCAGGCGGTTGGCGATACGGGGAGTGCCCCGGGCGCGGCGGGCGATTTCCTCGGCTCCTTCGCCGTCGACGGTGACTCCGAGAAGCGCGGCCGAGCGTTCGACAATGCGGCGCAGTTCCGTGACGTCGTAATGGTTCAGGCGGAGGAGCAGCCCGAAGCGGCCTCGCATGGGAGCGCTGATCATCCCCATGCGGGTGGTGGCTCCGATGGCGGTGAAATGGGGGATGGGGAGGGAGTGGGTCCGGGCGCCGGGACCCTGGCCGACGACGATATCGACGCGGAAATCCTCGAGGGCGGAGTAGAACATTTCTTCCACATCCGGGAGCAGGCGGTGGATTTCGTCGACAAAAAAGACCTGCCGCTCGCGGACATTGCTCAACATGCCGGTGAGGTCGAGCTTTTTCTGGATGACGGGGCCGGAGGTCAGGTCGATGTCCACGCCGAGTTCGTTGGCGATGATGTGCGCGAGGGTGGTCTTGCCCAAGCCGGGAGGGCCATAGAGCAGCACGTGGTCCATCGCCTCGCCGCGCTTTCGAGCGGCTTCGATGGCGATGGACAGGTTTTCCTTGAGCTTGGTCTGTCCGGTAAAATCCTCGAGCCGTTTCGGACGGAGCGCTGCCTCAAACTGGAGGTCACCTTCCAACGGGCTGGCGGAGGCAATGCCCTTCTCACGCATGGTTTCAGGTTAACGTACCAGTTCGAGAGCCCGCCGGAAAAGCGGTTCGAACTCGGCGGCAACACCGGCGGAGCGCGCCTTGCGGATGGCGGCTTCGGCGGCGGGACGGGGACAGCCGAGGTTGACGAGCGCGGAAAGGACATCCTCGTCGACGGCGCTCATGACCATTGCCGGGGTAACCGCGGCTGTGACGGGGGCCTTGCCTCCCAGCATTTCGAGCTTGTCGCGCAGTTCGACGACCAGCCTTTCGGCGGTTTTCTTTCCGATGCCGGGGACACGGGTCAACTGGGTCAAATTGCTGGAGCGGATGGCGGCCACGAGGTCGGGCACGGGGAGTCCGCTGAGCACGGTGATGGCGAGTTTCGGCCCGATGCCGCTGACGGAGATGAGCTTTTCAAAGAGCAGCTTTTCGTCCGGGGTGAGGAAGCCGAAGAGGGCGATGGCATCCTCGCGGACATGGGTGTGGATGCGCAGCTTCACCTCGCTGCCGGTGTCGGGGAGGGCGCTGAACGTGGATACGGGGATGGTTACGAGGTAGCCGACGCCCTGAACGTCCACCACAATCTCATTGGGGTGTTTTTCGTGAAGCAAGCCGCGGAGAAAGCCAATCATATCGTGCGATCATCAATTGTACATGGCGAGAAGGTTGTTCTTTGTGGATGGCGTCCACAGCGGGAAGGCGGAGATTCTGGGCGATGAGGCAGGGCATCTGACGAAGGTGCTGCGCGTGGAGAAGGGGCAGCGGTATGAGATTTCGGACAACGAACACTTGTATCTCGGCGAGGTGGAACTGGCGCGCCGCGAGCAGGTGGTGTTTCGGATTCTCGAGAAGCTGGAGGCGCGGGAATTGCCTCTGCGGCTGCATCTGTATGCGTCTCTGATCAAATTCGACCATTTCGAATGGATGATCGAGAAGGCAACGGAGCTGGGTGTCGAGCGTATTGTGCCCGTGATCACGGAGCGGAGCGAGAAAGGACTGGACCGCGCGGCGGGGAAGCGGCTGGAGCGCTGGCGCCGCATCACGCGGGAAAGTTCGCAGCAATGCAGGCGGTGGCGCACTCCGGAGGTGGACGCGGCGATTGCGTTCCGCGCCGCGCTGTCCGCGCCCGGGTTGCGGTATCGTCTCGAAGAAAGCGGGGCGGGGCAGCCGATCCTGCGGATTCTCCCGGGAAACCGGAGGGCGGAGGATACCGTGTCGGTGCTGGTGGGTCCGGAAGGGGGCTGGACGGAAGGGGAGAGACGAGCGGCGGAGGAGGCGGGGTGGGTGGCGGTTTCCTTGGGGCCGGCGGTGCTGCGTGCCGAGACGGCGGCCATCGCCGCGCTGGCCATTCTTTCGGCTGCGTGGCAGATGCCGGAATAGAATGCTACTCTGTTCCCGATCCGCATATTGCCAGAAAAGGGGGCAGATATGGCAAAAATGCAAACAGTCACCCGTACCCCGCTTGCGAGCAATTGGAATGCCCGGATTCAGGAGGGGTATGACGTTATCATTATCGGGTCGGGTTATGGCGGCTCGATCACGGCTGCGCGGCTGGCCACGGCGAACTGGGGGAATGGGGCCAAGCCGACGGTGTGTATTCTCGAGAGAGGAAAGGAATGGCTTCCCGGCCAGTTTCCCGACGACCTGAATAGAGGCGCGGCGGCGCTACGCAGTGACACGAATCCGCTGGGCTTGCATGAGATCCGGTTTGGCCTGGACATGGCGATCTGGCAGGGCTCCGGGCTCGGCGGCACTTCGCTCATCAATGCCAACGTTGCCATTGAACCAGACAGCGAAACTTTCGATGATCCCCAGTGGCCTCAGGCGATCCGCGGCTTCAGGGACTCCGGGGAGTTGCAACAGAGGTTTGACCGTGTGCGAGCCACCCTTGCCGCGGGCAAACATCCGGACGGAGCGAGCCTGAACAAGGTGAAGGCCTTGCAACTCGGCCAGCAGGGCGTGCCCGGCGCAGACTTCGACCTTGCCCAGATCGTGGTGAATTTCACCGCGAACGGAAAGAATGGATGGGGCGTGACGCAGCAGCCTTGCATCAATTGCGGCGACTGTGTGACGGGCTGCAATGCAGGCGCGAAGAATACGCTGGATACCAACTACCTTGCGATCGCGAATTCCGGCGGCGCCCACCTTTTTCCGCAAGTGGAGGTGGAGCACATTGAGAAGGACGAGCAGGGCGGATATCTGGTGTATTGCATTCGCCGGGAGGAGAATCCGCCGCAATCGGAGGGCGCCATCCTGAAAGCGAAACGAGCAGTGGTGGTCTCCGCCGGTTCGCCGGGATCGCCCACGGTACTGCTGCGGTCCCGGGCGAAGGGCCTGAGCCTGCCGGACACGTTGGGGACGCGTTTCAGCGGGAATGGCGATTTCTTCGGGGTTGCCTACAACAGCGACGTTCGGATGGACGTGCTGGGATGGGGCGCCTATCCGGACAGCGACCGGGCGGCGCGGATCAAACCGGGACCCGGTCCAACGATTGTTTCGCGCATCAAGTACAACACCAACCAACCGCCCGGTAAACGGATCACGATTGAGGATCTCGCTTTCCCGCTCACGTACGTCGATGCGGCGCGTGGTACGTTCGCGTTTCTGATCGGCAAGGATACGGACGCGGGGGATTTCTTCCAGGAGAGCGGACGCCGGCTGCGGGACATGTTCGCCATTGATCCAGCGCTCGAGAAGGGCGCCCTGAATTACACCATGCTCTATTTGGTGGTGGGACATGATAATGCCGGCGGCAGAATCGAGCTTGACGGCGCGACCAGGCAGGCGGTGATCCGGTGGCCGAAGGTGGGCGAGCAGGAAACGTTTCAGATCGCCGATGAGCTGATGCTGGGGCACGCGACTAAGCTGGGAGCAACATACATTCAGAATCCCAGTTGGGCGTTCACTCCGTTTCGCACGTTGATCACGGTACATCCGCTCGGCGGGTGCCCCATGGGGGAAACGCATGCTACCGGCGTGGTGAATGATCGGGGGCAGGTGTTTGATGAGAATGGAGCATTGCACGACGGGCTATATGTCACCGATGGTTCCATTGTGCCGGTGTCGCTTGGCGTCAATCCGTTTCTCACCATTTCCGCCCTCAGCGAGCGCGTGGCGGAGGGTTTGATCCAGAGGCTGGGTGGGACTCCGGCGGTTGTGACGCCCGCCGGGTAAGAGCTTCAGACTTCGACAGCGGGGCGGATGCGGCCACACCTCATGTCAGACGGTGGAATATGAAAATGCGTTAATCTGGTCAATAAAGGATCTATCCATGCAGCTTCACGAAATCATGAGAACCGGCGTCATTACCATCGGACCCACGGAAACAGCGAGTGTTGCCTGGACCACGATGAAGCGCCGTCGTATCCATCACCTGGTGGTTGTGGCGAAGGCGGGTATTACCGGGATACTTTCCGAGCGGGACCTGCATGGTTCGGACAATTCCGGCCGCCTTGTTCGTGATCTGATGAGCCGTCGTGTGGTGAGCGCCGGACCGGAAACCACGCTCACCGAGGCGGCCGATTTGATGCTGGCGCGGAGAATCGGCTGCCTGCCGGTTGTCGATGACGGCCGGCTCGTAGGAATCGTAACCGCCACGGACGTTCTGGATGAGCTTAGCCGGGAAACGCGTTCGCCGCACGAGACACCGGGAAGTAGAAAGCGGGAGCCTTTCCCGGCCCAGTTGCCCAGGTCTCTCAAGCCGATAACCGGCCGCGCAAGACCGGCGCTGGTTCCAGCCCATGTCCGCGTCTTGGGAGTGAGTCTCAGTGAGGAGAGCAAAGCGGACATTCGACGAAAGCTCGGCACGAAACTCGGAAAGTTCGCGGCGTCCGTCGAACGTGTCAGTGTCCGTGTGAAGGACGTGAACGGGCCTCGCGGCGGTGTCGATCAATTATGCCGGGTCAAAGTAGTCCTGAGCGGCTTTCCGAGCGTAGTTTTCGAACACCAGGATCGCGCGCCGGAAGTTGCGATTGACGGCGCGCTCACCGGGGCGGAACGGGCTGTCCGGAAGGCGCTACAGCGCGGACGCACGAAACCACTCAAGGCCGGCCGGGCCAGAGCATCCGTTCAAGCCGATTGAAATCGCGGTAGGAGGGGCGGGCATCGTACGCGCGCGCATTGCCCGATGATAAAATCCAAAGCGATGACCCGCCGAAAATTCGCTACAACCTCCGTTGCGGCTCCGGCTGTACTTTCGGCCGCGAGCGCCGTTACAAAGAAAGCACGCAAGGGGAACCTGAAGCAGTCGGTTTGCCGCTGGTGTTACAAGGACATCCCGCTCGAGGATCTGGCGCGCGAGGCCGCGAAGATGGGACTGTTCGGCATCGATCTGCTGACGCCGGAGGAATGGCCGGTGGTGCAGAAGTACGGGCTTATGCCGACGATGGCATCGGGGGTCTCGACGATTCCCAACGGGATCAACCGGGTGGAGAATCACGAACTGATCGGCAGCCAGTTGCGGGAGATGTATAAAAAGGCGAAGGCGGCAAACGTCCCCAACATCATCATCTTTTCGGGGAACCGCAAAGGGATGTCCGATGCGGAGGGCATGGACAATTGCGTCACGTTTCTCGACAGGATGAAGGCGGAAGCCGAGGACCTGGGCATCAACGTCTGCATGGAACTGCTCAACAGCAAGGTGAACCATCCGGACTACATGTGCGACAACTCGAGGTGGGGCGTGGAGATGTGCAAGCGTGTGAATTCACCGCGCGTCAAGCTGCTGTACGACATCTACCACATGCAGATCATGGAAGGCGACGTCATACACACGATCCGGGAGAACCGGCAGTACTACGCGCACTTTCACACGGGGGGCGTGCCGGGGCGTAACGAGATTGACACCACGCAGGAGCTTTACTATCCCGCGATCGTGAAGGGGATTCTCGAAACGGGCTTTCAAGGCTACTTCGCGCACGAGTTCATTCCGAAGCGCGCACCGCTGGCTTCGCTCGAGGAAGCCACAACGCTGTGTGATCTCTGATCAGGCGATGCGGTATTTTTCGAGCGCGGCCTCATCCAGGGTCACGCCGAGTCCCGGCTTGTTCGGGATGTGGTAGAAGCCGTCGCGCACGGTGAACGGCTCCGCCATGCAATCGTCGGCGAGCACGTTGGTGACGCTGATGACGTATTGAATTCCCGGATAGGCAGCCGCCTGGTGCGCCTGGAAGACCTGCGCGATGCCGTTGTCGATGGAGTGCTCGATCCAGATGGGGGCTTTCGCCGCAAGGGCGCGCTGCGATAGCGTGCTTACGTAGCGGCCCAGTTTCGGCGATCCCGATATCCAGGCGTCGATAAGCTTCTCGCGGATCCACAGATCGAGATCGATGCCATCCACATGCTCGGCGAGTTTCAGAGGGAGTTTGCCGCGCAGTTGCCGGTAGCCATCGACATTTGCTCTGGGAATCGGCGACTCGATGGCGAAGTAGTTGGGAAACTTCGCGAGGCGAGTTGCGACGTCGAGTGTTTTCTCCACGGTTCCCCAGGAAGAATTGGCGTCGGCCCAGAAGCGGAAATTATTGGGAACGGCGGCGCACATGGCCGCCGCCTGTTCCACGGGGTCCTGCCAGGGGCGGGCCTTTACTTTGTGGATGCGGTATCCGAGGCTTGCGCCGAGTTTCGCCTCTGACGCCATGACCGCGGGAGGAAAACACTGGCTCCACCAGGTGGGGATGACGCGATCTTTTGCGGAAGGGGAAAGGATTTTGGAAACCGGCTTTCCCGCCGCTTTGCCGAGCAGGTCATAGACGGCGATGAGGATTCCGCGGAGGGAATCGTCGCCGGCGAATTCCGCGGCGGGACGCCCCATCATGCGGCGGAGGACGGATTCCGCCTGGGCGCGGGGCATTTTCGCTTCGCCGATGCCTACCAGGCCGTCATCGGTGTGGAGGCGCACGAAGTGCAATTCGTAGTCGGTCTGGTCGCGCTTTTGGTGCTTCCAGCTTTCGAGCCACGCCTCGCGCACGCGCTCGGCGAAGGGCACCCGCACGGATTGAATTTCGAATCGCGAGAGCCGCAACTCGCGCGCAAACAAAGGGGCCAGGGTGAGTCCGGCCCACTCCCGCCTGGTGAGGATTCGCATTCGTTTACGATATCGAAGTTCCGCGGCGCCGGGCGAGCCGCAGTTCAGCGCTTTCCACGGTGTTGCTCATCAGCATGGCAATGGTGAGGAGGCCGACGCCGCCGGGAACGGGTGTATAAGCCGCGCAGTCGCGGAACACCGCCGGATGAACATCGCCCACGAGCACAGTGCCTTTCGCCGCGAAATCGGCCAGTTTTTTCTCGTTTCCCTCGAAGATTCGGGCGACGCTTTCCCGGTCGTGGAGGCGGTTCATTCCCACGTCGATTACAACGGCCCCGGGGTTCACAAAGTCCGGGGTAACGAATCCGGGCCTGCCGATGGCGGCGACCACGATATCGGCGCGCCGGCATTCCTCGGCCAGCCCGACGGTTTTCGAGTGGCAGATGGTGACGGTTGCGTTGGCGTGGAGCAGCATCATGGCCATGGGCTTTCCGACGATGTTGCTGCGCCCGATGACGACGGCGCGCTTGCCGGCTATGGGAATCTTGTAATGCTCGAGCATCCGCATGATGCCCGCCGGAGTGCAGGGACGGAAGCCGGGCAGCCCGGTCATCAGGTTGCCGGCATTCATGGGGTGGAAGCCGTCCACGTCTTTTAGGGGATGAACGGCCATTAGAATTTCGCGATCGTCCACGTGATCCGGGAGAGGCAATTGCACGAGGATGCCGTCAATGTGCGGCTGGTCGTTGAGCGAGCGGATGAGAAACAGCATCTCTTCCGTAGTCACGTCGACGGTGGGAAGATGCTTCTCACTGTAGATGCCCAGATCTACGCACGCCTTGACCTTGTGGCGGACATAGATTTCCGAGGCAGGATTCGCCCCCGCCAGGACCACAGCCAATCCGGGGGTGATTTCGGCCTCTTCGAGCGCGGCGATTCTTGGCCGCAGCGAAGCCAGGATGGCGTCGCGTACTTGTTTACCGTCGAGTATGGTTGGCATTTCGCAAGAAGAAATCAGTTGGCATGGCGGATGCGGAAATGATAGATGAGCGCGCCTACACCGACAGTCAAAGCGGTGGCGAGGGAAACGACCGGCTCGAGGGTGATGCCCACATAGTACATCCACGCACTTACCAGCAGAAAGAAGCCGGGCATCAGCGGGTAGGCGAAGTTCACCACGGGCAGCCGGCGCCACCCTTGCCGTTTCCGGAATACGAACAGCGACGCGACGGACAGCCCGGCGGAGAGATTCAGGGTCAGCGAGATGTAGAAGAAGAGGTTTCCGAAGGGTACGAATGTCATGAGGATGGAAGCCATACCCTGCCAGACGATGGCGTTCACGGGGGTGTGCCAGCGCGGGTCCACCTTTGCCGCGGAGGCGAAGAAGGCGCGATTCTTGGCCATGGCGTAGTAGACGCGGGGGCCGATGGTCACCATGGCGTTGACCGTCGAAACGAGGGAGAGCGCCATGAGCGCTCCGAACAGGCTCGCCATCTCCGGGCCGAAGAGATGGGTGGCTACGAGGGAGCCGATGGCGATTTGCCCTTTCATGGTTTCGAGCGGCACGCCGTAGATGAATACCGCGTTGAGCGCGAAGTAGAGGGCGGCTACGAGGACAGTGCCCGCGGTCAGCGCCAGCGGCAGCGTGCGCTCCGGCTTCTTCAACTCTTCGGCAACATATGTGGCTGCGTTCCAGCCGCTATAGCTGCCGTAGATCCAGAAGAGGCTGATGGCGAACTGCGAAAGGATGGGCGAGGTGGAGGTGCGCACGGCGGCCTGGTGGAAGTGGCTCCAGTCGCCCGTTCCGGCGGTGAATCCGAGAACGATGAACGACACGATGACCGTCACTTTCAGTCCTGTGAATACGTTCTGGAACCGGGCCACGCGCTGGACCCCGAATAAATTCAGGAGCGTAAGGAACACGATGAGGCCGCAGGCGGCAAGTTGGGCGCCGCCGAACTTCAGGGTCCAGGCGCCCAGGTTCAGCGCAAACTGGGCGTTCTCCTGTTTGAGGGCGGGGAAGAAGTAGCCGAGGTAATCGGCGAAGGCCAATGCGGCGGCTGCGATGGGGGCCGAGAATCCCGCGACAAATGAGATCCAGCCGGTCATGAAGCCCCAGGAGGGGCCGTAGGCGTTTGTCAGGTAGACATACTCGCCGCCCGAGCTCGGGAAGTTTACTCCCAATTCGGAGTAACAGAAAGCGCCTGTGAGGGCGCAGAGCGCTCCCACGAGCCAGATGCCCAGGACAAGTGATGGAGCGCCGAGCTGGCCGGCGAGAAATCCGCTGGTGGTGAAGATGCCGGTGCCGATCATGTTCGACACCACGAGCGCGGCAGCGCTGAAGACGCCAAGCTGCCGGAGCAGACCTTCCGTCACCTCGGTTGTAGACCCTCGGGCAGCCGCCCGTTGTTGCGCCATTTGCTTATTGTAGCCGCATGCCCACTACGGCACGTTGCGCCATACTGAAGGTGTGAGATACGTAGTAGTCTGCATTGCGCTTGCACTGCTTTTTACCGCGGACTCACGGGAGAAAGCACGTCATCAAATGGTGCGCGAACAGATTGAAGCCCGGGGGATCAAGGACCGCGGAGTTCTCGAGGTATTGCGCAATACGCCCCGGCATCAGTTCGTGCCATCGGAACTCCAGGCTCACGCCTACGAAGACCGGCCGTTGCCGATCGGCTACGGCCAGACAATTTCGCAACCCTACATCGTTGCTCTCATGACGGAGATGCTGGACGTTGACCGGGATATGAATGTTCTGGAAATCGGCACGGGTTCGGGATATCAGGCGGCGGTGCTGTCACCGCTGGTGCGTAAGCTGTACACGATTGAAATCGTTCCCGAACTTGCCCGATCGGCGCAAACAATACTGGAACGCCTGGGATACCGGAACGTCACCGTGAAACACGGCGATGGGTATCTGGGCTGGCCGGAAGCATCTCCGTTTGACCGCATCATGCTCACCGCGGCGCCGCCGGAAATTCCGCCGGCGCTGGTGGATCAATTGAAGCCCGGCGGAAAGATGGTGGCCCCCGTCGGCGGTACGGAGTACCAGCAACTGGTTGTGCTCGAGAAGCGGGCGGACGGCTCGGTCCGCGTGCGGGCGACCGTGCCGGTCAGTTTTGTCCCCATGGTGCGTGGCACCAAGCGATAAGAGTTGATATCAATAGCCCTTAGGCCCGATGTTCATGTCGTTGGCCAGGGGAAGATGAGCGCACATGATTTGGCTCTGCTGAAGCAGTGGATCGAGATCAACCTGGATGTGATCGTGAAGTATTGGGACGGCGAAATCGAATACACTGAAGATGCCATCGCCGCGCTAAAACCCATCCGCTGAGCGCCTATTCCTTTCTGAATTCCGGCGGCGGCTAGGGTCTGTTGCGGCGCGTCAGGCAGTGGCCCAAGCGCCCAGTTCCACCGAAAGCGGGTCCTGATACTGGCGTCCCCAGCCGGCAAGCCGGCCTGCCAACTGCCGCACCAGGGCCGGCGAGCGGGAATAGAGATTGCGCTCTTCCCTGGGGTCGTTCTGCAAGTCGTATAACTCGCCGGGGCGCAGTTCCGGGCGGTTGTCGAATTTGCGCAGGATGAGCTTGTAGCGCTCCGTACGCAGGGCCCGCTCCTCATAGAGTGAGCCGTCGATGGCAGCCTGCGGGATGTTTTCCATCACGATGGGCCCGCGCCAGGTATCGTTGCCCGCGCGGATCTGGCCAATCAGGCTGTGTCCCTGGAAGATGGATCCTCCCGAGGGATCCAGAATGCCGCCTTTCACTGCCTGGACGCCGGCTGTCTCGAGGATGGTTGGCGCGAGATCGACGAGGGAGACACCGGAGCGCCAGACGCCACCGGATGGAAGCAGCCTGGGATAGCGGAGGATGAGAGGGATGCGCGAGCTTTCCTCGTAGGCGGTGCACATGCCCTCGGCTGTTCCGGGGCGCGGCTGCCAGCTACGGCCATGCTCGGTGGTGACGATGATCAGCGTATCGTCGAGGATGTTCTTTCTTAGCAAAGTCTCCACGAGGCGGCCTACATTCCAGTCGAGGTTCGACACGGCGGCGTGATAGGCGGCGTGTTCTTCGCCGCGATGCTTTTCGAGAAATTCAGCCGGCGGATCGAGGGGCTCATGGGGCGCGTAGTAGGACTGATAGAGAAAGAACGGGTCGCCCGCATGTTGTTCGATGAAGCGCACACCCAACTCGGTATGCACGTCGGGGCGGTAGCGCGAGTGATGCGGCTCGCCGATCCAATGGCGGAGGGTGGAGTTGAAACCTTTGAAATAGTCAAAGAAGCCCGGATTGCCCGGCCCGAGGTGCCACTTCCCGATGGCCCCGGTGGTGTATCCGGCGTTGCTCAAATAAAAGACGAAGTTATCCCATAGATCGAATCTGGTATCGCGGAACGGATCGGGGATCGCTTCCTGGTAGTTGCTGTTCATCGCGCTGGGCTTTGTGGGATACACGTTGCGGCGCAATCCGTGGCGGTGAGGATAGAGCCCGGTGAGAATGGAGGCGCGTGCGGGACCGCAGAGGGCTTGGGGGGTGAAGCAGTTCTCAAAGCGCATTCCCGATGCGGCGAGCGCGTCGATGTTCGGCGTTTGCGACTTGCGTTCCCCGTACGCTCCGATGGCATCGGTGCGGCACTTGTCGAAGATGACGAAGAGGATATTGGGCGGGCGCTGAGACGGTGTTTGGGCCGCCGGCAGGGGCGCCATCATCGTGCCGAAGAATTTTCTGCGGTGCATCCGGAAGTCCTTCTCGACAACAATACAACAATGGGATGTTTCGCAGGCATAACACTTGGCTAAAGCCGGAGAACGGGACAATTATTCAACCCCACCGGCCGCTGCGTACGGGGTCTGGTATGCCGCCATCGATTGCCTCAATGCTCATCCCTCCCGGGGAAAGATAGCGGTGAACGACATGGCTCTCCCATTCGGCGGCCCTTTTCGACATCATTGGCCAGTGGCAGCCTCCGCATTGGGAACACAGCCGCGGCAGGGCCGTCGACGTGCCGGTTGAGAAATGGCCCATACGCCCTCCCAAACAGTCATCAACAGCGTCTCTGCATGTTCATGTCAATTGCCGTAAAACTGTACAATAAGGAAGGAAGTGCCGTTAATGAAGCTGCATGCATCCGCTCTTTTGTTGGCCGTGAATTTCGGCCTTGCTCAATCATCATCTGAAGTGCGCCCTGTTTTCAGCCCCATTCCATTTGGGCGTGCCTACTTTGCAACGACGGGGAAGTCGCAGTGAGTCAACGACATAGATGCTCGGCCGGCCTTTCCGGCGGAACCAAAGTGCCGGGATATGATCATATCCCCGTCTTTTGGTTCAGTTGCG
>JADLBD010000054.1 GCA_020847975.1 Bryobacterales bacterium | reverse complement strand
GGTTCGATGATTCCGTCGGGGATGCCCACCGGTCCTTTGCCGAGCCATAAGGCTACCTGGATGGGGATGCGCTGGTAGGTTTCGCGGATGCGCTGCCGGTAGCCGAGCATGCGGTGACCGAAGAGCCGGGTGGGTTGGGCCTGAAGTTCGAGGTGGACAATCCGGTCGTCGACCAGTTCGAGCAGCAGGTCCGGGCGCAGATTCTCCACCTTGGGGAGTTCCGAGGTGAGGATACGGCTCACGGACACCGATTCGCCGAGCAGCAGACGGAGGACGAGATCCGGGCGGTGGAGCAGCAACTCCTTGATGGTGGTGTCGTAGTGCACTCTGTGGAGTGAGTGGCCGCGGAACCGGGTTATTCTCCGGACGGTGTGTCGCTCTGCCTTTTCGGCGCTGGCGTTTCGGCGATTCTTCGCAGCAGCCGCTGGTGGGTCTCGCGGATGCGTTGCCGGTAGCCGAGCGTGAGGTGGCCGAAGAGCCGGGTGTGTTGGGATGGAGTTCGAGGTGGATCACGGACACCGGGTCGGCGAGCAGCAGGCGGAGGACGAGCAGGACAAGCTCTTGCCGCCGTGTCATAATCGAGCAGGGGAGCAACCATGGTAGTACGTGCCGCGCTCGTGTTGGCTCTGATCACCACGGCGGTTGCGGGCGAGCGAAAGCCCATCACCGCCCAGGCGGGGAATCTAAAACTCTCGGTACAGGCTGTGGCCTACCTGAACAAGGAGGACATCAAGCGCGAGCTTGGATCCGAACTGCCAAACGGCATTGTGCTGGTCGCAGTCACTGTCTCGCCCAAGGGCAGCGAACCGCTGAAGCTGTTTGCCGACGATTTCCTGCTCCACTCCTACAACGACGGCCAGAAGTCCGGGCCATTCGCGCCTTCACAGATTGCCGGTAGAGGCGGCCTTGCGCTTTCCGAGGGGAGTGATGGCGGGGGGGTGATGGCGGAAGACACTGGTCCCATCTATGGTGGAATTGGCGGCGGCTATCCCGGACGCATGCCTGGCAGCGGGGGCGGATTCGGCAATTCGGGTTCGGTGGCCACCACGGAGACCACGGTCAACGACGGCAAGAAGGAAAAGGAGAACCCTCTTCTCAAGATCCTCAAGCAGAAAGGCCTCCCCGACAAGGAAATCTCGGCTCCCGTCAAAGGGTTTCTCTACTTTCCGCTCGAAGGGAAGCACAAGGCGAAGGATCTCGGCCTGGTGTACAACGGAGCAGGAGGAAAGTTGACCCTGGAATTTCACCAATAAAGACTCATGCGCATCTCCGAACTCGAAACACCTGCCATTCTCATCGACCTCGACATCATGGACCGGAACCTCAAGCGGGTTGCGGACTACGCTCGAGCAAATGACCTGATCGTCAAGCCGCATACCAAGACTCACAAGATCCCCGCGCTGGCGCGGCGCCAGATGGAGTTGGGCGCCGCCGGCGTTACCGTGGCCAAGGTTGGCGAGGCGGAAGTCATGCTCGAAGCCAACCCGCCGGAACTTTATGTTGCCTACCCGGTGATTGGACGCAGCAAAATTGAGAGGCTCATTGCCGTCGCGCGGAAAACGCGGGTGACTGTCGGGCTGGACAGCCTCTTTGCGGCGCGGCAACTTTCCGATGCCGCCCGTGCGGCTCAGGTGAGCCTCCGCATTCTCGCGGAAGTGGACGCCGGGATGGGCCGGGTGGGTGTTTCCCCTGGTGAAGAGCTGATCTCACTAGGCCGCCAGATATCGAACCTCCCCTGGCTGGAACTTCAAGGTATCACTTTCTATCCGGGTCATATCCAGACCACCGGCGATGAAGCCTTCACTACGCAACTCAAGGAACTCGCGACTCTTGTTCAAACCATTACCACGGACTGGAAGCGCGCCGGGCTGCCTCTGCACATTGTCAGCGGCGGCTCCACGCCGACTTTGTTCCAGTCTCATCAGATCCGCGGAATGACAGAGATTCGTCCCGGCACCTACATCTTCAATGACAGGAACACCTGGGCTATTGGAGCGTGTTCTTACGAAGACTGCGCGGCCTCCATTCTCACTACGGTTGTTTCCACCGCCCGGCCGAATCAAATCATCGTGGATGGCGGTACGAAGACCTTCTCTTCCGACCGGCAGGCCGCATCCTCCGAAGTGAGCTTCGGCTACATCATCGAGGCCCCGGAAGCTGTACTTTCCAAGATGAACGAGGAGCATGGCTACATTGATCTTCGCGGCAGGGAAACCGCGTTATCCGTGGGCGACAGAATTCGCATCATTCCCAACCACATCTGTGCAGCCATGAACCTTCATGAGCAGGTGTACGGGATTCGAGGCAGCGAAGTGGTCGAGACCTGGCGCGTGGCCGGGCGCGGAAAATTGCAGTAACAGCGGCGATGCAAAGACTCCTGACGCCGGCGCCGGTCGCCTTACGCCTCCAGGCTGGGGATTTGTTCCAGCGAGTGGAGAATGGCTATGTTAGTCGAACCTCCCCGATTGCCGCGGACTACGCCAAATACTTCCTGCAGAGGAACTCGCTTCCAACGCCCGATATGAGAAGCCGCTCTTTGCGATTGTTCATCAGGCGCGCCGTCCAGTCAGTGAATCCTCCGTCGCCCACTGGATAGCGATTCCCGTCGGGAGCAAGCGGTGAAATACGGATCGTAAAGTTCGTGTAGTACCCCAGTCCCTCGAGTCTGGCCATGTTGACCCGGAAGCGTGCAATGGGAAACTCCTGGCTCAGACGTAGGACAAGCGCTTCCAACCATGGTGATCCGCCATCCAGCTTTATGTTGCGTTCGGAAAGGAAGCGTTCCGTCCCTCCTGGCCAGTGAGCACGAATAGTTGCTCGAATATCCTCCCTGGAAACGCCGGATTGGACCAGTTGTTCTTCCACCGCGGGCATATCGGCAAACTCTACTAGCGGGCTTTGGATCGAAAACCCGCAACGGTTCAACTCGTCGAACAGCCGCAGATAGGCGCGAATATGGACACGTAGCTCCGCCGCTTCGAATTGTGATGAGCCTGTATCCCGTCCCGCGGTTACCATTGCGAAGAGCCGGAAGTGCGGCGTGAAGCCGGGGAAGCCGACGGGTTGGAGGCGCATGACACGATGGCTCGCACAAAGGCGAACTACATCCGAAAGGGCTTGCCGTCTTCCCGCGGCCTCGATGGCCATCGCAATAGTGGAATCGCCGAGCACCTCGGCGTTGCGGATCGCGGTCAGGATGTTGTTCTGACTCTGCCCTCCGAGCAGATGGCTTACTCCGAAAGAGGTAACTGGAGACAGATCGATGGCCTCGAACTCCGGGGCTGAGGCGAATGCCGCGCGGTCAAATTCCGCGAACCTGCGCGCGCTTAGCTCGCTTGGGCGCAAGAGGGGCGAGGCATTCCGCGGAACGGGAAGGCGGCTTCCGGCTGCGCGGCTTTGAAACACTTCCAGCAGTAAGGAGTGAAGATCGCTGGCGGGAATGCGATGCGCCAGCGCCTGCCAAAGCCCAGGCACACCTGCTTCGGATTCGATTCGACGGACGATCTTCGAGGGCTCGGACATGCCTCAGTGTAAGGCATCAGGAATGGAGGTTGCCGCGAACATCGCATTAGGGAACTATGGAGTGAGGAGAACTCATGAGACACATCCTTTTTACTCTGTCCCTGTTCCTGTTCACGCTCCCGTTATATCCGCAAGGAGCCCCGGTTCGCTCTTCGGCTGACCAACCCTACACAGTCGAGTTTTATTACAAAGTGCAATGGGGCCGCCAGCAGGAATTCCTGCAACTGTTTCTTAAGAACCACTACCCGCTGCTCCGCAAGGTGGTGGAAAGCGGACGCATGCTTTCGGTGAAAATCGAGCAGCCCGCCAACCACATGACCGAGGATTCGCGGTGGGATTACCGGGTCACCATTCGCTTCAAGAATTCGACCCTTGCCACGACTGCGAATCCCGATGAGGAGCGTCTGATCAAGCAGCTTTGGCCCGACCAGAGAACCTTCCAACGCGAGGAGCAGCGCCGTTTCGAAATCCTGCAAGCTCACTGGGACCTTCCGGTGACGGACATTACCCCCTCGAATCCTTAGCCGGGAAAAATGCAGCCCCCTGTCCAAATCGCCGGGGCTCGCGCGTCAACGGGATGGAGGCGCACCGCACCTCCCAACACGAACCAAGAGGAGAGATGGAACATGCAATATCTACTGATGCTCTATTCCGCGGAAAAGGGCTGGGACCGGCTGAGCAAAGCGGAACAGGAACAGGCCGTGGCGGCATACATGGCCTACACCGAAGCGCTCCAGAAAGCGGGTGTCTATAAGGGATCGAACCGTTTGCAGCCCATTTCCAGCGCTACCACCGTGCGCGTGGAGAACGGGAAGCCGCAGGTGCTGGACGGGCCCTATGCGGACTCCAAGGAGCAACTCGGGGGCTATTACCTGATTGACGCGCCCGACCTCGACGCCGCCATCTCCTGGGCCTCGCGCTGCCCTGGAGCGAGCCACGGCGTCATCGAGGTTCGTCCCGTCTGGGCGCGGCAATGAGCCGTTGAACCATGCAAACCATGGAAGGGGGCAACCAGGCGTGGAGCACGGCGGATTCCGTAGCGCGTCGAAGCTACGGCAAACTGGTTGCCTTCCTTGCGGCTCGCACGCGCGATGTGGCAGCCGCCGAGGATGCCCTTGCGGAAGCGTTTGCCGTCGCGCTTGCCGATTGGCCCCGGAACGGCTGCCCGTCCAACCCCGAAGCATGGCTGCTTACGGTCGCCCGCCGGAAGTGGATCGACACATCCCGCCGGCGCCGCACGCGGGAAGCAGCGGTTCCACAGTTGCAGATGCTGGGTGAAGGGTTGGATGCGGCTGCCGGCGAATTTCCGGACCGGCGTCTGGCGCTGCTGTTCGCTTGCGCGCATCCCGCTATCGAGCCTGGCATTCGTGCGCCGCTGATGCTTCAAACGGTGCTTGGCCTGGACGCCGATCGGATTGCATCGGCATTCCTCATGTCCCCAACAGCCATCTCCAAGCGGCTGGTGCGGGCGAAACAGAAGATTCGCCAGGCGGGCATTCCCTTGCGCATTCCCGAACGCGAGGAACTTCCGCAGCGGCTTGACACGGTACTGGATGCGATCTACGCCGCCTTTGCGGAGGGTTGGACAGACCCTGGCGGCACAGATGCCGTCGGCGGCGACCTCACGGCCGAAGCAATCTTCCTTGCCAGGCTGGTGGCCGAGATGCTTCCGCGCGAGCCAGAGGCGCTGGGCTTGCTGGCGCTGATGCTGCACGCGGACGCTCGCCGGCGCGCGCGGCGCACCGCGGATGGAGAATACATCCCCTTTACGGAACAGGATTGCTCGCTATGGGATTGGCCGTTGATCGAGGAGGCCGAATCCCTGCTGCATGGCGCCGGCGCGCTCGGCTCGATCGGGCGCTATCAAATCGAAGCCGCCCTCCAGTCGGCCCATGTCCACCGGCGGCGCACGGGCCGGGCGAACTGGCAGGAAATTGCACAGCTTTACGATGCGCTCTGGGCGATCACGGGTTCACCCGTCGTGGCCATCAATCGCGCTCTCGCCATCTCCGAATGGCAAGGCGCGGCCGCCGCCCTGGAGGCGCTTCACAATGTGGCGGCCGATTCGCGGCTTGCCGAATATCAGCCCTACTGGGCGGCGCGCGCCGAACTGCTGGCCACAACCGGCGCTTCGGCTGATGCGCGGGAAGCGTACACCATCGCCATCGGACTGGAGCGCGATCCGGCTGTCCGGAGGTTTCTTCAGCGGCGCCAGGCGGCGTTGTAAGCGGGTCAACAAGCCTCGCTACCAGTTGGTGAGCGAGCCATCGGGCCGCTTGAGCATGGGAGTCAAATCATAATGCTCCGTGAAATCCCCGATCTGCTGGAGCTTCGCCGTGTCTACTTCCACGCCAAGGCCGGGGCGGTCATTCGGCCATAGCTTACCGTTCTTCAAGTCGTAGAAGTGGTTCAGATAGGGCCACGGCCGCGTGCCGCCCATCACCATCTCCATCAGCCCGGGGCCGGGGAACACGGCCATGCAATGCACCATCGCCGCCTCGGAAATCGGTCCCGTGAAGTGCGGCACCAGCCCCACATAATGGGTTTCGCACATGGCGGCGATCTTCATGAACTCCGTGATGCCGCCGACGTTGGGAATGGTGGCGCGCGCGTAATCCACGAGGTTGCCCTCGATCAGTTCGTTCCAATCCCATTTGGGACCGAACTGTTCGCCCACGGCGATGGGGACTTTTACCTGATGCCGCAGGGTGCGGTAGATGCCTGGATTTTCGCTTCGCACCAGATCTTCCACGAAGTAAGGCCGCAGCGGCTCGATCCTGTTCGCCAGGGCCACGGCATCGGGCATGTCGAGTTCCGTGTGGAAGTCGACGCACCACGCCCCGTCCTTGCCCACGCCCTCCCGCACCTGCTGGCAAAGTTCGTACGTCCGCTTGACGTTCTCGAAACGGTCCATCACCGGCCCGCGCGAGTCCGTGGAGATGCGATACGCACGGAAGCCCGCCTCGACGCATGCCCGCGCCACCTCTTTCGGCGTTCCCTTCGCCGGGTAGCCGGTGGAGTAGCACTCGACGTAATCACGAGTTTGTCCGCCGAGTAGTTGATAGACCGGCACTCCGAGCGCCTTGCCCTTGAGATCCCACAGCGCCATGTCGAGCGCGCCCAAGGCATGGACTTTCTCGCGTCCCGCGGGATAGAAATACGACCGGTACATCATCTGCCACAGCCGGTCCGTACGGAACGGGTCCTGGCCGATCAACAACCCGGCGCACTGCTCCATGGTGTCATGGGCTCCGCCCTCGCCCACACCGGCCAAGCCTGAATCAGTCTCCACCAGAACCACGTTCGTGCTCTGGTTGAAGAGAGGTTGCTTTGTGTTTGGCCTGCCGGCGGCATCGGTGGGAGTCTTGTAATAGCGGATGCGCGTGATTTTGGACTTGGGCAAGTTTGCTGCGCGGGCTGGATTGGGAAAGGGAAGGGAGGCGGCGCCGCCCAGGCAAGCGTGGAGAAAAGCTCTGCGGTTCATCACTTGGGCTCATCATAGCAGAGGAGTTCTTGTGCTCCGTGACGGGAAAGATCTGGCGCAATGGCCTTTCAGGAGTCTTGAAAACGGATGTTTTTAAAACCAGCGGCCCCACGCGTTGCCGGTGGTTGTGCCGGATGGCCAAAGATCCACTCAGGATCGGGCGCCGCAAGCGGTTTTGATGTAATTTCGGTAGATGCTCAGATCCGCGAAACTGCTTTGTATTTTGGGCGCGGTCGCTGCGTTGTCAGCGGCCCCTCCGGCTCCGACACTCCGGATGGCGGATCGCGTCGAACATCTCGACGTGCTCGCACGTGAACCGATGGTGATCGAGCGACCCGACCGCGCGGTTTTCGCCGCCGGCTATGGCTCGGGGCATCCTGCTTTGTGGAAGAGCGTCGACCACGGCGCGACCTGGAACCGCGTGAATGTGGGGACGGCGGAAGAGGGAGATGTCGGCAATTCCGATGTCGACCTGGCAGTAGCGCCGGATGGCGCGTTGTACTTCGTCAACATGACCTTCGATATAGAGAAGAAGGAAGGGACCCAGATCACTGTGGGCGTCAGCCGGGACTCGGGCGCGCATTGGACTTGGCGCACATTGTCCAAGAACCGTTGCGACGACCGCCCCTGGGTGAGGGTGGCGTCTGACGGCACCGCACATGTGATCTGGAACGACGGCAGCGGCGTTCGGCATTCCATCAGCCGCGACATGGGAGCCACTTGGACCGAGCCGGCGCGCATCGCCCCAAAGGGCGGATCGAGCCATCTGGCGGTGGGACCGAATCGGCAAATCGCCGTCCGAGTCGTGCCGGCTTCCGCTTCGGGGCTCAAGTTCGATCCCGGTATTGATCAGATTGTGGTCAGCGCAGACGGCGGAAAGACATGGAAAACGCACGCCGCTCCAGGCGAACGCAAGTGGAGCGCCAACCTCGCCGACTTTCCTCCGCGTTGGGTGGAGCCCATCGCGTGGGACGCCGACAGCAAGCTGTACTCGTTCTGGACGAACGATCACGAACTCTGGTTGGCACGCTCGGCAGATCGGGGTGAGACCTGGAAGACCTGGAAATTGGGGGAGAGCAAGGAATCCGCGTACTTTCCGTATCTGGTGGCGCATGGAAAACGAGAAGTTGCATGCACCTGGTTTTCGGGACGCGGTGCGACGTTGCAAGCCCATGCCGGATTGATCATGTTGGGGTCCGACGACAGACCGCCCCGCTTGGTCGAGTCAGCGCCGTTTCAGATCGACGCTTGGCGGCGAAATGGGACCGATCGGGATACTGGAGGCGAACACCTCGGGATCACGTTTCTTCGACGTGGCGGGTTTGCAGTGGTTAGTCCCATTCAAGACATAAAGGACCACCGGGTTGGCTTCACCTGGATGACGTTCATCTATTCAAAAACGCCTTGACCTGAAGCTCACGGTCCGAGCGCGCCGGGTGTGGTGTGTGCACGACGGCGGTGATCTCGCAAGCGGCCTTAGCGTACGAAATTCCCGGAACCGTCCCACTTGGCCTACCAGAGGGGTTCTTGTGCTCCGTGACAGGAAAAAGCGGTTGGGGGGGGGCTTGACAGATTAACTTTACGATAATAATATTAATTTACGATAGTAATATGAAATTGAAGGCCCCGCCCCCGCGCTCCTATCAAAGCCCGCTGCGCGAAGCGCATGCCGCGCAAACCCGCGAGCGTATCATCGCCGCCGCGCTCCGCTACCTGGAGTCTCATGAATCCGATACCCTGACGCTGCGCCGGGTGGGCGACCTCGCCGGCGTCTCGGCCCCTACGGTGTATGCGCATTTTCCAACTGCGGATGCTCTCTATCTGGGAATCTTCGAGACGCTTCAACCGCGCCTCGGGTTGGAGGTGGAGCGGTACCCTTCGGGATTGCAGGAACTGGGGGCCCTTCCGGGAGCGAATTTTCCAGCCTATGCCGAGCACTCGAAGGCGCTCAGCGCACTGCTGCTCGCGCCCGGCTACCATCGCGCCCGCCGCAGCAACCGCCGGGAACGCCACGAACGGTGGATAAACAGCGTAGCGGCGGAAATGCCTCAACTCACCCCAGCCCAGCGGCGGTTAGGGGCGTTCGCCGTGAACGCCTTCTGGAGCCCCACGATGTGGCACTGGCTCACCGGAACGTGCAGGCTGTCGACGGAGGAAGCGGTGCGCGCCGCCTCCTGGGCCATCCGAAGTCTTGTCACGGCGCTGAGAAACGACGCCGCCGGACTGACAGGGGGTTCAGCGGCAAGCAAAACTCGGCCTGCTAAGAGAGTCAGGAAAGGAGCAAGGAAATGACGGTTCCAGCAGAGGAGATCCGGATAGGGCAGTTGGTCATCCGGTTCCTGCTCGAGGGAAATGCGTCGGGCGGCTCGGTCGCGGTCTTCGAATTCGAAGTGCCCGCGGGAGCGAAAGTGCCCGTCGCGCACAGCCATGACGCGTATGAGGAGACCATCTATGGTCTCGAGGGTATGCTCACCTGGACAGTGGACGGCCGGCAGAGCGCTGTTGGACCAGGCGAAGTCCTCTGCATCCCCCGCGGGGCGGTGCACCGCTTCGATAACCTGCACGATGCCAGCGCGAAGATGCTCGGCATTGTCACCCCGGGCATTCTCGGACCGGGCTACTTCCGCGAAGTCGCCGCTGTTGTCGATGCCGCCCACGGCGGACCGCCCAACGCCGCGGCGATTGCCGCTGTGATGCGCCGCCACGGTCTGACACCCGTCCCGTGACGCGGGCTCAGGGAAGCCGGCAGATTCCGGCCGGGTAAGTGCGAACGTGTGCCACCACTGTGCCTGGGATGGGCGAAGTCAGCCGCCATTGCGGAGCGCCCAATCCGGGAGGGTACTGGAAGTCGGGGGAGAGACCGTCATCGTGGGCGGTGACCGGAATCATCTTCACCAGGCGGTCGCCGCCGTGGAGGCTCCAACTGCCCCGTGCGGCGGCCTTGATTCTCTCGATGTCAAGGTTCGCCGGACGCTGAAAGTGATGCTGCGCGGTCATGGAATAGCCCGCGACATCGAACTCCGTGAGCAGCGGCAGACGGTCCAGGCGGACTATCCGGATTCCGGTGCTGAACCTCCCCGCGTGAAACCCGAGAATCTGTTCGAGCGCCCGCAGATCCCGGCCCGCGACGAACTTCTCCTTCGTCACGTAACCTCTGAATTCCTTCTTATCTCCGATGTTCATGCTGGTTTCTCCAGTCTGATACGCGAGAACCAGGCGGCGGATGGATCGCGGGTGTGAGGCAAGCCTCAACTGTGCATCCAGATGCGAACTCGCAGCCCCTCCCATTCCGAAGGGAGGCGTCAAAGCCCCAGGTTGTGTTCGAGTTCCGCCTCGACGCGGGGGAAATCTGAAGGGTTGCGCAGGACGTTGCCGATTCCGGTGTTGGCCTTCTCCTCCACCAGTGTTTCCGCCGCGTACAAAGCCAGCAGGTAGGCAGCGCGCGCGTTCTGCGTGCTCATGCGGGACCAGTTCTGCCCCAACTGGCTCAGCTTGGGCGCCTGATGTGTTTTGATCATGGCTTCGATTGCCGCGCGGTATGGCGGCGCCAGTGTCTGGCCGGAGTACTTCTGCGCGAGGCCTTCGTGCAGCCAGGCCGGCCATTGGCCGATCTCGTGCAAACAGGCATGCACCAGTTCGTGGGCGAACGTGCGGCGTGTTCCCGCGCTCACCTGCCGCGAATCGGAGATGGGCACGTGAATGCGCCCGTCATACAACCCGCCGCTCCACTCGGCCGCTTGCGTCGCCTGGAAGTAGCTCTCGCGGCTCGAGGCCACGGCGGTCACCTTCTCATTCGCCCGGCAGCCGAGTTGGAAGGAAATGCGCGTGTACTCGTCGTCCAACACTTGGAGCATGCTCTTCGCCAGGGGTTCCGGCACCGTTCCGCGTTCATACCGCAACACCACCCGGTTGCCCACCATACGCTCCGACCCCTTGTCGGCTGTCTTTTCCCGCTCGGCGCGGAGAATCATTGCTTCGATGCCGGGGTTCGGCTCGATAGAGACGGATTCCTTCCAGTGCAGCACGGCCTGCTCGAGATTGTCCATCCTGTAGAAAGCCATCCCGGCAACGGCGTGGAGATAGGGATCCGCCGGATAGCGCTGCAAGTCATGTTCGAGAAGGCGGAGGGCCTCGGCCGGCTGGTTCGCTTCGATCAATCTCCAGGCCTTGGTAGCCGGATGGTCCCTTCCCGCTTTGGACACGGCAGTGGCCGCTGCGGCGGCTACATCCGGCGCTTTTCCTCCGCTGCCGATATCGCGCGCGCTTCTGCGCGCCTCCTCGAAGGCTCCGGTTCCGGCCACGGCTTTCGAGGGGACATAACCGGATACCCGCTTTCCACCCACATCGACATCCACCTTGTAGCAGGACCCGCCGCTGCCGGAGAGCGCGGACCGCACTTCCACCGGCTGTCCCGCGGGCAGAACCGCAATCTGTTCTTCCTCCGCATCACACCCGCTGCGCAACACCGATTCGGTATTCAGCGTGGCTGCCGTGATGGCGAAGAGAAGCCAGGTGGCGGGCATACCTTTGATCGTAAGGTGACGCGATGCCGGATTCCCTCGGGGAAACGCCTCAGTTCGCCTGCTCGTGCAGCCCGAGCGGCGGGATTCTATACACTCGTTGCTATGCTTTGTTTTCTTGCGCTGGCTCTCATCGCGGAGACCGCCGCGGCTGCCGATCCGGCATCCGCGGGAATGAACGCCGAACGCCTGGCGCGGATTCCCGCGCGAATGAAGGCGTTCGTGGATGAGGGAAAAGCCGCCGGCATTGTCACGCTGGTGGCGCGCCATGGTCACGTGGCGCTGCTCTCGGCGGTTGGCTATCAGGACCTGGAGACGAAAACGCCGATGCGCGCCGATTCCATCTTCCAGATCGCCTCCATGACGAAGCCGGTGACGAGCGTGGGCATCCTGATTCTTGCCGATGAAGGAAAACTGGCCCTTACGGATCCGGTGGAAAAACACCTGCCGGAGTTTCGCGGGCAGATGATGAAGGTTTGCACAAAGCCCTCCGGCCCGTGCAGCCTGCGGGCTCCTTCCAGGCCCATTACGATTCGTGATCTGTTGACGCACACATCGGGTATGCCGGGCGGGCCGCCCGCGGGGTTGAAGGATCTCTTCGCCACGCGCGACCGGACGCTGGCCGAGGCGGTGGCCATCGAAGCGCAGCAGCCGCTCGAGTTCGAGCCGGGAACCCGGTGGAGCTACAGCAACACGGGCATGGCGGCGCTCGGACGGATCATCGAAGTGGTTTCCCGTGAGCCGTATGAGAAGTTCATCGCGGCGCGCATCCTGACGCCGCTGGGGATGAAGGACACGTTCTTTTTCCCGCCGCGGGACCGTTATCCCCGCATCGCAGCCATCTATACGGACGTGGACGGCAAGCTGCAACGCGCGGCGGTGGATCTCTATCACAAGGGCGCGAAGTATCCGGCGCCGGAAGGGGGGCTTTACAGCACGGCCTCCGATATGGCGCGTTTCTATCAGATGCTGCTGGAACACGGAAGTCTCGATGGTGTGCGCATCCTTTCACCCGCGGCGGTGAATGCGATGACAACGGTGCACACCGGAGACCTGAAGACGGGGTTCGCGCCGGGAATGGGCTATGGTCTCGGCGTTTCCATCACACGGCCGGGCGACGGGGAACTGCGATTGAGCTCGCCGGGGGCCTTTGGGCACGGCGGAGCGTATCGCACCTATAGCTGGGCAGATCCAAGGAAGGATATGGTGGGAATTATCATGCTCCAGCGCACCAATGGCGGCGGAGATTTGGCGGACGAGATCAGTAGTTTTATGGCGATGTCGGCCGCGGCCATCGTGGAGTAGCGCTCAATAGAGGATGCGCGTGCGGATGGTGCCAGGCACGTCATCGAGGCTGCGCTTTACCATCAAGGACTCGTTCCGTTCACCGGTGTCGATGTCGATGACCACGTAGCCGATCTTCGGATTGGTTTGCAGGTACTCGCCGGCGATGTTGATTTTGTGCTCGGAGAACACCGCGTTGATGGCCGAGAGCACGCCCGGTTGATTGCGATGGATGTGCAGCAGCCGGTGCATGGCCGGATGTTCCGGCAGGGAGACTTCAGGGAAGTTGACCGCGGAAAGCGTGGAGCCGTTGTTGCTGTACTTGATGAGCTTGCTTGCCACTTCGTATCCGATATTCTGTTGGGCCTCTTCCGTGCTGCCGCCCACATGCGGCGTCAGCAGGACATTGTCCAAGCCTCGCAGCGGCGAAACGAACTCCTCGCCCTCGGTCTTCGGCTCAGAGGGAAAGACGTCGATGGCCGCTCCGGCGATGTGGCCTGACTGGAGCGCCTCCGACAGAGCGTCGATATCGACGACGGTGCCGCGCGAGGCGTTGATGAGCAGCGAGCCCGGCTTCATAGCCGCGATCTGTTCGCGGCCGATGAGGCCGTGCGTCTGCGGGGTTTCCGGCACATGAAGCGTGACGGCGTCGGCAATCTCGAGCAGGCCGTCGAGCGAAGGTACGGACTTGGCGTTGCCGAGGGCAAGCTTCGCCTCGATATCGTAATAGAGCACCTGCATCCCGAGGGATTCCGCCAGCAGTCCGATCTGCGTGCCGATGTGGCCGTAGCCGACGATGCCGAGACACTTGCCGCGCACTTCGCGCGAGCCGGCGGCTGTCTTGATCCAACCGCCGCGGTGGGCAATGGCGTTGCGGCGCGGGATGCCGCGCATGAGCATGATGATCTCCGCCAGCACCAGTTCGGCGACGCTGCGTGTGTTGGAGAAGGGGGCGTTGAAGACGGGAATGCCGCGGGCCTGCGCGGCGTCGAGATCCACCTGGTTGGTGCCGATGCAGAAGCATCCGACTCCGGTCAGTTTCGGCGCGTTCTCGAAGATGCGCGCCGTGAGCTCGGTGGCGGATCGAATGCCGATGAAATAGGCGTCCTTCACCGATTCGAGAAGCCTTGCTTCCGGAAGCGATTTCTGATGGTACTCGATTTCGGTGTAGCCGTCGTCCCGAAAGGCTTTCACGGCGGTGGAGTGCACGCCTTCGAGCAGAAGAATCTTGATCTTGCTTTTGTCGAGGGATGTCTTACTCATTCAGTTGCGGAAAGTGTTTCTATCACCAGTTTCGCATGTGGTGTACGCTGTAGGGACAAAGGAGAGGTAATGAGAGGAACTGGAGTGCTGTTGTGGGCGCTTGTCTCGTACACGGTGCAGGCGCAGAATCCACTGGTGACGACTGCGACGCAGCGCTATTTCAACAGCGTGCGGCGGAATCTCGAGGCGAGCGCTGATGCCATGCCGGCGGATAAATATGGGTTCCGGTTGACGGAAGGCCAAATGACGTTCGCCGAGTGGCTCAACCATGCCACCCAGCGCAACTACAGCGACTGTGCGGTGATGAAAGGCGTTACCGTGCCGGAGGCGGAAAAGGAGGCGGCAACTCTCAAGCACAAGGGCGAGGTGAGCAAGGCGCTGAAGGAGTCCTTCGCCTATTGCGCCGAAGCGCTCGAGGGCATGGATGACCAGAAAGCCATTTCATCTCCGGCAATGAGCAACGCGCTGCTGCACGTGGTGGTTCACAACAACGAGATCTACGGAAACGTGGTGGGGTATCTGCGCGTCTGCGGATTTGTTCCCCCTTCCACCGCGGCGAGGCGCGGAATGAAGGGAAAGAAAGATTAGCTCGAGAGGAAGCTGCTTGCGAATCCTGGTGGTGGAGGACGAGCGAAAGGTCGCAAATGCCTTACAGGAGGGATTGGAAAGCGAATCGTATTCCGTGACTCTGGCCCATACGGGAGAGGACGGGTTCTTCCTGGCGAGCACGGAGGAGTTCGACATTGTCATTCTCGACATCATGCTCCCCGGCAGGAGCGGGACAGAGGTTCTATCCGCCATGCGCAAGAGAAACCTCCGCGTGCCCGTCCTGCTGCTGACTGCCAAGGATGCCGTGGAGGACCGTGTAGCGGGGCTCGATGCCGGCGCTGACGACTACCTGGTGAAGCCCTTTGCCTTCCCGGAACTTTCGGCACGGGTGCGTGCGCTGTTAAGGCGCGGCAAGCCGGAGCCGGTTCTCAGCCTGAACGTGGAGGACCTGCACATGGACCTGGTGAGCCGCAAGGTCACGCGCGGCAGCCAGAGCCTCGACCTGACGGCGAGGGAGTTCGAAGTGCTCGAGTATCTTCTCCGCCAGCAGGGGCGTGTTGTGTCGCGTGAGATGCTGGCGCGGGATGTCTGGAAGGAGACGGCTCGCCACACGCCGCTCGACAACGTGATTGATGTCCACATGGTGCGAATCCGGCGGAAGGTGGACGAAGGGTTTTCCACGAAACTGGTGCACACGGTCCGCGGGGTGGGATTTCTGTTGAAGGCGGAATCGCATGAGACGGATCAGTCTTCATAACGTCCGCACGCGGCTGACGCTGTGGTACGTCGCGGTGCTTGCAGGCGTGTTGGTGATCTATGGCGGCATCACGTCGGCGGCGTTGCTGCTGCAACTTCGCGGTCAACTCGATCGGCTTGCCATCGAGGATCTCGAAACCGTGGAGGGGTTCCTCAGCTTTCGCCCCGATGGCAGAGTGTTTCTGCGCAGCGACTACCACGATCATCCCTATCCTTCGGAGATGACGCAGCGGCTGATGGAGGTTTGGAGCGCGGACGGAACCCTGCTGTTTCGCAATGCGTTGCTGGGCGGCCGCGCTTTGGGCGGACCGCCGCCGCCGGATGAGGGGGCCGGCGCCTACTCGCAGCGCTCCGTCAAACTGGCGGACGGCACGCCGGTCCGGCTGGTGAGCAGGCGTCATGCCGTGGAGGGCCGTCCCACGGTGATTCGGGTCGGGTTCAGCGAGCAGCCTATGAGACAGCGCTTCCACCAGGTGGTCATCGGGCTGCTGGCGGGGCTTCCTCTGGCCCTCGGCCTGGCCGGCGCCGGCGGTTACTTTCTTGCCAAACGCGCGCTCAGTCCCGTCGAGCGGATGGCGCGGCGAGCGCACGAAATCAATGCCGATCAATTGAGCGCCCGGCTGGATGTGGAGAATCCGCACGACGAACTCGGGTTGCTGGCGCGGGCGTTCAACGAGACGTTATCGAGGCTGGAGCGCTCGTTCGATCAGTTGCGGCGGTTCACCTCGGACGCATCGCACGAACTGCGGACGCCGCTTACGGCCCTTCGCAGCGTGGGAGAGGTCGGTTTGCGAAAACAGGGCTCGGCGGAGCACTATCGGGAAGTCATCGCGAGCATGCTCGAGGAATCGTCCCGCCTTACGCGGCTTGTGGATAGCCTGCTCACGATCTCCCGCGCGGATGCCGGCCAAATCCGTCTGGAAAGCACGGCGATCCCCGTGCTTCCGTTTGCGCGGGAAGTGGGTTCTTTCATCGAGGTTCTGGCGGAGGAGAAGCAACAGAGCTTGGTGATGGAAGGGGACGAGAGTGCGGCGGTGTTTGCCGGCCGGCTGATTCTCCGGCAGGTGCTGGTCAATCTCCTCGACAACGCCATCAAGTATTCCCCTGCCGGAGGACGCGTGCGGGTGCGCGTGCTCTCCGAGCCGGAGAAGGTTTCTATCGAGGTTCGGGACAGCGGACCTGGCATCGCCGCCGCGCATCGCGATCGGGTGTTTGACCGCTTCTACCGTGTGGATGAATCGCGTTCGCGCGAGGGCGGGGGAACAGGGCTTGGGCTGGCGATTGCGAAATGGGGCGCCGAGGTCCACGGCGGGCGCCTGGAACTGGAGTGCCCACCGGAGGGAGGATGCGTTTTCCGCGTGGTCCTGCCGGCCATTCCTGAACAAACATTCAGAGAATCTTCAGGCAATCTTCAGCCATCACGGAGCCTCTGAGCACGTATAACGTAATAGAGGCTATTTGGGAACTTGAGGCAACTGGGACATCCTGGCGCAAGGACACAACCGGTGTGCGCGAGCCGCCGGGACTTTCTTTCGATGGCCGCCGGCGCCGCCGGACTGGCGCTCGCGGGATGTGATTCCGGCGCGCGCGGATCCGATCATTCCGGCAAAGCAGAAGCCATCACCGGACCGGCGGATGTAACCTTGCGCATCGGTCCGGTTCTGGTGGACATCGCGAAGGATCACGCCATCAGCACCATCGGATACAACGGCGCGGTTCCCGCCCCGCTCATCCGGCTCAAAGAGGGCGTGCCTGTCACGGTGGATCTGTTCAATGACACGGATATGCCGGAACTTGTTCACTGGCACGGGCAGATCATCCCCGCGGATGTAGACGGCGCGGCCGAAGAAAAGAGCCTCGAGGTACCGGCCCATGGCCGCTTGCGCTACCGGCTCACGCCTCAGCCCTCCGGAGCGCGCTTTGTCCATACGCATGTGATGCCCATGTCCGACCTCTGCAAAGGAACGTATACCGGGCAGTTCGGCTTTGTTTACATCGAGCCGAAGAGCAACGCCGGGCGCTACGATCAGGAGATCTTCCTGGCCACACACGAATGGGAACCGTTCTATACGGCGGAGGAGATGGAGGACGAGGAAGGCGGCGAGAGGACCGAACAGGAACAGCGGAAGAAGGACGAAAAGCCGAACGGTTTGGAGATTGGTTATCAGCGATTCACGATAAACGGCAAGTGTCTGGGCCACGGCGAACCGGTTCGAGTGAAGGAAGGCCAGCGGGTGCTGTTCCATATCCTCAACGCGAGCGCCACGGAGAACATTAAACTGGCGCTGGCGGGCCATCGCTTCGAGGTAGTGGCGCTCGACGGCAACCCCGTGCCGCGTCCGCAAACCGTTGACCTGCTCGAACTGGGTACGGCGGAACGCATTGACGCTGTGGTGGAGATGAGAAATCCGGGAGTCTGGATTCTGGGAACGCCGCGCGACGACGACCGCAGGGACGGGTTGGGGATCGTAGTGGAATATGCGGACAAGAGCGGGGCTCCCAGGTGGATTCCGCCGCCGAAGAAGCCATGGGACTATGTCAGCTTTGGCGCCGGCCCGAATGTTTCGCAACCGGACGAGGTGATCCCGCTCGTGTTCGGCAAGATCAATGGCGGCACGGGCGGCTTCAACCGCTGGACCATCAACGGGAAAGGGTACGACGAAAAGGAGGAACCCCGCAAGCTGAGCAGAGGCAGGCGCTACCGTCTCGTCTTCGACAACCGGACGGACGATGCGCATCCGGTACACCTGCACCGGAACAGCTTTGAACTTACGAATGTTTATGGAAAGCCGACTTCGGGGGTGCTGAAGGATGTCGTGCTTGTGAAAGGGTTCCGCAAGATCGAGGCGGACTTCATCCCGGCGATGGATGGGTTGACGCTGTTTCACTGTCACCAACAGCTTCACATGGACTACGGGTTCAAGACGCTGTTCGACGTGGCGTGACCCGGCGGTTGACAACGGGGTTCTGACATTCATATACTAGCGTTTCGTAATCGAATGAAGTTAACGAAATTAGATTACGTGAGCGCTGTCGACCGTGATCTGTATTCGGGGCTGATCCGGCTGCACATCCTGCATCACGCGGTGGAAGGTCCCATCTTCGGACTCGGCATGGCGGAGGAACTGGCCCGGCACGGCTACCGCATCAGTCCGGGCACGCTGTACCCCCTGCTCCACGGCCTCGAGAAGAAAGGCTATCTGAGGTCGAAGGAGGTCAGGGAGGGCAAGTCGCTGCGCAAGGTGTATCGCGCGACTCCGCTTGGCCGGAAAGCTCTAATCGCCGCCAAGGGGAAAGTACGCGAACTGATCGGGGAACTGATGGAAGGAAAATCGTGATCGTGAGGAACCGGCGGACGGTAGCCAGACTTGCGGCGGTGATACTTGCGGCGAGCGCCGGAATGAGGGCGCAAGAGACGGGTCCGCCGGCCGGCCTTACGCTGGCGCAGGCTGTCGAGGCGGCCTTACGGAATTACCCGTCCGTTCGCGTCTCGCAGGAGCAGATCAACGCCGCCGCGGCCGGCATTCAACTGGCCCGCACAGCCTACCTTCCTCGTGTGGATGCGCTGGCGCAAGTCAATCGAGCGACGCGGAACAACGTGTTCGGCCTGCTGCTGCCGCAGCGGGTGATTCCCTCCATCTCCGGGCCGGTGCTGGGAACAAACAACTTCGGCACCGCATGGGGGAGCGCGATTGGAGCGCTCGTCAGTTGGGAGCCGTTTGACTTCGGCGCCCGAAGAGCGAGCGTGGAGGCGGCCACAGCGGCGCGCGCGCGGTCAGAGGCCACACTCAAACGAACCCAGTACGACGTGGCGGTGGCCGCCGCGGATTCCTATGTCACTCTGGTGGCCGCGCAGGAAACGGTACGGGCCGCGCAGGCGGGCGTGGAGAGGGCCCAGGTGATTTCAAGAACAATCGACGCCCTGGTGAACTCGCAGTTGCGTCCGGGCGCGGATGCGTCGCGGGCGGCAGCGGAACTGGCGGCGGCGCAGACGCAGCTCATTCAGGCACGGCAGGCGGTGGAAGTGGCGCGCGCCAACCTGTCGCGATTCGTGGGGCAGGAGCCGGCCCGGATCACAGTATCAGCGCCGCGACTGCTCGAATTGCCTCCAGTTCAGCAGACCGCGCCGCTCGACTCGCCGGCAAACCCCGCCTCGCTCGAACAGAATGCCGTGGTGGAGCAATTGCGCGCGCAATTGCGCATCCTCGAACGGTCGTACTTTCCACGGTTTTACTTACAGGCATCGGCCTACGCGCGCGGAACCGGTGCGGAGGTCGACGGGAAAATTCTAGGCGGAGTCAACGGGCTTGCTCCCAACTTTCAAAATTACGCGCTCGGTTTTACCGTGGAGTTTCCGGTTATGGATATCGCCTCGATCCGGGCCAGGAAAGCGGAGCAGTCTTCGAACATCCGCGCGGAAGCGGCCCGCTACCAGCAGATCGCCGTGGACTTGAAGGCGCAGTGGAACACCGCGGTAGCAACGCTCGAGGGGGCTCGGAACGTTGCCGCGAATACGCCGGCCGAGGTTAAGGCGGCGCGCGCGGCTACGAGCCAGGCTACGGCGCGCTACCAGTCCGGCCTGGGCAATGTGGATGAGGTGGCGGAGGCGCAGAGGCTGTTGACGCAGGCCGAGATCGACGATGCCTTAGCCCGGCTCGGTGTATGGCGGGCCTTGCTGGCTGTGGCCACCGCCGCGGGCGACATTCAGCCGTTTGTCGTGGAAGCAAGCCGGTGACTCTCGAGGGGAATGAATCATGCGCATCGTTCTAGCCGCTCTCAGCCGCCCGATTACGGTGGTGGTTGCCCTCGTCTCGATCGCTTTGCTCGCTTTTCTTGCCGTGCAGCGAATGCCGGTGGATATCTTCCCCAAGGTTGGCGAGCCGGCCATTTATGTGGCGCAGCCTTACGCGGGCATGGACCCTGCTCAGATGGAGGGCTACCTCACTTACTACTACGAGTATCACTTCCTTTACATCACCGGAATCAGCCGTGTGGAGAGCAAGAGCATCCAGGGCGCGGCGCTGATGAAACTGATCTTCCACGAAGGCACGGACATGGCGCAGGCGATGGGGGAGACCGTCGGGTATGTCAACCGTGCCCGGTCGTTCATGCCGCCGGGCACCGTGCAGCCTTTCATCACGCGATTTGACGCCGGGAGCGTGGCCGTCGGCCAACTGCTGTTCAGCAGTTCCACGCGAACGCAGGGCGAGTTACAGGATTTTGCTTTGAACAGCGTGCGGCCCATGTTTGCCACGCTGCCCGGGGTTTCGGCGCCGCCGCCCTTTGGGGGAAACCAGCGGACGATCGTGATCACCCTCGATCCGGACAAACTCCAGCAGTACCGCATTTCGCCGGACGAGGCCATCGCGGCGGTCAGCAGCGCCACGCTGGTGATGCCCTCCGGGAACATGTGGACGGGGAAGATCAACCGCATCGCGAGGACGAACGCGGCGCTGGGCGGCAACCTTTCGGAACTCTTGAGTACGCCCATCCGCCCGGTGTCCGGCACGACCGTCTATCTGCGCGATATCGGGACAATCGAGAACGGAACGGACATCGTTTCCGCGTACGCCCACGTGAACGGCAGAAGGACCGTGTACATTCCGGTGACCAAACGCGCGGACGCTTCCACGCTTGCCGTCATCAACGCGGTAAAGAAGGCGATTCCCGATTTCCGCAAGGTTGTGCCGGATGACGTGAACGTGAGCCTGCAATTCGACCAGTCGCCGTTTGTCACCAATTCCCTGCGCGGCCTGATCTTCGAGGCGTTGTCGGGGGCCGGGTTGACGGGGCTGATGGTGCTGCTGTTCCTCCGCGACTGGCGCAGCGCGGTGATTGTCGTCATGAACATTCCCTTTGCGCTGCTGGGCGCGGTGGTGTTGTTGTGGGCCACCGGACAGACGATCAACATCATGACCCTGGGCGGGCTGGCGCTGGCAGTGGGTGTGCTGGTGGATGAGGCAACGGTGGAGATCGAGAACATTCACACGCGGATGCTGCCTGGCGTTTCGCGGGCGCGGGCGGTGTTGGAGGCGTGCAGCCACACGGCTCTGCCGCGTCTGTTGTCCATGTTCTGCATCCTGGCCGTCTTTGTGCCCTCGTTCTTCATGATTGGCGTAGGCCGGCAGCTCTTCGTGCCGCTGTCGCTGGCGGTGGCCTTCTCGATGATCACCTCCTACCTGCTCTCGAGCAGTCTCGTTCCGGTTTTCTCGACCTGGCTCATGCGCGAAGCGCACCGGGGGGAAGAGCACGAGGGGTTGTTCGGCCGCCTGCGGAGCTTCTATGAAGGCTACCTGCGGATTGTCCTGCGCCTGCGCTGGCTGATGGCGGGCGCCTATCTGGCGGGCGCGTTCGCGATCCTTTACCTGCTGCTGCCGGGTATCGGGACCGAGTTGTTTCCCGACGCCGACGCCGCCGTGTTGCGATTGCGCATGCGGGCGCCGGCCGGGACTCGCATCGAAGAGAACGAACGCCTCGTGCTTCGCGCGTTGAATGTCATTCAACAGGCGGCGGGGAAGGGGAACGTGGAGATCACCAGTGATTTCATGGGCACCATTCCCTCCAGTTATCCGGTGGATCTGATCCACCTGTTCACCAGCGGTCCTCAGGACGCGATCATCCAGGTAGCTTTGAAACGCAACGCTCCCCGCGGCGAGGCGCTGCGTGAGCGAATCCGGGAGGGGCTGCGGCGCGAACTTCCCGAGTGCGAGGTCTCCTTTGAAGCCGCCGACATTGTCTCCCAGGTCATGAGTTTCGGCTCTCCGACTCCCATCGAAGTGGCCGTGCAAGGGGCCGCCCTGGCGGATGATTACCGGTACGCCCAGAAGGTGAAGGCGGAGATGGCGAAGCTCGATTTCCTGCGCGATCTCCAATTTGCCCAGGAGTACAGCTACCCCACGCTGGACATCGACATCAGCCGCGACAGGGCGGGGCAATTCGGGCTGACCATGGCGGACGTGGTCCGTTCGGTTGTGCCCGCCACGTCGTCGTCGCGGTTCACGCAGCCCAACTACTGGCGCGACCCAAGGTCCGGCAACGCATTTCAGATTCAAGTGCAACTGCCGCAGAACCGGATGCAGAGCGTGGAAAGCGTCGGGGAGATCCCGATCATGCGAAACGGCGTCCGCAACACGGAGTTGAGGAACGTCGCAAAGATGAAGCCGGGCACGATTCCCGGCCTGATTGAACGTTTTAACGGGCAGCATATCGTGAGCGTGACGGCGAACGTGAGCGGAGTCACGCTGGGGGAGGCGGCTCCCAGGCTGAGCAAGGCATTGCTTGCGGCGGGCGCTCCGCCGCGAGGGGTGAAGGTGGTGATGAAAGGCCAGATTCCCCCGCTCGAGCAGACCACCACGGGGTTGCGCACCGGCCTGCTGCTGGCGGTTGTAGTGATCTTCCTGCTGCTTTCAGCGAATTTCCAGTCCCTTCGTTTGGCGCTTGCCATCGTGCTGACGGTCCCCGCGGTGCTGTGCGGCGTTGCGGGGATGCTGAAGGTGACGGGCACGACGCTGAATATCCAGTCATTCATGGGCGCGATCATGGCCATTGGGATTGCGGTGGCGAATTCGATCCTGCTGGTCACCTTCGCCGAACGTTTGCGGCATCAGAACACGCCGCCGCTCGAGGCGGCGCGGGAGGGGGCCGCAAGCCGTCTGCGAGCCATTCTGATGACGGCGGCGGCGATGATCTCCGGCATGGTGCCGATGGCGATCGGAATGGGCGAGGGCGGATCCCAATCGGCCCCGCTTGCCCGCGCGGTGATTGGCGGCCTGCTGGTGGCCACCTTCGCAACCTTGACCATTCTCCCGTCGATTTACGCCATTCTCCAGGGGAGGGCATCGTTGACGTCGCCGTCCCTGAATCCGATGGAACCTTCAAGCCGATACTATGACGCACAATAGACGCTCCTTCTTTGCAATCCTTGTTCTGGCGGCTGTCTCGCAACGCGGTTGGGCCCAGCCGGGCGAGGTGGCTGCGGTTGTGTCCAAGCCTGTTTCTCGAATCATTGAGCTGCCGGGGGAGTTTCTGCCGTTCCTGACGGTTTCGCTGCACGCCAAGGTTCCGGGGTATGTGGATCGGGTACAGGTGGATCGCGGCAGCGTGGTGAAACAGGGCGATCTGCTGGCGGAGTTGAGCGCGCCGGAAATGGCGGCGAGGATTGCCGAGGCGGAGTCGAAGGTGCAGTTGGCGGAAGCAGAGCGTCTCCAGGCGGAGGCTCAGCTATCGGCGGCGCAGAGCACATACGACCGGATGAAGACAGCGGCGCAGACGCCGGGCGCCATCGCGGGGAATGAACTCATCCTGGCGGAGAAGCAGCGAGACGCCGCGCAGGCGTTATTGAACTCGAGGCGGCAGGCGAGCAAGGCCGCGGAAGCCGGAGTGCGGGCGCTCAAAGACCTGCTCGACTACCTGAAGATCAATGCCCCCTTCGATGGAGTGATCACGGAGCGGCGGGTGCATCCGGGCGCTTTGGTTGGTCCGGGCAATGACGACGTGCTTCTGGTGCTGCAACAGGTGGCCCACCTCCGGCTGGTGGTCCCTGTGCCGGAAGAGGACGTCAGCGGCATTGTGAAATCGGCGAAAGTGCAATTTCTGGTGCCCGCATGGCCGGAGCGGACCTACTCCGGAGCAGTGGCGCGGATTTCCCGCGCGCTCGATCAGAAGACGCGCACGATGGCCGTCGAGTTGGACGTGATGAATCCCGATGGCTCGCTCGCGCCCGGTATGTACCCGGCGGTGAAGTGGCCGGTTCGCCGGTCCCGTCCATCGCTTTTCGTGCCGAAGACCAGCGTGATCACAACCACTGAGCGCACGTTCGTGATTCGCGACCGTGACGGGCGCGCTGAATGGGTGGATGTGAAGAAGGGCATTCTCGAAGGGGACCTGGCGGAGGTGTTCGGAAATCTGAAGCCCGGCGACAGGGTAGTGCGGCGCGGCACCGACGAACTGCGAGAGGGGACGCCGATCGCAACGATGGGGAAATCCAGGTAGTACGGGAAGGGCTCCGCGGCCGGGATGCAGTGATTGCGGCCGGCCATGTTGTCGAGGGCTCCGGGAGGGCCAGAAGTCCGGAGTTGCGTTGATTGTATAGGATTCTTGCGCCGTTTGAGCAGCGGGGCTGCTAGTTTTTCCGTGAAATCCCGCTAGTAAAGGCAGGTGCATGATGACTCCCAAGGAATATGCAGAGAAGTTCTGGAACCTGGAGGTGTATCTGGTTCCGCCGAAGGCCCCGTCGTACCCGGAGATCCTGATACATCCGGCGGCGAGTGTGTACTTCGCCAAACTCTCGCTGGCTGGAATCGGCGATGCCGTAGCCAATGCCATCGATTCGGCGATTTCCGATGATCATGGGGTGTGGTTCCGCACGCGGGTAGCGAGTTACCGGCTGGGCCCCTCGTATGAAGACAAGGACAACGACAACAAGTTCGATGAGAAGAAGGACCATGCCTACCGCGACGACCTCGATAACGCGGCGGGAGGGCACAAGGACCTCAAGATTAAGGTAAAGCGGATTGACGGAACCATTGAGACACGGACCTTCGGAACTTACCGCGAGATGATGTACGCGGCCACGACGCCGTTTTCGGGGAAGGGATTTCCCGAGGAAGTGCAGATGGCGCTGCAACTGCGGTACCGATACCAGAAGACCACGTTCACCCTCGCCCAGTTTGCCTCGATGCACTTTATTGGGCTCGACTGTAACGGGTTCGTCGGAGGGTACCTGCGCCGGCGCAACGATGGGGCAAACTGGTTTCGCAAGGAGCCGGACGCGAAGACGGTGATCGGCCCGAGCATGCCGATCCGGGCTCTGATGGGCCCTGAGAGCGGGTATTACACTTCGATGAGCGATCTCAAACCTCCGGGAACGAAATCCCTGTTGTTCGGAATGTGCACGGACAGCGGGTACGTACTGGACAACGACGGCGCCGGCGGGGTGGGCCACATCATGATCACCGAGCCGAACACGATGAAGAAGGACGGCGACCAGATCCTGGTGGACGTGGTGGAATCGACAGCGCTGGGGGACAGAGGGCTGACGATGGACCAGTACCGGATCAAGGGCATCAAGAAAGGCACCCGTGGAGTTTTTGAGGTGGTGCGCTACGGCACACCGCTCAATGTGCGCATCCGGGAAATAGATTGACGTGGTCATGGGGACAGGAAGGCTGAGAGGAGATACGGGTGGTGCGGGCGTGTCCTCGAGTCAGTGAAGAATCAGGTAGAACCGGTTGGGATCGCCACCGGTGCTGGGCTCTTCAGGCTTGGATTCCGGGGCGGCTTGGTTCGCTGGCTCGTTTTGCGGGGGACGTTCCGGGGTGAGTTCCGGCTTCGTTTTGTCACTTTTGGAATCAGGGGCTTCGGAGTCTGGATTGGCCGGTGAATTGGGGCAGCCAGCGGATGGCTCGGCGGCAGGATGGCTTGCTGTTTCCTCCAGGTCCGGCACTGGCGGGGGAGGGGCGTTCGCGGCGCGGCCGTTTTGGAGGAGGCGAAGTTGTTTGACGCCGCGATAGTAGGAACGCTCGTTGAGGGTCTGGTGGCGAGTATAACGTTCGAGTTTGCCGACGATGGCGGAATCGTCAGAGGCGAGCGGGTCTGATTCCGTGTCTTCGTAGAGAGCCAAGGTGAGTTTCTCGATGCGGCGGATGTTCCAGGAGGCGAGCGAGATACGGCGGAAGAGGTCTTCTTCCTGGATACCGTGCGGCTGGAGTTCCTCGCGGAGCCCGGTGAGGAATTCATCGTAGCATTGCCGGTCTTCGGGGGCGACGATGGCGAAGGAGGCGGAGAAGCCTTCCTTGAGGGCGTTGCGGCTGGAAGCGGCTTTGCCGGCGGGGGTTTTGGGACCTGTGGATTGTTGCGCATTCTCGCGGTTGATTTGGGCGCGAGTGCGGGACTTGTTGAAAAGAGAGCCGAGCATGGGGAGGTTCTCGCTGAGATGTATTTGGATAAGGCCATTGGCTTTATCCGGCTTCAGGGTAACCTGTGGCGTTCCGACGGGCACGGATCATGCGGGGGAAACGGTTGCATTCATTGAGAAAATAAAGTATCAGAACGCGTGAATGATAAAGGTTGCATCAGCGGCGCGGCGGTAAAACATCAGGGCAGACACTTTCGCCAGGGCCGCGCCGGTGATGTAACCGCGCGGTGAACTAAACCGCAACGTGCTGCCGGACTATGGGGATTGAAT
>JADLBD010000053.1 GCA_020847975.1 Bryobacterales bacterium | reverse complement strand
GGGTCGAACTGCGACTCGGCTAACTTAACTTAACCACCGCTCCATTCCCGGCTCAAGCGTAGTCAGTAGTGTGCCATAGGCACGCTTTATTTTCAGTCACTTGCCTCTGATCGGCCAAGAACTTCGGCTTAGATGCCGGTCCTGCGCAAGTGTTGCGAGCATGCGCTCCCTTCCCATCGCCAAGTCCTGTTTGATATCGTCGGGGCTGATGTAGCCCGGATCAACCAACCCTTCAGCATAGGCGCGCTCGATATCGTCGAGCAGTTCCTCGGGGTGAAGGTTGGAACTGCATGAGACTAATTTGTCCCACACATGGGAATACCTCCGCGCCAGCTTTCCGCGAAACAGGCCGGCGAAGTAGCTCACGATCTCGTCACGGCTCTTTTGTCCGGCAGCCACCAACGCCATGAGGCTCGTCAGGGCCGCGCCCCTGACCCATTCGTCAGTGGCCTCGTTCTCGATCAAGTGCTGAATGCCGGCCAAGTCGCCCCCGCATACTGATGCCATGACCTGACCAAGATCGTTGGTGAGAAAATCGCCGCAGAGCGAATCCAGCAGGTCACCCGGAAGGGATGCGAAGCGGACCATAAGCGGGTACGCCCGCGTTTCGCGGAACTGCGCCAGCAGAAACATGGCGTACAGATGGGCCATGTAATCGTCCTCGGCGTCGAGTTGAGCTGCCCGGTTCACTGTATCCTCGAGAATGCGCAGAAGCTCTGGTGTCAGCTCTTGCCGCCTCGCGACGGCCGCTTCCACTGCTGCTCGTGGAAACCTTCCGGTATGCCGTTCGAATTGCTGTAGGATCTCGGCTGTTCCCATGGCCTCTCCCGCCGCTATGATTCTCCTTCCATTCTCCTACGGCCACGGCGGGCGCAGTATGCCAAAATATCTTCAATCGATGGCGACGAAATACCAATGGACGTTCAGAGCCCGGCTCCGCTCCGGTGCACTCGGATGGAGAGGTTCGCATCTCGCTTGCCGGCGCTTGAAAGAAGCGGTCACCGAGGTGAAGAACGCGGCCAGAACGGATCCCGTTACCGCCGGCGACGGCTTCGTGAGCCTGATGGAGAGGATCTGGCCGGCCTTTCAGCACGTCGACACCTCGTCCGGCGCTCTTGGCGGCGCAGTGTATTGGGCGCAGGAGGAGTTGCTGCCCATCGCAATCTCGGCTCCCGCGGACCGGAAAACCCGGGACAAGTGGTTGGACCGCCTCTGGCAGGCCATCGAGGATGATGGCGTCGATTACCTTTCCCCGGTCGGAGAACGGTGGGGCGAGTTGTGCGGTTCCCGTGAGATTGCCTCTTGCTGGGCGGACCGGTTCCTTGAATTGCTCCGCACTGCCTGGTCTGATCCCCGGCCGGGCAACTATGTCCGCGGAACCAGCGTCTGTCTCTCGAGTCTGGTGGCGGCCGGCCGTCATCACGAATTGCTCGAGTTGCTGGCGCTTCAGCGATTTCCATCTTGGCACGATCGCAAATTCGGTTTGCGGGCGCTGCTGTCCGAAGGCCGCCTCGAGGAAGCGCTCCAGTATGCGGAAGCTTCGCACGGCCTGAATCAACCGCGTGCCGCCATCGATGCCGAGTGTGAGAAAATCCTGCTCGATCTCGGCCGGGTGGATGAGGCGTATGAGAAATATGCATTGACAGCAAATCGCGCATCCACCGGCCTCGCTACTTTCCGGGCGATCAGCAGGAGATACCCCGGCCGCAATCCAAAAACGATTCTCCTGGATTTGGACACATGGAGCGGCGAGCCCGGCCTCTGGTTTGCCGCGGCAAAAGACGCCGGTTTCCTCGATCTTGCCCTGGAATTTGCCCAAGCGGGCCGCACTGATCCGCGCACGCTCAGCCGCGCATCGCGTGACTTTCTCAAGAAGGATGCGCGGTTCAGTCTCGATGTGGGCCGGCTCGCAATCGAGCGAATCCTCGAGGGGTACGGTTACGAACTGACCGGTATGGACGCCATCGAAGCCTACGGACATTTCATGGCTGCCGCGCAGGCCCTCGGTGTCTCTTCACAGGCCTGCGCCGAAGTGCTCGCCATGGCGGCGAAACATCCCGGCGCGGCTGCCGATATTCTTGTCCGCCGGTGCTCAGTGGATCCATTGGCAACTGAGGCGCCGGGGAAAGCAATAGCTGTTGCGCGGCGGTTTTCAACAAGACGACGCCCGGCCAGGCGCTGAGCGCGCAGGCCTGGCAGCGGTTGTCCAGACCGGCTTGTCCGGCAATGCCGCCTATTCTGCAAGAAGAGGAAACTGCGAAGTGCTCACCAAATTGCGCATTCAGAACTTCAAGGCCTGGAGCGATACAAAAACCATCCGGCTTGCGCCGTTGACGGTCTTCTTCGGCGGCAACAGCGCCGGCAAGACGAGCCTGCTGCAATTCCTTCTCATGCTTTGTCAGACCGCGGAGTCTACGGATCGCCGCCGTGTGCTGCATCCCGGTGATCGCAATACACCGGTGGAGTTGGGAACCTATCGCGATCTGGTCTTTGATCACGACCTGGGGCACAAGATCCGGTTCGCGGTGGAATGGCTTTTACCCGAGCCGCTGGTGATCCGGAATCCCATCACGCGAACGAGCGTGGCTGGGGAAAAAATTCAGTTCAGCGCCGAAATCGCATCCGATCGTAAAGGCGGGCGGCAGTCCGTCACATTCTTTCGTTATGACTTTGAGACCGATGGCCAAAGGATTCAGGTCAAAATGAAAGCAGTCGAGAACGGCCCCTCAGGCGAGTATGAGTTGTCCGCCGGCAACTACAAACTCGTGCGAAACCGGGGACGCGCCTGGAAACTGCCGGATCCGGTCCGTTTCTACGGATTCCCGGACGAAGTGGGTGCCTACTATCGGAACGCCGTCTTCACCAGCGATTTGGCGCTCGCGCTGGAACGGCAACTGAAGCGAATTCAGTACCTGGGACCTCTCAGAACCTACCCGGAACGTTCCTACGTCTGGTCCGGAGAGGTTCCGGAGCATGTCGGATGGCGTGGGGAACGGGTGGTGGAGGCGATGCTCGCCGCGGCGTCCCGCAAGATCAGCGCAGGTTACAGACAGCATGCGAGGCCCTTCCAGGCGGTGATCGCACAATGGCTCCAGGATCTCGGGCTCCTCGATGGATTCCAGGTCAAGGCAATCGCCGCACACCGCAAGGAATACGAGGTGCTCGTTCGAACTCCCAAATCGAAGCAGACCGTAAATCTGACGGATGTTGGGTTCGGAGTGTCCCAAGTCTTGCCTGTTGTGGTGCAATGCTTCTACGCCGCCCCGGATACCACCATTCTGCTGGAACAACCGGAGATCCATTTGCATCCCAGCGTGCAGACCGCGCTTGCCGATCTGTTTATCGAGGCGGTGCGGTCCCGGGAGGATGGATCGGACCGGTCCATTCAGTTGATCGTCGAGAGCCACTCCGAACACTTTCTACGAAGATTGCAGCGGCGCGTTGCGGAGGAAGCCATCCAGCCGGACCAGGTGGCTCTCTATTTCTGTGAGTCCGGCGAGAACGGAGCGGAGCTTCGCCCGCTGGAGGTGAATCTCTACGGCGAGATTCAGAATTGGCCGGACGGCTTCTTCGGCGACGAGTTGGGTGAACTAGCGGCGAGAATGGATGCCGCCGCCAGGCGCGAGGCGATTCGCGGATGAGCAGGAAAGCCCCGAGGCGCGCCTCGAGCCGCACCAATCTGCGCGTGGTGGACACCAACGTAGTGGTCATCGCGAACCGCCGGGATGGCGGGTCGCGAATCTGCGCAAACGCATGTTCCCAAGCCTTGCGGAAAATAGCGAAGACCGGGAGGCTCGCTCTGGACTCTGGTCTCGAGATTTTCGGGGAGTACAAGAAGTACTGCTCGTTTAGCGGTCAACCCGGCGTTGGCGATGCGTTCTTCAAGTGGGTGCACGATAACCTGTGGCGGACCGAAAAGGTCGTCCGGGTGAAAATCAAGCGTCACAAGGAGCGAGGTTATGTGGAGTTCCCTGACCTCGCAGGCCTGGCCGCTTTCGACCCCTCCGACCGCAAGTTTGTGGCGGTAGCCGCCAGGCATTCAGAACACCCTCCCATTCTCCAGGCTGCCGACAGCAAATGGTGGGGCTTCCGAGACGCTCTTTTCCACGCCGGAATTACCGTCGAGTTCCTCTGCCCCGATGAGATCGAATCCATTTACCTTGGAAAGAAGAAGGAATGAATGGTGAGGGTCCTCTACAAGTTTCCGCGCACACCGCACCTGGCATGGTTGGGCTCGGGTTCCCCGCGGGACGATAAAGTGCTCTCTCCGGACGAACGCGCCCTGTTCCTCGAAGGCGTTCTGGTCATCGAGGAAAAGGCCGACGGCGCCAACATCGGGATTGGCTTTGACGGTACGGCGGAGCCTGTTGTCTGGAACCGCGGCACTGTGCTGCGCTCGGGCGCTCACCGGCAGTTTCAGGCGTTCTGGCCCTGGCTGGCGCAGCGCCGGAACGCACTATGGGAGGCGATGCAGAGTAATCTCATTCTGTTCGGAGAATGGTGTTTCGCCGTTCACTCCGTCCACTATGACCGTCTGCCTGATTACTTTCTCGCCATCGACGTGTATGACAGACAAGCCGGCAAGTTCTGGAGTTCGCGCCGCAGAGATGACTGGGCGCCGCGGATGGGGATTGTACCCGTGCCGGTGCTGGCCAGAGGCCGGTTCGGGCTGGATGACCTCGAGAGGCTCCTCAACTCCACAGCCTCCCGGCTCGGCTCGGAGCCGATTGAGGGAATCTATCTGCGCCGCGAGGAAGAACCTTGGTTGTGGAAGCGCGCCAAGTTGGTGCGGCCTGAATTCACCCAATCCATTCAAAGCCATTGGACGGGCCGGCCGATGGAAAAGAATACGGTTCTCCCATCGCCATGCTGAACCCGGCGAGTCTCGCCCCATCGGGCATCCAGCACCCAGCGGTCCAATTCCGCCAGGGTCATAAAGGAGATTATCGGAATTCGATCCTTGAGATCGGGAAGGTACTGAAAGGCGATGGGGTGGCTCTTGAAGAGGTAAGAAACAACGTCTGTATCGACGACGACGGCATTGGTCATGCAGCGCGGTCTGCCCGGTTGTGGCCGCGCCACTCATGGAGAGCCGCCAGAAACTCCTCGACAGGCTCCTCCTCTGGCCAGAAATCTCCCAATAGGACTGTGGGGTCGGTGAGCGGGCCCTTGCCCTGTTGGGCGACCAGTTCGTCCACCGACGGGCTGGCGTAGAAGTTGTAGCGAGGATCGTTCGACCTGTCCATCGTCAGCCTCCGCACTCCAAGCATACCGCTAAAGACCCGGTTTGCGTGGGAGGCTTTCCCATCGCCATGCAACCCGGTCACTACCTGAGAAAGGGGCAATAGGTGTATTCGGCCCTGGGCGCGCGCCTCCCTCTCCTTTGTCTTTCCTCAGGGAAGATGTGCGGTCACGACGGCGCCTGTGGGTGCTCGGGCCACTTATGTTTGGGATAGCGGCGCATGAGTTCTTTGCGAATCTGGGGATACCAGCGCTGCCAGAAGCCGGGGAGGTCGGTGGTGGTTTGGACGGGGCGCATGCTGGGGGCGAGGAGGAGGAGGACAAGCGGGACCTGTCCGCGGGCGATGCGCGGGGTGTCTTTCATGCCGAAGAACTCCTGGAGGCGGGCGGCGAGGCGGGGCGGTTGGCCGGGCGGGTACTCGATGGGCGCGGTGCGTCCGCTGGGGAGTTTGTAGCGGGCGGGGGCCACTTCCTCGAGAACGCGAGGCCCGTTGGGTCCGAGTCGGAGTTCGAGTTGACGGAGGAGGCCGCCTGAGGAGGTCTGCGCCTGGAGGCCGGCGAAGGAGCGCTGGCCGGCGCACATCGATTCGAGGACGGACAGGGCATCGTCTTCGGTGAGCGCGGGCAGCGGGGAGTGGGCGGCGGCGAACTGAGAGCGGTCGAGGAAATTGTGGAGTTCGCCGATGTCGAGGAAGCGGGCGATGCCGGCTTCGCGGGCTTTGGCGGCGAGGAGGCTTGCGGCCTGTTCGGGGTCGAGGGCGCCGCCGCGGCTCTCTTCGATGACGAGGCCTTCGTAGAGGAGGGCGCTGACGGCTTCGACGCGCTCGGCGGCGCGGTTCCATTCGACGGCGCTGTGTTCGGTGATTTTTTCGGGGTAGAGGTCGATGAGCCAATCGGGCTCGATGGCGCTGGCGAGGCGCACCAGCGGGAGGCCGCGCTCCTTGCGCTCTTCGATGTCGATGGCGACGAGGAATTCGGCGTCGCGGACGGTGCTGGAAGCAGCGAGCACGGCGGAGCCGCCGCCGGCAAGGAGAAGTTCGTCGCGCTGGCGCTTGCGGGCGACGCGGTCAGGGAAGGCGGCGAGGATGGCGTAGCGGAGAGCATCCTCGTCGTGCTTACGGGTGGGCTCGAGATGCATGGCGGAGCGGATGGAGGCCACCAAACGGCGCGCCATGGCGGGCGGGTTGTCCTCCATGAGCGCGAAGATATCGGAGGAGGTGCGATGGCGCATTTCCGAGGCCAGGCGTGCACCGAGGCTGAGGAGGGCGGCGGCCAGGGCACCCTCATCTCCTACACCGCGGCGCTGGGCTTCGAGCACGAGGCGCGCGAGGCGCGGAGGAAGCGGACAGCGGGCCATGGACTTGCCGGTGGAGGTGAGGAGGCCGCGCGAATCGACTGCGCCGAGCTTGGCGAGCAGGGTTTCGGCTGCTTCCGCGGCCGGGGTTGGCGGCGATTCGAGCCAAGGGATGTCAGCGAAGCGGGAGACGCCGAGGGCTTTGAGGGTGAGCGCCATCTCGGAGAGGTCTTCGCGTTCGATTTCGGGGAGTTCGCGCGGCGGACGGCGGAGGAAGTCCTCCTCGGTGTAGAGGCGGATAACGCGCCCGGGGGCGGTGCGGGCGGCGCGCCCGGCGCGCTGGATGGCGGAGGCTTGGCTGATGCGGCCGGTGCGGAGGACGGGGAGTCCGCTCCAGGGAGAATGCGCGGCGATGCGCGCGAGGCCCGAATCCACGACCGCGGTGACGCCTTCAATGGTGATGGAGCTTTCGGCGACGTTGGTGGAGAGGATCACCTTGCGCTGGGCGGCGGGACGCACGGCGCGGTCCTGTTCTTCGGGTGACAGTTCGCCGTAGAGCGGGGTGATCAGCAGTTCCCTCCGCGCGGCAACGGTTTCGAGAGCGCGTGCGGCGCGCTGGATCTCGTAGGAGCCGGGAAGGAAGACGAGGATATCGCCGCCGCGATCCGGTTCGGCCAGGAGCGACTCGACGGCGGCGCGGACCTGGTCTTCGAGAGTCTCGGAGGAGTGCGGGCGGTAGCGGATCTCGTTGGGGAACAGGCGGCCTTCGGAGCGGACGGTAGGGCAGTTGCCGAGGAATTCGGCGATGGGGGCGGCGTCGAGAGTGGCGGACATGACGAGGAGCTTCAAGTCCGGCCGGGAGGTGGTTTGGAGGCGGCGCAGGAGAGCGAGGGCGAGATCGGTATCGAGGTGCCGCTCATGGAATTCATCGAGGATCACGATGCTGGCGGAGCGGAGGGTAGGGTCGGAGAGGATGCGGCGGGTGAGGACGCCTTCCGTGAGATAGCGCACACGGGTACGCGGGCCGCTGACCTGTTCGAAGCGGACCTGATAGCCGACGGTCTCTCCGAGCGGTTCGTTTTGTTCTTCGGCAACACGACGGGCGGCGAGGCGGGCGGCAAGACGGCGCGGTTCCAGCACCCAGACTTCGCCCTTGGCGAGGGGAAGCAGCGCGGGGGGGATGCGGGTGGTTTTTCCGGCTCCGGGCGGGGCTTCGACGACAAGCGAGGGCGATGCGGCGACAGCGTCGCGGATCTGAGGGAGGATGGCGTCAACGGGAAGCAGGCTCAAGTAGTATTATGACTCTGCAACTTCATCTCACACGGAATTTATCGAATGGATCGACGTCTGTTTCTCGTATCTCTCTCGGCGGCGATGGCCAGGGCGGCCAATCGTCTCCCGGCCAACAAGAACATCAAGTGGGCGGTGAGCCTGGCTCTGTGGGGCCACTTCCGGCAGGTCCCGTTTACGGATGTCCTCGACGTCATGAAGGACACCGGATTTGTGGGCATGCGGTTCACGGGATTTCCGGCGAGCCTGAAGAAGTACGGCGTCACTCCGTCGCAGATCGAGAAGGAGTGTTCGAAGCGCGGCGTCACCGTGATGACCATCAGCTTCAACGGTCCGGCGCAGGATCCGGCGCAACAGATGAAAGTGGTGGAAAATGCGCGCGAGGCGATGAAGTTTTTGAAGATTTTCGGGGCCAACCGGCTGGTGGTTTTCTCGCCGGGCCGCGTGCGTTCCGGCGACGTGGATGCGGCATTCAAGACCATGTGCGACACATTCAACAAGATCGGGGAAGCGGCGAACGGGATGGGCTTTCGCGCCGGGCTGCATAACCATCTCAACCAGATGGTGGAGCGGCCGGAGGAGGTGCACAAGTGCATGGCGATGACGGATCCAAAGCTGTTTGACTTCTTTCCCGATACGGCGCACCTGCACCTGGGCGGGAGCAACGTAGTGGAGATGTTCGAGCGCTACAAGAGCCGTATCCGCATGATGGATTACAAAGACGCGAAGTGGACCACGCCGGCGGCGGACGTGATCCTCGACAGCGGACAGAGGCTGGCCAAGGATTCGCAGGGCGCGAAGTTCTATTCGAGCATTTATGACCTGGGGGATGGAGAAGTGGATTTTCCCGGCTGCCACCGCGTTCTGAAGAGCATGAAGTACAAGGGGTGGATCTGCGTGGATCTGGATTCGGCGCGGCAGGGACCGCGGGTGTCCTATGAGCGCTGCGGCGCGTACGTGGTGAACAAACTGGAGCCGATTTATGCGTAGAAGAGAATTTGCAGTGGGACTTGCGGGCGCGATGGCCGCCCCGGCCGCGCCCAAGTATCGCATCCTGGATTCGCACGTTCACGTGTGGAAGAAGGATCCCCATTATCCTTTTGCGAAGGAGACGAAGCGGCCGCCGGAGAAGGATGCCTCGGTGGAGATGCTGATGGATCTGATGAAGGCGAACCATGTGGAGCGCACGGTCATCATCCAGGTGATTCACTACCGCTGGGACAACAGCTATCTTGCCGATGTATTGAAGCGGTATCCGAAGCTGTTTCACGGCGTGGCGCGCGTGAATCCGGAGGATCCGGGAGCTCCGGACCATCTGTCGAAACTGGTGAAGGAGCAGCGGTTCCGCGGGGTTCGCCTGAGCCCGGCGGGGAATGCGGCGGGGGACTGGATCAACGGCCCGCTGATGGCGCCGCTGTGGAAGCGGTGTGAAGAGTTGAAGGTTCCGATGACGCTGCTGATGCCGACTTCGCGCTGTCCGGATGCGGCGAAGCTGATTGAGAAGTACCCGGACCTGACGGTGGTGATCGACCACATGACGGACTGCCCGATTGACAAGCCGCAGGAGTTGGAAAAGCTGATTGCGTTGAAGCGGTATCCGAAGGTGTTCGTGAAGATCTCGCACACGTGGGCGATTTCGAAGCAGCCGTATCCGTGGCTGGACGCGCAGGAGTACGTGAAGCGGCTGCATGCCGCTTACGGACCGCGGCGGCTGATGTGGGGGACGGACTGGCCGGTGTGCGAGGCGCACACAACGTACGATAAAACGCTGTCGGTAGTGCGCGACGACATGAAATTCCTCAACGCGGACGACAAGAGCTGGATGTTGTCGAAAACCATCGAGCGTGTGTGGCCGTTCCCGGCATGACGCTGCCCGAACCGGAGGCGATCGCGGACGGATTGGTGCGCGGATATGTGCACCGGCCTGTGGACGCGTTCACCAACGCTGTGGTGCTGGCGCACGGGGCGGGGTCCAATGCGCGGGCTCCGTTGCTGGTGCTGGTTTGCCGGCACTTTGCGGAGGCGGGATGGCTGGCAATGCGGATTGATCTGCCGTTCCGGCAGCAGCGGGCGTCGGGACCGCCGTTTCCGGCGATGCAGGCGAAGGACCGGGAAGGGCTGCGCGCCGCGGCCGGCGTGGCGCGGGGATTGGGCGCGCGCCGGGTGGTGCTGGGCGGGCATTCCTACGGGGGACGGCAGGCGACAATGCTGGCCGCCGAAGACCCGAGTGTAGCGGAAGCGTTGCTGCTGATGAGCTATCCGCTGCATCCGCCCCAGAAGCCGGCGCAGTTGCGCACCCAGCATTTCCCGAACCTGCGGACCCGGGCGCTGTTCGTGCATGGGACGAAGGATCCATTCGGGAGCATTGCGGAGATGGAGGCAGCGGTAACACTGATTCCCGCGGCGCACAGGCTGATCGAGGTGGCGGGCGCGGGACACGATATGAAGAAGAAGCCGTTTGAAGCGATGGTGGCGGGGATTGGGGAGTTGTTGGAGGATTAGCGCTAGCCGAGCACGAGAACACCGGCGGCGATGGTGAGGGCGGTGAGGGGAGCGCCCACTTTGCAGTATTCCCAGAAGCCGATGTGGACTTCGTGGCGCGCGCGCTGGACCACGATAAGGTTGGCGACGGAGCCGAGGATGGTGAGATTGCCTGCGAGGGTGGTGGACATGGCGAGGGTGAGCCAGGAGCGCATCGGATTCGCCATGTGGGGGATGAAGGGTTTGAAGACAAGCACGGCTGGGACGTTGCTGACGAGGTTCGAGAGTAGGGCGGCGAAGGCGCTGAGGACGGCGGTGCGCTCGAGGTGGAACTGCTGCGAGGCCCGGAAGAGGTCCGAGGGGAGGGAGGTTTTCTCGATGCCGGCGACGACAATGAACAGGCCGATGAAGAGGACGAGGAGGGACCAGTCAATCTCCCGGTAGACGCGTTCGGGCTTGACTCGGCGTGTGACGAGGAGGAGGGCGCCCGCCATGAGGGCGACTTTGGGGACGGGCCAGCCGAGGAAGAATCCAAAGATCATTCCGGCGGAGACGGCGAGGGACTTCCACAGGAGGGGACGGCTGACGCGGACAGGGCGGCGCTCGAGTGATACTTTTTCCGCGAGGCGGAATTCACGGCGGTAGGCGATGGCGATGACAGCCACGGTAAGCGCGAGGCCAACGGCGGCAACCGGGGAGAGAGCGGCGGCGAAGGTACGATAGCCGATGCCGGAGAAACTGCCGATCATCATATTCTGCGGATTGCCGGTGATGGTGGCGACGCTGCCGATGTTGGCAGCCATGGCGACGGCGAGCAGGTAAGGGGTGGGACTGCGCCGAAACTGGCGGGTGATTTCGAGCACGAGAGGCGTGAGGACGAGGCACATGGTGTCGTTGACGAAGAAGGCGGAGAAAAATCCGGAGACGAACACGATGGCGGCGAGGAGGAGGATGGGGCGATGCGCGTGCTCGACCACCCATTCGGCGACAGCGGAAAAGAAGCCGGAGAGGCGGAGGTTGGCGACGACGATCATGATGCCGAACAGGAGGATGATGGTGTCGTAGTTGATGGCGGCGTAGGCTTGGTCGAAGTCGAGGACGCCGAAGCCGATCATGAAGCTGGCTCCGATGATGCAGGCGCCGGGACGGTCGATGCGAAAGCCGGGCAGCCTGCCGATGGCGAGGACCAGGTACACCGCGAGGAAGATCAGGATGGCGGTCAAGAAACCAGCTTACGCTAAGCGGGAAGGCGGGTAAGCTTCGCTTCGAGCCAGATCACGACGAGCAAAGTGAAAACGGCGATCGAACCGATCATGGGGAGTCCCATGATGACGCCGATTCCCAGCCACATGGCCAGGAAGCCGAGAGAAGCCGCCGCGAGAAGGCCGCCGGTGACCGCGAAGGAGAAGACACCGTTGAACAGGCCGGGGTGGTAATAGGGGAAGCGGCGGCCGATCTTTTCAACCACCAGCGGATAGATGGAAGCAAAGCCGCCGCCGACCATGAGCAAGGCGGTGCCGGCGCCGAAAGTGTTGTCCGTGAAGCTGAGAATGAAGCAGCCGAACATGGCGGAGATGACGCTGCCCATGAGAAGTTTCCCGTGGCTCACCTTGGGGAGCACGGCTTGCATGACGAAGCGGCCGACGATGAGCGCCAGCCAGTAGAGGGCCAGAAGCAGCAGGGAGGTGGCCGGGCTGACGCCGAGGCGTTGGACGAGAAAGAGGGGCAGCCAGCCGGCGATGGCCCATTCGTTGCCGAATTGGAAGAACAGCAGCATGGCGAAGAGAACGGCGGCGGGGCTTTGAAAGTCGTGGAGGGCTTGCTTGACGGTGACGCGCTGCGGGGCGGATTCGCGAGGCAGGTTCGTGCGGGCGTAGTGGCCTGCCATGAATCCGGGAATGAGCCCGAGGAAGATCAGCGTGGCCCCGGCGGTGTAAACGTAGAACGTACCGGAGACGAGAAGTGCGGCAGTGAGGGAGCCGAGGCCGAAGAGGAGTCCGCCGAGGTTTACCGTCGCGGCGGGGTCTCTGCGGTAGAGGGGCGAGATGGCGGTGAAGAGCCCGGCATTCAGCAACCCGGCGCCGAGTCCGCTGACGAGGACGCCGGCGAGGCGCCACCAGTAGGGGCGCGGCGGACCGGCAGCGGCGAGATAAAAGAGGGAGCAGGCGGACAGAGCGCAGGAAATGGCGAGGACGAAGCGGGGACTCCGGCGGGCGAGCAGCCACTTGCCCAGTGGGACGGATAGCAGGGTTCCGGCATTCAAGGAGAGGAAGTAGTAACCGACCAAAGCATAGTCGGAATGCAGGTGATAGCCCCAGGCAAGGAGGATGGCCCCGAGGAAGGACATCATGAGGCCGGAAAGGAAGAATCCACCGAGGGCGTTACGGGCAGGCGCACCCGCGACGGCAAGGCCGGGATCAGGCGTAAGGTAAGTCACAGTACCGGATGAAGGACTGGCCGCCACTAGGGTATTCTACTCCAGTTGGCGGGGATTGGTCAGGAGCGGATGGGGGGAGATTCCCGATTTTGGTAACGGCCCGGCGAAGGAATACGGAAATCCAAAAGGGAGCGGGACAGGGCAATGGGGAATCAACCACTTGCAAGCGGTTACGAAATTGCTGCAATGCGGCTAGGGTTGATAGAGGTATTCTCCGCTTCGGTGGTGGCAGTTGCCTCCGGCTGAACGGTTCTCCTTACCCGGTACCGGCACGGTACCGGGTTTTTTCTTGGGGTCGGTTTTGCGCTACACTGACGGTTTCTCACTACACAAACGATGTTCAGTTACGCCAAATGGATTGACCGCTGGGAATTCGAACTTGCCACGAAGGACAGCAACCGCGTCGTGCGGCCGTTTGATTGGGGTGCGGAATGGTTCCTGCATCCTCCGCCGAACGGAAACGCGCCACAAGCGATGCGGGAATTCGTCGAGCAGGCGGTGGCGGATTCCGACAGCTTCTTTGCTTCCCCCACGCCCGAGGATTTCCGATTGGAGGGGGATCACCTGACGTTCACCAGCGGGGTGCGGACGCCGTATCCGGAAAACAATACGGTTCATGGAATCTACTTTCCGGCGGCGAAGCACCGAGGACGGGCGGTGGTGGTGCTGCCACAATGGAATTCCGATGCGGGAGGCCACCTGGGGCTCTGTAAGCTCCTGAACCAGTTCGGGATATCCGCGTTGCGGATGAGCATGGCGTACCATGACCGCCGCATGCCAGCGGAGTTGGAGCGAGCCGATTATCATGTATCGTCGAACATCGGGCGGACGATCCACGCCTCGCGGCAGTCAGTGATTGATGTGCGCGCATGTCTGACCTGGCTGGAGCGGCAAGGCTACACACGGCTGGCGATACTGGGCACGAGCCTGGGCTCGTGCATGGCGTTCATCACGGCGGCGCATGATCCGCGCATACGCTGCGGCGTGTTCAACCATGTATCGATGTACTTTTCCGACGTCGTGTGGACGGGGTTGTCCACACAGCATGTGAGGCGCGGCGTGGAGCAGCAACTGACTCAGGATGGACTGCGGCGGTATTGGGCGGTGATCAGCCCGGCGACGTATTTGGACCGGCTCCACGGGCGGGACTTGAAAAGCCTGCTGGTGTGGGCGAAGTACGACACGACATTCATCCCGGAGTACAGCCGTCAGGTGCTGGACACATTCAGAAAGAGGCGGTTCCGGCATGAGGTGTTCACCTTGCCGTGCGCGCACTATACGACGGGGAAGTTTCCGTTCAACTGGATGGACGGATTGGCGATGTGCAGGTTTCTGCGCAAGAACCTCTGACACTGGCTGAAGGGGTCATCCGGATGACACTACCAGATGTTGTATCCCGGAAACTGAATTTTTGGTTGACACATTCTTCTTTCGGAATTAGTATTGGTGTATCACTGAGAAAGGAGGTGGTCCAGTTCAAATATATGAGTACTGGTAGTAGATATTCCACGCGCGAGGTGGCCGACTGCTGAGTCGACCGTTCCTAACGTAGCTGGTTTCGTTCAGTGGCGAGGCCTATGTTCCCGTGGACCGGCC
>JADLBD010000052.1 GCA_020847975.1 Bryobacterales bacterium | reverse complement strand
ACTGGCATTGTTCGCCGTGATCTTGTTCTTGGCAGGGTCAGGGGAACTGGGATCGTAGTCCGCATGGTGGACCTTGTAAGCCGCGAGTTTGCCGTTCTGGTCGAGTTGCTTCGCCGCCAGATTCGCGCCGGCGGCGGCAAGGTCCGCTTTCGCCTTGTCGAGCTTCTCGCGTTCCTTCTCGCGATCGTCGAGTTTTTTCGACGCGTCATCGAGCGCGGCTGTGTCGGCGGGAGTGATCGCCTTCGTCTTGGAATCGGCGTCAGAGGAGGCGGACTTCGCCGCCGCGGCTGCCTTGTTCGCTTCGGCGGCCTTTGACTTGGCCTCTTCGAGCGATTTCTTGAGCGCGGGATCCATGACTTATCGCGCCCGTTCCCAGAGACTGTCGTCGCGGCGGCTTTCAATCTCCGCCCATTCCTCGCGAGTGACGCGGTCCATTACCGCGTTCATGCGGTCATTCGGCGCGATCGAAGGGTCGTAAAAAATGCGCTGGATGGCCGCGTGTTGGAAGAAATTGGGGCCGCGTTGAAACATGTAGGTGACGAACAGCATGATGCTGTTTTCAAAGGTTAAGCCGAGGCGCTGGGCTCCCGTTTGGGCCCACAGAACCCGCTTTCGAAGAACATCGGGAGGCAAGCCGCCCACCTGTTCGGAGCACTCTTCCTTAATGAAGGCAACCAGACGGGCTGAGAAGTCCTGCTCGGCAGGCTTCTGAATCGCTTCCAGTTGAGCTTTGCGCAGCACGATCATGACTGTTCCTAGTCGGTGGAGGCGCTCTTCAATGCCTGGCAGGCTTTCCCGCACTGGACCACCGGGGATGCATTTTCCGCGGCCTTCATCAAGGCTGCCGCGGCGGTGGCGGATGTGGGACTGGGCGCCCAGACGGAGCCTCCGCCATCGCCGACATCGCCATACTGCCCGCCGACGCCCACGGTTTCCCCGCTCCCGGTCTGGTCCGTGTGGCTGCTGGGTGAGGCCGTGCCTTCGGGAACTTCCTTCCCCGCCCCGCCCGTGCCGGTTCCCGGAGGGGCGCTCATCAACTGGGCGCGAACGCTGAGCGGCGTTCCGGGGGTGACATTGCTGGGGCAGCCCATTCCGGACTGGCCAATGATGACGGTTGCGCAGCCCATGGCGATCTTGTTGGGGGGGCCGAGCGGCTCGATGATGGTATCGCCCATGCGGCAGGCGGGCATGTTGTTGATAAGGACCGTGGGGCTGCCGTCAATCACCACGCCGGGACCATGGGGGGGCACGGGGCTCGGGGTGGTGCACATGTGAATGTCCACGCCCCCGGCGGCCATGGAGGTGATCGCACTGCTCATGGCGGCGAGGGTGGAAGCCTTCAGTGTTTGCTCGGCGGCGTAGGCCGCGGGCGCGCCGGGAGTGCCGGCAGCGGCCGCCGTTGCGGTCTCAGCGGCTTGGACCGCAATATCGGCCGCCTGCTTAGCCGCCTGCAATCCGGCAGCGGCTGCCGCGGGCAGACCGCGCCAGGCAAGCAGATAGCCGATAACCGTATTCATGCTACCTGGCCCGGGTGTCAGCACTGGCGGAAGCGGGTGGACTACGGGATCGGTGATTCTGGCGGCCGGCCCTTGCGGCATGATTCCTCCTATAGGGACTCGCGTATTTTCGGCGCAAATTGCATCACCGGACGACTCCCATGAAAAATTATCTACCTCCCCATCCATACTTCCGTGTGGGGGAACACCTGGCCATAGCCAAGGATACTTGAAAACCTGACGAGGGGAGCAGTCAGCCGACAGCGCTCAGCTTTCAGCCGGACCTCCGGCTGCGCCGGATTGAACAACCTGTGACTTTTTGCAGCTCAGCCACAGGCCAGCAAGCCAAACCGGCTTGGTCCACTGGCTGAAAACTATGGGCTGAATGAAAGCTCCTCCTAGTTCACCGGTTCGGGAATTGCCGCCCCATCGGCCCGGGAATCGGAAGCGCCATAGTTGACATGGGTCCTGGAATGGAAGAGCACTGCGTTGCCGCGCCCCATGCGCTGGGATTGCTCGCGCCGCACGTCGAGGACATGCCCGCGCGCCGACAGCCCCTGAAGCGCCTGAATACCCACGCGCGACTCGATGGCGACATCGCAGCCGTTGGAACTGCGCTTGGTGAAGCGTGGGGCTTCGAGCGCCGCCTGGAGGTTCATGCCGTAATCCACCAGGTTCGACACGAACTGCGCGTGCGCCAGGGGTTGATTGGCGCCGCCCATGATGCCGAAGCCGATGTGCAGGTCGCCCTTATCGAGGAAGCCGGGGATGATGGTGTGAAACGGGCGCTTGCGGGGGGCGACGACGCTCGGATGTTTCGGGTCCAGCGTGAACCCGCCGGCGCGATTCTGGAGCGGGAATCCCATGCCTTCCACCACCACGCCGGACCCCCACAAAGAGAACACGCTCTGAATCCAACTGGCGACGTTTCCCTCTTTGTCGACCACAGCAAGATAGGTGGTATCGCTGCCGGCGGGCATTCCCGGGGCCGCCGAGCAATTGGCTGTAGGCTGAATCAGCTTCGCGCGCGCCGCCGCGTACGGCTTGCTGATGAGTTGCGTCACGGGCTGACTGGCAAAGCGCGGATCGCCCACGTAGGCTTCGACGTCGGCATAGGCGAGTTTCATCGCCTCGATCTTGATGTGCAGATCGTCGGCGCTGAAGGGTGAGTGAAAGGTGAAGCGCTCCATGATGTTCAGCATCACCAGGGCGGCCAGCCCCTGTCCGTTGGGCGGCAATTCGAGCACACGCCACCCGCGATAGTCCGTCGAGAGGGGAGTCACCCACTCGGAGGAGAATTCCGCCAGATCACCGGCCTCCATCGAGCCACCGAGTTTGTGCGAGGTCGCAAGAATGGCCTTGGCTATCTCCCCTTGATAGAAAGCCTTCGGCCCTTCGGCGGCGATGAGACGGAGCGCTTTGGCGAGGTCCGGATTGCGGAAGATGTCCCCAACGGCAGGCGGGCGTCCTTGCGGTTCGAACACGCGCTTGCCTTCCTCGCTCGACAGGATGCGCGGGGAGGCCCAATGGACGGCATCCATTTCCTGGATGGGAAACCCGTGTTCGGCATAGACGATGGCCGCATCGAAAAGCTGCTTCCAGGGAAGCTTTCCGAAGCGCTGATGCATCTTATACCAGCCATCGACGCAACCCGGCGCCGTGACGCTTTCAATGCCTGCCTGCGGCATCGCTTTCAGTTTCCTGTCGAGATACCGCTGGCGGGTCATGCCCCGCGGCGACCATCCACTGCCGTTCAACCCGTAGAACTGCCCCGTCTTCGCCTCGCGGTAGAGGACGAAGATGTCTCCGCCGATGCCATCCATGCCGGGTTCGACGACGCCCAGGACGGCGTTGGCGGCGATGGCTGCATCCACGGCCGTGCCTCCCTTGGCCAGGATCTGCGCTCCCGCCTGCGAGGCCAGCACCTGACTGGTGGCGACGATTCCGGTTTGTGAAATGACCATCGAGCGCGCATGCGTGCGCTCGGCTTGGGCATGGAGATGATGGCAAAGGAGGAGCAGGACCCAAATCCGCATAAAACTTTTCCAGTATATCGCCTATCGATTGACACGCCGCCACCGAGGGGATACGGATTCTGCCATTTCTGCGCACTTGGATACGATCGCGCTCACCCTCCTTGACCCAAGCAGTTATCGGAATTGCGTGATTCCACGCACCTCTTTTGTGGTTCCAGGAGGAAGTTGGTTTACTGGACGCGGTTAGACCGGTAGATGTCGTTTGGGCACGTTCTTGCTGATATCAGTGGATGCCCGGAAACCTAATGGCTTGTGGGCTGCCGCGTTCCGGCCGTTACCCCTTTGTTCGTCCGGTCCGGACCGGGAGCGGCGCCACATCCTCAACTTGCAGAACCGAAAGGAGTGTTGCGTGATGAATGTGCAGCAAAGAGCTTCCGCTCTCAAACGACGGCTGGCTGACGGCGACACGGTATTGGGTTGTTTTCTTTCCTTAGGGTCGCCGCTGGCCAGCGAACTGATGGGGAATGCCGGCTACGATTGGGCGCTGATCGATCTCGAGCACGGCGCGGGAGGGGAAATTGAGGCGTTGCACCAACTGCAGGCGCTCTCGGGCACTCCCGCGGCGGCCATCGTGCGCGTGGAGTCGAATGTCAGACAGAGGGCGCACCGCGTGCTGGACATGGGGGCGCATGGAATCATGTTTCCCCGCATTGACACCGCCGAGGAAGCCCGGGATGCCGCCGCCGCCATGCGATATCCGCCGCTTGGAGTGCGCGGCGTGGCATTCTCCAACCGCGCATGTGAATACGGATCGAACTTCCGTCCCTATCTCGAAGAATCAGCCACGGCGCTACTGACCATTGTGCAGATCGAGACCCGGCTGGCTGTCGAGAACGTCGACGCCATCGCCGGCGAACCGGGAGTGGATGTGCTCTTCATTGGCCCTTCGGATCTGTCGCACTCCTACGGCGTGCTGGGCGAATTCAATCATCCGGATTTCTTACGGGCGATAGACCGCACGATTGCGGCGGCGAAGCGGAACCGGAAATCGCTGGGGATTCTCCTGCCGAAACCGGGCGACTTCGCTCACTACCACGATCTCGGCTTCCGTTTCATTGCGTCGGGTTCGGATGCGGTGCTGCTCAACAATACGGCCCGGGCTTTAACGAAATCGATCCGGGAGATGTGCGTTCATGCCTAGACGACGCGCACATATTTGTTGAACCAGTCCACGGTGCGCTTCCAAGCCAGCTCAGCCGCCGCTCTGTTGTAGCGCTCCGGCGTCGCATCACAATGGAAACCGTGACCGGAGCCCGCGTAGATATAACCTTCATGTGGGACATTGGCTTCTTTCAATGCGAGGTCGTAGGCAGGCCATGTGGAGGCCAGCCGCTTGTCGAGTTCCCCATGGTGGACAAGAATGGCCGCCTTGATCTTTCCCACGTCATCCCTGGCGGGAGGCGCGCCATAAAACGGCGCCGCCGCCTTGATGCGGTCTCCCAGCCGCACGGCCAGCGTGTTCGACATGCCCCCTCCGTAACAGAAACCGGTTGCGCCGATCTGGCCCGTGCAATCCGGACGGGATTTGAGCCACAGCGCGGCGGCCACGAAATCTTCGGTCATCTTGTTGCGGTCAATCTTGGCGAACAACTGGCCGCCATGATAGTCATCGCCGGGGAACCCTCCCGCCGAGGTGAGCGCGTCCGGCGCAAACGCCATGAAGTTCTCGAGAGCGAACCGGCGCGCGACGTCCTCGATATGCGGATTGAGGCCGCGGTTCTCGTGAATGACGATGATCCCGGGGAGTTTGGCGGGCGCCGCCGATCGAGTGTCGGCGCTGACAGGCCGGACGAGATAGCCTCGAATGCTTCCGTTCCCTTCCGGTGAGGGTACCGTTTCGTAGGTTGCCTTGATCCGGTCGTCTGTCCTCGATATCTGCTGTCCCAGCGCATAGTCCGGCATCAGCGCCTGAATGATCGCGGATGCCATCCACCCGCCCGCGGCAAGCCGCTGCACGCCCTCGGTGAAGTCGCGGCGGCTGATCTCGTTGTGAATGAAAAGGTTGTAGAGTTCAATCGCTTCGCGCGGAATTTTCGGTTTCGTAGGCTCCAAGATCGAATGCCCCCCCTTGGCGGAGACTATATCATTCCTGGAAGTGCGCACGGGACAGGCAAGAGGCGGCTTGACGGATCCAGCTTTATCTGTTATTTCTGTATTTACAGAAATGTCCGATACTTCACTCACTCCCGTTGCGCAGAGATTCGTCCTCCACTGGGGCGAAATGGGCGCCCGCTGGGGCATCAACCGCACCGTCGCCCAAATCCACGCCCTGCTCTATCTCTCTCCCCGTCCCCTGCACGCCGAAGAGATCGCCGCCACCCTCTCCGTCGCCCGCTCCAACGTGAGCAGCAGTCTGCGCGAGTTGCAAGGGTGGGGCATCGTTAAGGTGGTTCACGTATTGGGCGACCGCCGCGACCACTTCGAATCGCTCAAGGATGTGTGGGAGATGTTCGAGATCATCGTGGCCGAACGAAAGCGGCGGGAGGTGGACCCCACCGTTGCCATGCTGCGCGACTGCGTAGCCCAAGCCGCGGCGGCAAAAGAGGACCAGTACACAGCGGCGAGAATTGAGGCGATGCTCGCCTTCTTCGACTCGATGTGCGGGTTCTACCAGGACTTCCAGAAGATGCCGAAGGGCGCGCTGGCGGGGCTGGTGAAGTTGCGGGGGAAGGTGAGAAAGCTGCTGGCCGGGAGCAGGAAATGAACTGGCGTCATCCGTTGGGACTGGCGGCGTATCTTGGGTTGGTTCACAATGCTCTGCGTCTACTTGCCTATTGGCGGCTGGGAGATAAGGGCTGGTGGAATTATCTCCAGCCTGTTACTGGATGGCGCGGCGGGCGCCCGGTAACGCTGGACGGATGGGGCGTGGTGGCCGTCGCGGCGCTGGCGTACGCCTCCGCGGCGATCTTCTGGATGTGGCTGCGGGAACGAAGACCCCGGCCGGAGAACGTGGGGGGTATTTGGGGAGCAGCCCTATTCTACAGTCTCTTTCTCGGTGTCCCGCTGACCGTGCTGTCTGTGGTGATGATCACCGTCATGTACTCACTTTATGGAGTAGCTCTCTTTGTGCTGCTACCGTTCGCGCTGGGATTCGTCGTGACGTCGGCGGTGGGCCACAACCGTCCGTTGGGAGGAGGGGATGCCGTGCTCTGTTCCTCAATCGTGGTTCTGGTGGTCGGTTTGGCGCTGCTATTCGTGGCCATTGAAGGAGCGCTCTGCCTCATGATGGCGCTGCCCATCGCCCTGCCGCTGTCTATCTTGGGTGGGCTTGCGGCGCGAGCAATGCAGGGCCACGCCGTGGCCCAAGGTCCGTTGGCGATGCTGCTGCTTTTCGGCATCTCTCCGGCGGGAGTGGATGTGGAGCACGCGATTGCTCCCAAGCCCGGCCTGTTTGCAGTGACTACCAGCATCCAGATAGAGGCCCCAGTGGAGATGGTCTGGCAGACCGTTCTGCAACCAGCGGCGCTGCGCAAACCGGAGAGCCTTATTTTCCGCGCCGGCGTGGCCTACCCGCGCGCCTCCCACATCGAGGGAACCGGCCCTTCGGCGATTCGCTATTGCGATTTCTCCACCGGCAAGTTAGTGGAACCGGTCCTCATCTGGGACGAACCGCGGCAATTGCGCTTCCGTGTGGCTTCGAATCCGCTGCCGATGGAGGAGTGGTCGCCGTACGCCAAGATCCATCCGCCGCACCTTGAAGGTTTTCTCGTTTCACGGCAGGGCGAGTTCCGGTTGACCGCGCTCTCCCACGGGCGAACCAGGCTGGAGGCCACTACCTGGTACCAGCATCATCTCTGGCCGGAGCAGTACTGGAGGTGGTGGTCGGATGCCATCATTCACGAGATCCACGGGATGGTGCTCGCGAATATTCAAGAGAGAGCGACTCTTCAAGGCCCCGTACAAAGTGGCGCAAATGGCGAGGAACAGCCGGTAAACAATGGGAGAATGAAAGCAGAGGACGTGGAATGAAACGCATCTATATTGCCGCCTATCATCAATCCCCGTTTGGCAAGCTGTTGGGGATGACTGTTCCGCAGATCATCGACAACGCAGTTTCCGGAGTCTGCGCGGAAATCCATGCGCCCGCGCGGGCGCTGGACGTGGGCTCGATCGGCGCCGCCTGCAACATGACGCTCAACGAGCAGGGGCTGCTCTCCGGGTTGATGGCGATGACGCCGGGACTCGAGGGTAAGCCGATCGAGGCGGTGGAAAATGCCTGCGCCAGCGGAGGGCAGGCGATCCTTTCCGTCATCGGCAAGCTGCAACAGGGATGGGGCGAGACCGGCATTGCCGTAGGTTATGAAAAGATGCGCGATGCCGAGGGCAAGATGGACGGAAAGCTGGTGGGCAAGGCGCTCGGCTATTTCTCGCACCCGGATGAACGCGAGGGAAAAGTGTTTGTATTTCCGCATTTGTTCGCGGAGGTGATGCGGGACTACATGGCGGCGCACGGCGTCACCGAGGAAGACCTGGCAAGCATCGCCGTCCAGGAGTATTGCGCCGCCCGGCACAACCCCTACGCGCAGATGCGCAAAGTCCAGATCACGCTGGAACAGGCCATGAAGATCGAAGGCGTGAACCGCTACGTGGTGGAGGGTCTGCCGTTGAAGACCTACGATTGCTCTCAGATCACGGACGGCTACGCGGCCATGATCCTGGCGACGGAAGAGGGACTCGCGAAGCTGGGTGTTGCGAAATCGGATTGCGTCGAGATTGCGGGTTACGCCCAGGCGACGGATCCGCTGCGTAAGGAAGGCCGGGAAGTCCTGCGGCCCAAGGGCGCTTACTGCGCGATGTCGAAAGCCTACGCGATGGCCGGACTCACGCCGAAAGACATCAACGTGGCCGAAGTCCACGATTGCTTCTCGGTAATGGGAGCCATCGGCGCGGAGGTGATCGGCAAGGCGGAATACGGGCGCGGGGCCCGGTATTGGCGTGAAGGCAGGGCCGCGCCGTCGGGCGAATGCGGCATCAATACTTCAGGCGGCCTCATTGCCAAAGGCCACCCGATCGGAGCAACGGGCGTCTCGATGGTGGGATGGGCGTCGTGGCAACTGTTAGGAAAAGTGCCGCGTGAATCACAAGTGCCGGATGCTCGAGCAGCCGCTACATTCAATATCGGCGGTCCCATCTGCGCGTCGGTATGTACTGTCTTGAAACCCGCCGCTTAGCGGAGCGTTAGGATAGAGGGATGGTACGGGCGGGCCGCTACGTGGTTCATCGCGAGATCGGCCGCGGAGCTATGGGCGTGGTGTACCTGGGAGAGGACCCGGCCATCGCCCGGCCAGTCGCCATCAAGACCGTCAACTTCTCGCAACTGACGGACCCCAGACAGGCCAACGTTTACCGGGAGCGTCTGATCCGGGAAGCGAGTTCGGCAGGGATCCTGCAACATCCGGCAATCATCAAGATCTATGACGTAGTGCAGGCGGATGCCTACACCTGCGTGGTGATGGAGTATGTCGATGGGGTGCCGCTTGCCGTCCGTATGTCGCAAGGGCCAATCCCGCGGGATGCAGCGTTGGCGTTGCTCGAAAGACTGGCGGAGGCGCTCGACCACGCGCACCACAGCGGCGTCATTCACCGCGACATCAAGCCGGCGAACATTCTGCTGACTCGGGACGGCCAGCCGAAGATTGCGGACTTCGGCGTAGCGCGTCTCACATCACGCGAAACCACCGTCGGATTCTTCGGAACGCCGGCCTACATGTCGCCGGAACAGATCCGGGATGAAAAGGCGACGCCAAAGACGGACCAGTTTGCGTTTGCGGCGCTGGCGTTTGAGTTGATTTCCCAGCGCAAGCCGTTTGACGCCGAACAGATCTCTTCGTTGATCTACAAGATCCTCCAGGATCCGGCTGCGCCCACCGGATTGGGGCATCAGGTGGACCGGGTGTTCGAGCGGGCACTGGCCAAAGATCCCGCCGGACGGTTCGCAACCTGCCGGGAGTTTGTAGCCGCCTTGCGCGGTGTGCTCGCTCCTTCTCCCGAGATGACCCCGATCCCGCCAATAGGACAACCGAAACACCTCACCTTAACAATGCTCGGCGGCGCATTGGGCGTGGCGGCGGTTCTTGGAGGAATTTGGGCGGCGCTGCCGCGGCAGGCCTCATCGGATAAACCGGCCCCGCGGGCAGCGGCAGTGGTGGAACCTCGCAGGGAGCCCAGCGTTGCCCAGAAGGAGCCCGCGGCGCCGGCAGTGAAGCCGCGCCAGGCTGAACGCGTGGAAGAGCGGCCTGCCGGCGTGCGCAAAGCGCGGAGGCCGCCGCTCGAGGCGCCTCCGGTCGAGAAGGCTGAACCAGCCGTGACCGCGCCTGTTGTGAAGCCGGAGGTTCCGAAACCAGTCGAGCGGGCTGCGGTACGCGTTTCCACCACTCCCACGGGAGCGCGCATAATCTTCGATGGAGACGCCTCGGCCTTGTGCTTCAGTCCGTGCGCTCGCGAGTTGACGGCCGGCGCCCACCATCTGACGGCGTTCCTCGACGGTTACCGCCTGGGGACGGCTAAAGTGGATGTGCCCGGGTATCCGGAGATTTCCATCATTTTGTCGAAAGCACAGGGCACCATCGTCTTCGACGCGAGCCTGAGCGGCGCGGCGATCACGATTAATGGCCGGACCCTGGCATCCCCTGCTCCCACCGAGATCGAGCTTCCGACCGGGGATCACCATGTGAAACTGACGGTGAAGGATGTGGTGGTTCTGGACCGCACACTGACGGTCAAGGACTCCGGACGCATCCTGGTGCGAGCGCCGGCTCCACCTCCGCAGCAGTAGAGCCGGCGCTGAGCAACCGGGAGCAACAGGCATGCCATAATGCGGAAATGGCGATAAAGCCCTGTTTACTGGTGCTCGCGGGCCTGCTCCCAGTGACACGAGCACAAGTTCCCGATTCTTACCGCATGACAGTGTCGTTGCCTGTGGATGCGCTGGAATACCGCGGGGCGTCTAACGGCGGCTTTACCTCGGGCGTGTACGTGCGGGTAGACAAGGTAGCCCCGGGCTCGTTTGTTGCGGTCAATATGACTGGCCAGTTCGCGGACGGAAGAATGTCTTTTGTCTGCGGCATGATCCCGGATCTGGCGCAACTATGGCTGAGGATAGGGGACGGACCGGAACGCTTCATCCGTCTAAGGTCCCTGCCCGAGGGCATGGCAACCGGGGCTCCACCTCGATGCCAGCCGTTAGGCGCCCGGATTCCGCTCGACACGGAACCTGGCAGTGCGACGCTGCGGTTCTACTACCCTGGCGTGAATCCGGTGAACGGAAGCGTGGATGTCAATCTCGTGCGGTCGCGCGTTTCCGTGTTCACCCCGCCGGTAAGGATGGCGGAACCGCTTCGTCCGGGAGCCAGCGTGACGATTATGACAACCGGTCTTGGCCTTGTAGCAGCCGGCGATCTGCAATTAGTTATTGGGGAACAGACTGTGCCTGCGTCCTACCTGGAGCGGGACGTATTCGGCGAGGGCTTTGATGCAGTCGATTTCCGGATCCCCGATCCGGCGCCTGAAAGTTGCTATGTGCCGGTTTTCTTGCGTGTTCGCGACATTGGAGAAACCCGGGCAATGTTTCTCCCCATGGCCAAGGAAGGCGTCTGCGCACATCCCTGGGGGCTCGGCGAAGACTCGCTGCGGACCTTGGACGAGCATGGGCGAATCCGGATTGGACACCCTTCCATTGACCTGTTTTTCAGCGAGAGCCTGATGCGGGCCACCGCACGTTTTGAACTGGCGGACGCGGACAGAGTGCTCTATCTCGTCAATCCGGAGGAGCAGCGGTCCTGCAGGATTCGCTTGTCGGGGGCGCCGGTGGTGCTGCCCGCTTTCAACGCGGCCGTGTTGGGGGATGCGGGACAACAGTTGAGCCTGCAGGCGCCTTCCGGAGAGGAGCGCCTGCTGACGGCAAAGGACCGAAGTTACTCCGTCAGTTCCGGCATCCCTGAGAACCCCGCTGGCGAGTGGCGGTTACAGGCGCCAGGTGGCGAGGACATTGCGCCATTTGAAACCGCTGTGACCATCCCCGCGCTCCCGGCTTGGAGTCCTCCCGATCTTGTGACATTGAACGAGGACTTGAAGATCGAGTATTCGCTGGACGCGGTGGATGCGGGCGAGCGAGTCGCCGTAGTGATACAGCCTCGAATGAGCGGAGATTACCTCGAGTGCCGTACCGAATCGCCCACAGGGCAAGTGACCATTCCCTCCCGATACCTGCGCCTTCTTGCCGGCTCCGCTGACGGCATTATCGGATTGGTGGTGACGCGGCCCGTTAGCGGCCGCACCCTGTTTCCGCTTCCACTGGCGGACGGCGCTACAGCTATGGGAGTCTTCGACTACAGGGTGATCTCGATTCACGATGTGCGGTACCAATAACAGGAGTGTTCGCCACGCTCTTTCTTGCGAAACCCTCGTCCACCAGGCTCAGTTTGCGCCGGCTCCACCTCCGAAGAAATAGAGCCGGCATTCGGCACCGGTTTTCAGAACATGAACATCATGACCAGGGTGCTGACGAACTGTCCGCCAAGGCAGCACCATCCGCCCACGGTTCCCGTAGGCTTGCCGAACAACCCTGGGCTGGCGATGTTCACCACCGAACTCGGGTTAGTGAAGTTCGGCTGCTTGAACACGTTGTTGATGTCGTAGCGAATCTGGAATTTGTACTTCTCCTTCAAGGTAATGAATTTCGCCAGCGACACCTGCGTCCAGTTCATACCCGGGCCGGTGATCATGTTGCGCCCCAGCGTGCCGGCGGTGAAGGCCGCCGGGTTGGCGAAAGCCCCGATATTCCACATGGGATTCTTCAGGCTGTTGTTGAAGCGGTCGCCAATGGACCAGTTCGGGACAGCAACCTGATCCAATGCCTGGCTCAGGTTCGGCCGTTGCACGCCGTTGCCGGGCAGGTAGCGGTTCGGGCTCCCGGAGACGGTGAAGTTCACCGGCACTCCGGTTTGGAAGGTTTGGATGATGGAAGCGTTCCAGCCGCCCAGGATGTAATCCTTCACGCCGCCGCTGTTCATGAAGTGCCGGCCGCGTCCCACGGGCAGTTCGTAGGTCAGGTAGGTAACGTTCCGGTTGGTGATGTTGAATCCGGCCGTGCCTTTTTCGAGGGCGCGGTTGTAGAACGTCTCTCCCGTGCAGACGCCGTCGGCGTCGCACTCATCGATGGCGTGTGACCACGTGTAGAACGAAGTCAGCATGAGCCCGTAGGAGGAGCGCTTCTCCACTTTGACCGAGCCGGAATGGAAACTCGAGTGGCTGAAGTTACTCCACATGTTAATCGCCCCGAAGTTCGGGAAGGGACGATAGTTCTGATAGTTCTGATAGACGCCATTCAGGAACGTGGGGTCGGTAGAGATGTTGAGCGGAACGGTGTTGGTGTCCCAGGCATTCAGCAACCCGACGCCCGAAGAGCCCTGGTAGCTGAGTTCCAGCAACCATGAGGGAGCGAACTGATACTGCACGGTAGCGTTCCAGTTCATGGTGTAGGGGTTGTGCAGCGAGGGGTCATAGCGGGTGGCGCTGCGCCCGCTGTAGTTGACACCAACGAACGGCGACGTGCCATTGGGGAGTATGTTGAACGCGATGTTTCCCGGGCCCTGGCTCAGGAAGAACGCGGGCCGCGGATCGCCCGAGGGACGCTGCACACTGACCGCGGTGGCGTATTCCTCGAAGTTCTGGTTGAAGTCGGTGGTGAACAGGTCGATGGTGGTCAACCCGAAGCCTCCACGGAACACGACCTTGTCGTTGACTTTGTACGCCAGACCGATGCGCGGCTGGAAGTGCTTGTAGCTGTTGTTGCCGAGGGGACCGGAAGGATGCAGGATCGCGCCCTTCATGCCGCTCACGGGATCGGTGGCCGTGGGATCAAACTGGCTTTGCTGCCCGTACTTCGTCTGGAACGGGCTTTCGTAGGACCAGCGCAGTCCCAGGTTGAAGGTCAGGCGCGGGCTGAAGGTCCAATCATCCTGGAAGTAGAGCGCATGGCTCCACCAGCGGGGCAGCCAGTTGGCGAGATACGTGTTGAAATCGGCGCGCGTCACCGAGCCGAGGAGGAACGCGGCAAAATCGTTGCCGGTGTTGGGCGTAAAGGGAAGATCCGTTCCCCCGAACCGGAAGATGCCGCCCGGTTGCGATTGGCTGAAGACATTGGCGCGGGTCCGCAGCAGTTCGTAGCCCATCTTGAAAGTGTGGCGGCTGACGACCTTGGTCAGGTTCTCCTGGAAGGTGTAGTTTTCGTCCGCCTGATAATACGGAGCGCCGGGGAACGTGGCGTTGTAAAACGCTCCGCCGCCGGAGTTGAAGAACGATGGGAAGGTATTACCGGGAACGCCGGGAATCCCCAGTTGCTGGGCCCAATTCTCATTGATTCCCGGGGGCGTGCGGGATTCCTTGCGGTGATTCGCGCCGAGCCGGATTTCGTTGATGAGGGTGGGGCTGAAAACATGCGTGTCGGAGATGACGGCGTTGATCTGGTCGCTGGGCGCCAGCACGTAGTTGCCGTCGAGCATGCCCCAGTTCAAACCGATCTGGTTCCCATGAGCGCGGTTCTGCACCCAGGAGTAGCGGCCGAACAGGCGGTTCTTGTCGCTGATGTTGTGATCGATCTTGATGTCGTAGCGCGAACGGAACGACGTGTAATGGCTGTTATCGCTGAAATTCGAGTGGGGCCCCAGTTTGTCGATGAATCCCGAACCTGCCACGTTATTCGGAGCCGCCCATGGCTGATGGCCGAGGAAGTTATTCACCGCCGGGTCGAAGCGGTTCTTGGGAATGATGTTGCCGGCGAAAGGATCGCGAGTCCATTGCCCGTTTACCTGACGCGTGCTGGCCGGATCGTAAATCGGATACCCGAGTCCGTTGAACGAGAAGTTGCCGTTCAGCATGTCCGGTGTGGGCACATCGGCAAACACCGATTGGTCGTACACCTCGTTGTGCCGCGAATATCCGAAGAGGAAAAAGGTCCGGTTCTTGCCGTTGTAGAGTTTGGGAAGGTAGACGGGACCGCTGACGAGGTCAGCAAGTTCGTGATAGCCAAACGGCGCATTGCCGAGGTTGAAGTAAGCGCGGTGCAGCATCGGGTTACCGACATAGCGGTCTTCGGCCTCGACGTGTAACTGGTTGCTGCCCGATTTGTAAGTCGCGCTGAGCATGCCGCCGGCCGAATGGCCGTTTTCAGCGGGCAGCACGGTGGTGACCATCTTCACTTCCTGGATGGCATTCTGCGTGGTGGACATGATGCGGTTGGTGGCGACGCCGCCGCGCACGGGTTCCGTGCCCGAGATGCCGTCCATGGAGTAGCCGACGCCGCGGTCCCGCTGACCGGCGATGTGGAAGCCGTTCATGCTGGTGACGCCGGGCATCATGTACATCGTCATCCAGGTGTAGCGCTGCATGATGGGCAGCGCGTTCATCTGGCTGCCGGCAAGCACGGTGCCGGTGGTGGAGGTGGCGGTCTCGAGAAGCGGCGCCGCGGCGTTGACCTCAAGTTTTTCCACTACGTTGCCGACGTTCAACTGCACGTCGACGGTGAGCGTGTCGTTGGAACGCAAAGCCAACCCGTCGCGCTCGAGGGTGGCGAATCCGTCTTTTGTAAAGGTGAGCTTATACGAGGCGGGATCCAGGTAGAAGAAACGATAGATCCCCTGCTCGTCGCTGACGGTGCGTTGGGTGATGCCTTTTTCAGGATTGAGGGCGGTCACGGTGACTCCCGGCAGAAGCGAACCTGTGGAATCTGTGACATGCCCAATAATGTTGCCGGTCGCGGTTTGACCGAAGAGTGAAGCGCCACTGGACAGCAGCGCGACAAAGACAGAGCCAGCGAAGACCCTGGATCGAAGCATACGAACCTCCCAAAGACACTACTGAACCGCAGTTTCCATCTTGGCTGTCGGTTGAGGGACAGCATATCACAAGGGAGGGCCTGTCGATCGTTATCGATCCGCTCGCGCTTCGCCGTCGCACGCCGCGCTTCTTTCAGATATTTTTATCCGAAATCCTACTTCCGCCGCTCACTGCGGCGGCCCGCGGGCGTGGCCCCCTCGTGAAGGCTCCTGTCAGCCCCGGTTACCGCAATTCTCATGATCACCGCGGTCTCAGGCGGGTCCTCGTAGTACCCCGGACGGCGTCCCACGTCTTCAAAACCCACCCGCTCATAGAGCCGGCGAGCGACGTCATTCGACTCCCGTACCTCGAGGAACACATCACCCGTCTCTCCGCTGAATACCAGCGCCCGCAAGAGAGCTTCGCCGATCCCCAAACTACGGTATTCGGGAAGAACGGCGATGTTGAGGACCTCTCGTTCGTCGGGCGCGGTCTTGCGAGCCACGATGAATCCCGCGATCACCCCGTCATAGCAGGCAACCAGGAATTCATGGCGCAGGTACTGCTCCGCATCCCAGCGGGAAGACGGCAGGGCCGCCGCTTGAATCTGCCGAACGCGCGCCAGGTCGGCTGGTGTGCCAACCCGGAGGAACAATTTCTCCGGAAGCGTTCCGGCAATCAGGTCGCGCTGCATCTGGCCAAGTTTAGCCCAATCGAAGCGCTCCGCGACAAGCAAATAGCTATTGGCGGCAAGCATGCGGCGCAGGCCGGGATCAGACGCCAGGCGGCCGATGCCCTCGGCGAAGGCGGCTGCGCCGTCCGCAATCCAGACGTGCTTTTCATGCTCGACCGGAATGCCGCCGCAGCCGGAAGTTGTCGTGACCATCGCGCGCTCCATGGCCATGGCTTCCAATACCTTGACGTTGGTTCCCGCCGAGACGAGAGTCGGCACAAGGACAATATTCGCCTCGTGGTACAGCGGGCGGACATCGGCCACAAAGCCGAGGATGCGGACCCGGTCGTCATCCCGCTCCGGCCGCCAGTACAACTCGGGCTGCGGACCAGCCACCACGGTGACCGTCATCTCGGGAAACCGGTCACGAAGCCGCGGCCAAACCTCCCCGGTAAAGAAGCGGAACGCAGTCACGTTCGGAAAATGGCGGAAGCTGCCGATGAACAGCAGACGCTGCCCCGGCATCTCGGGGTAAGGGCGGAAGCGATTGAGGTCGACGCCGTTCGGAATGACTTGCACGTTCCCAGCGCCCAGAAGACGCGCATCCTTTTCCGACATCGTCACCACGCGGTTGTAGCGGCGAACAGCGCTCCGCTCAAAGCGCAGCCAGCGTACCCAGTTCCACCAGGAGGCTACAGACCGTTGCCGCCGGTGTAACTGCCCGTAGAGGTCAAAGGTGACGTCGTGCTCCACGAGGATGTCCCCCGGATAGCGAGCCAGTTGCGTGTACTCCACCTGAATCAGTTCGAGATGATGCTCGCGGCGCACGCGTTCGAGCAGCGCGCGCATGGGCGGAGATTCATACTCCTTGACCTCGGGAGGCAGCAGGGTCGCCCACCGCGGCTCGCGGTAGCGCGGCTTGCCCACCAGGCTGGCGTAGGAGCAGAACTCCAGCAATGGCTCGATATCGGCTGGATCCTCGTTTTCCCGGAAGGCGAACAGATAGACATCGTAATCAATAGCCGTCTCACGCAGCAGATGATACAGCCGGACCGCGCCGCCGTGGGAAAGCGGATACGGAATAAAAGGAGTCAACACTCCGATTCGCCGGTGACCCGGACGCGGCAGCCTTCCCTTTCTCACCGTCGTGTCGTGGGGAACGGCCGTCCGGTCGCGGGTGAACCACCATAACCAGCGGGGGCGCAGATAAATGCGGTCCAGCGGAACGCCGCACCAGAACAGCAGCGAGGCGAGCCAGGTCTCCGGTTGCAGATGATGCCGCTCGAGATTCGCATTGTAGGCAAGAATCTTCCGCGGCGCGCGAAGAAAGGCCGCCCGGCGCAGCGAGGCGTAGGCGCTGTCTCCGTCAAACAGGACGGCGGCCATGCCGATGCGATACCGGCGCAGGGCGCGGAGATCGACTGGTTCCACCCCTTCGACACGGGGATCGCCGCCGACGACAAAATGACGCCGATCGGGGATCAGTTTACGCACCTCTTCCACCATGGCCTTCACCTTGTCCGGAGCCCCGGTGGAGAAGCTGACCACCACTGCCTCGGGATGCTTGCCAAGCAGGCCGAACCACAATGCTTTGAGACGCTGCTTCAAGCGCCGGCCTCCTGGCGGAAAGTGGTGGATTTCAGCAGCGCCCAACCTGCGAGCGGCAGCGCGGAGGAGAGGATGCAAACAGGCAGGAATCCGTAGCCATCCACCAGGCGGCCCACCAGAGGGGAGAAGAAGGTCAACATCAGCCCGTAGCCGGACGTGATAGCCGCCACGGCGAAGGCTGCCCGCCTCGCGCCAAAGATGTCCTGCGGAAGTGCATACATGTTGGCGCTCACCGCCACCGAGCAAAAGAAGGAAACCGAAACCATGGCGATGGCCCATCCAGGCTCTCGCATGAGGGGAACGGCCATGGTCGCCAGCAGTGCAATGCAGCCGGCGAGGATCGAGCGATCACGGGCCTGCATCACCGTAGCGCCTTGCTTCATCAAACGGAGGGCCAGCCATCCGCCGAACAGTCCGCCGAAGGTAGCAAAAATGGGGGGAATCCAGGCATACCGCTGGTTCGCCTCGGCCGGGGAGAGGTGATACTGCTGCACCAGAAAGATGGTAGTCCAGTTCGTCCACAAACTGTAGACGGTCATGACCAGGATGTTGCCGAAAACCAGCGTCCACAGTCTCCGGTCGCGAGCCACTTCAGAAGCCGAGGAAACAGGCGCGTCTAAGGCAACAGCCGATCCTTCCCCGGCGCGGCGGTGAACTGCCCGCCAGAGCGGCACCCAGAACAGGCCCACCCCGCCCGCGGCAACAAACGCGGCGCGCCATCCGAAGCGTTCCGCAAGAAAAAAGGCGAGAAGCGGCGCCGCCATGCTGCCCAGGCTGAGCCCAAGCTGGTTGACTCCCGTTCCCAGGGCGCGCTCGCTCGGATGCAGATAGGTGGCGCTGGCCTTTCCGAAGGCGGGAATCCCGCCGGCCTCGGCGGCGCCCAGCAGCATGCGGCAGGCGAACAAACCCGCGAGCCCATCCACAAGACCCGTTGCGGCGGCCGCCAAGGACCACACCACGATGCTGACCATGGCCCCCGCGCTCAATCCCACACGATCGATGAAGAGGCCGGCAATCGGAGCGCACAATGCGTAGACAATGTAGAACGCCGACTGCAGCCAGCCGTAGTCTTCATTCGAGAGATGAAACTCCGTCTTCAACTGCGGAGCGAGCGCGGCCAGCGTCTGCCGGTCGAGATAGTTCAGAGCAGTGAAAAGGGTAAATGCGCCAACAGCCAGCCAGCGCGCGGGGAGGAAAGGACGCATGTCAACGGAACTCGATCACCGCCGCGTCGCCCAGCGTGCCCTGTTTTGGATCCTTGCGCGGCTTGTAGTCGACCGTGCAATTCCGCGCCGGACGCTGCACGCCGCATCCGAGCGAAGCCTCCCCGTTGCCGATCACCACAATCTGGCCCGGATCGGGAATCCACAGGCTCACCAACTTGCCGCCGGCAGGCAGAATCCAGATGCGGGCGGATTTGCCCAGGCAATCTACCTTCTGCAACTGGCCGCTGATTCTTTCCCAAGGAGTCTTGTCATCCCACCACTGCTCTACTTTCCGCCGGGAATCGAGAGGCTTCAGTGACTGATTGGCCTTTGCCTCGGCAGCCTTGACTTCATTGAGCGCCTGTTCCTTGAGCCGCTCGAGTTCCCGCTGCTTCTCGTCGGCGATCCGTTTGCGCTCCGCTGCCTCGCGATCGGCAATCTCCACCTCGAACTTCCGCCGGGCTTCGCTCACGGCGGCGCGCTCTTCCGGCGTGGGAGCGGCCATCTCGGCCGCGAACCAGGATTTCGAAGCGTCTGTGAACTGCTTGGCTTCCAACTGAGCCCGAGCCAGGCGGAGCCACAGCGCGCCGTCGCGCGGGTTCAGTTTGGCGGCGGTCTTCAGGTAGAACGCCTGCCGTTCGGGTGTCTTCTCGAGATTCGCCAACTCGATGTAGGGTTCAGCCCAGCGCGAGTTCTTCTTCGCCGCTTCGACAAAGGCGTCCTGCCGGGCTTTGAAGCCCTCGGCCAGCTTTCCGTAATCGAGATACACCTGCGCGCTCCTGCTGCCTGCGGCAATAGCCTGCTTCAGCCACTCGAGGGCCTTGGCTTTCTCCCCCGTTCGGGCGGCCTCGAGCCCCAGCGCCTCCGCCGATTCCATTGAGCCCGCCGGAGAAAGCTTCGGATTTCCGGTCGCATCGGCGATGGCAGCGGTGACGCGCGATTCCTCGAGCGGATGCATCACGAAATCCTTTTCCACAATCGGCCGCCCACTCAGCGTAGCCGGCGGGAACTGGCCGGAATCGAAGTACTTCTTCACTTGCGCTTCGAGATCGGCTTTACTGACCCCGAGGGAGTTGCGGTAGGCGACATCTTCGTCCGCGCCCTGCTGCATGTTGTTCACCAGCACGCGAAAACGAACAGCGTAGTCGGAATTCGTAGCGAGATACTGGACGCGCGCCCAATCGAGAGTCCGCTCAGCCGGCGGGGGCGGCAACCCGAAAGTGATTTTCGGCCCCTGCGCCTCCAGCGTGGATAACAGATCTTCCAGACCGTCTTCCCAGTATCGCGGCATGCGGCGCGCGTTCGATTCAAGCAACATTTGCGCCGCTTGCCTCATCCACTGCCGCGAAGGCGCGGCTCCCGCCGGCAACACGCTGACCCACGCCTCCCGCCCTAGAACCCACTGCGTGGCGGAGACCTGCTTTCCCTTCATCGCCAGCACGTGTATCGGCCAGAGAGACGCCGGATCCTTGTTCCCCAGCAGTTTGCCCAACATGTAGCGAACCTGTTCGAGCCGCACCAGCAACTGGCGCGCATCGCGGTCAGAGCCGTTCGTCCAGACTTCGAACGGACCCGAACGGCAATCCTCCCATTGCCCGGCGGCGAGCAATGGGAAGGCGGCGAGAAGGAGGATGGCAGAAAAACGCATCATTCCCCTTCGTATCGTAGCACCCGCGCCGGCGGATGCCCTCGAGACGATCAGAACAGGAAACGGATGCCGAACTGAGCCTGGAACGGGAAGCCAACCTGCTGGTTCTGCGTGCTGTATTTTCCGTCCGCGGTCTTCAACACCAGCCAGCGGGAATCGGGCGCCAGTGATTGCCCCTGGGCGTTGATCCCCAGACCGTAGATGCTTGTAGTTCCACCGAAAACCACGTTGTCTATGTTGAACAGGTTGAAGAACTCAGCCGATAGCTGAATTCTGCTCGCTTCGTTCTTCAGCCGGAAGCTCTTGAGGATGCGCAAATCATCGCCGTAGATGGCCCGATTGCGGAACGCGTTGCGGGCAAAGGGAATGCCCGGTGATTCGAGCGGACGGTCCGTGGATGCGCCGTCCTGGTTGGTGTCGGCTCCCGTGCGCGGGTTGATGGGAAGACCGCTGCGGATGCGGAACGTGCCCGACAATTCGAACCCAAGCGGCAAAGTGTACACCGCATAGCTGGCAAACTGATGTCGCGCATCGAGGTTCGAATAGCCGTAATCCTGCACATAATTGAAGGAGTTCATCGCGCCCTGCCCGCCGGAATCCCGCTCGTTGTCATCGTCAGAGTAGGTTTGCGCCACCGTATAGAACACACCCGCGTTCAGCTTCTTCCCTTTGTACTGGTTGGAGATGGTCATCCCACGGTACATCGACCGGGCGGAGCTTTCGCGCATGTTGATTTGGCCAAGCGTGGAAATGGGGCGCAGGCGCGTCCCGCCGCTGGCGATGCCGAACATGGGGCGTTGTGAGGCATCCGAGACGATGGGTATCGGCAGGTTGTAATCCCTGTTCCGCTCGAGGTGCACCGTGTTGACGTAGTTGAACTGGACACCGGCCACCCAGTTGTTGGTGACGCGGTAATCCGTTCCGAGCCCGGTCTGGAAGGAACGCGGATTGACGAAGTCGGTGGCGACCGCCGTGGTGCCCGCACCCAGGTAGGGATCGGGCGTAGCTCCAAGGCCAAATGCCGCGGCGTTCTGGACAGCGTCGAGCCCGATTATGGGCAGTTTATCCGGAGTGTACTGGTTCAAGTCCACGCCGGCTGCCTTGAACTGCTGATAGATGGTGCCGTTGGCGCGGTTGCTCAGGAAAAGCCGCACGTTGTTCGGCGGCGTGCGGAAATTGCCCGTGGGGTCGCTGTAAATGAGCAGCGGCGTGGCGGCGTAAAACATTCCCGTATGCGCGCGGACCACCAGTTTTCCGTCCTTCGTTGGATTCCAGGCAAGACCCACGCGCGGCATCACCTGTTTCAAGGCATTGGGAATCCTGGTAACGTCCGTGCGCGCGCCATTGGGAAACAGCGTGCCGTTCACCTTGCTGACCAGTGCGGTGTTATTCGAGTCGACGGCGGGGCTCCACTGGCCTTCCCACCGCACACCGTAATCCAGAGTTAACGTGCGGGTGACACGCCAGCTATCCTGCGCGAACAGGGCTGCCATGGTGGCGCCGTACAGCACCGCAAGATTGCCGATCTGACGGCTGTAGCTCACTGTGCTCGAATCCCACCGGTTCTGCACGGAACCGGCGCCGGAGAGGATGTCGAGGATCTGGTTCACGTTGCTGCTGTTGATGGTGAACGTTCCAAACTGATCGAATCCGAAGGTTTGCGCGGTGGTGAGTTTCGCAATGTCGGTTCCAAACTTAAAGGAGTGCGAACCGTGAATCAATGACAGGGAGTCGGTAACCTGGAAGCGCCGGTCCCATTGCACCGTCGGCAAGAAATTACGCGTGCCATAGGTGCCGATCGTCGAGGCGATGATGCCGGGCTGCTGCGAATTCGCCAGCCGCGGACGCTCTTCATAAGACCCGGAGAATTTCAGGTCGTTCACCACGTTGGGAGAGATAATCGCCGTGTACTGGGCAGTGCCGAAATGCACACGGTCCTGCTCCACCCCCTCGTTGTTCAAAGCATTGTTGGTGAACGCCTCGATGGCTCCGCCCACGGTGACGGCGTTGGTTTCTTCCGAACCGCTGCGATTGTAACGGAATGTGAGGCGGCTGCCGTTTTTCAGGATGTAATCGGCTTTCACCGTTCCCGCCCCGGCGTTGTTCACCTTGTCGAAGGGCTGTTCCAGAGCCTTGTAGAAGTTGTAGGCGGGAGTGTTCGCCGCCAGAGGCGTGAAACCGATCAGTGAGGGGAAAACCACGCGGCGAGGCTGTGTGCTGTGCTGCTGCTCGTAGGAAACGAAGAAGAAGAGCTTGTCTTTCTTTATTGGCCCGCCGATGGCTCCTCCCCACTGCTGGAGCGATTCCGCCGGCTTGACGTTGATGAGCGTACCCGGCTTGTCGAGGTTCGTCACCGGGATGGGACCTTCCTTGCTCAGTTCGGAGTTGCGGTTCTGGTAGAACCCTTCCCCGTGGTACTCGTTCGTCCCGCTCTTGCTGATGACGTTGAGAATGCCGCCCGAAGAACGCCCGTATTCAGCCGCGTATCCGGTTGTCACCGCCTGGAATTCCTGCACGGAACTCTGCGGCACCGTGATGATCGAGTTGGAACGTTCTCCGCCCCGGATACCGCCAAAGAAAGGTTGGTTGTAGTCCGCGCCGTCCACCATGATGTTCGAGTTGATCCCGCGCTGGCCGACGAACGAGATCTGAGACCGCGAAGGGTCCACTTGAACGGATGGCGTGAGGACAGCGAAGTCCTGGAAGCGCCGCCCGTTAATCGGCAGATTCTGGAGCGCGGCGGAGCCGATAACGGTGGTGGGCGCGGGCAAAGCGACATTAACGATGGATTCCGATACTTCTACAGTGGTAGTCGTCGCCTGCACCTGAAGCGTAATATCAATCCCAATCGCCGAACCCACAGAAACCGTGACGCCCTGGAGCGTCGTTACGGCAAATCCCGGCGCTTCCGCCGTGATGTTGTACTGGCCCGGGTCGAGCTGCACCGCCCGGTACTGGCCGATCCCGCTTGTTTTCAGTTCCCGGACCAGACCAGTGGCTGTATTGGTGATTTTGATCGTGGCGTCAGGCACGGCAGCATGATTCGCGTCGAACACCGTACCAACGATCTGACCTTTGTTTGCGTCTGCCTGGCCGAACAGCATGGCGGCAAAGAGCAAGGACGCACAGAGCACATTCTGAAGAAGGCGCATGTTGCAGTATAACTCCCGTATTGCTCAATCATAGCGGCAAGAGGATTAAGGATTCCAGACAAATCGATTAGCGTAGTACTACAAAATCGTCGGTGAAGATGGCCGCGGACTACATCGTGCATCGAAGTCACTGAAACTACATGTGTTGGGCAACTCCTTGCCAGCGGCTCGTGGACTGCCCCGGAGATGTTCCGGCTCCTATAGTTCTGTTTCTGTTCCGTCGATGGCAGCGGTATGGGAATCATCGATCAGATTTTCGGAAAGATGCCTCCGCCGGTCTCCCGCGGAGAAGTCTTTTCGAATGCTCGGGCCTTGGCCGCGCAGGAAAAGCGTCAAGTCGTGGTAATTCGGCCCGATCTAACCATTCTCCGGCTCGGCTGCCCTCCCCCAAATTCGATGCCGGCGGACGCGGTAGCTCAGGTCGAGGCGATCGTACCCGGAAATTCGCGGTACAACATCGCGGTGATCGCTCCCACTGGAAGCATTCCAGGACCGGACGGACAGCGCGCGGACCCGGGCTCCCGCGAATGGTTGGCGGCCGGAAAAAGCATCCCCTTCTTCGGCATCCTGAATGGCCTCGCCTACATCGGGCACTCTGTATGGGTGTTCGAAGGGAAGGATTCCGAAATGGAAGAAGGCTGCCGCGATGCCGGCATCCTGATTGTGGATAGCGCATTGGCGGAGAATATTCCACCGGCGTCAATCGAGCGGGCGAGGCGGGTGATGAGCGGGACCAGCGTCTTTCTCCATGATCGCGAAACATTCCAACTGCGGCCGTGGGAAGAGGTCCAGGGGAGTGGAGCGGCGTCCTGGGCCTCCGTCCTCGACGGTGCGCGCCGCCGGGCATCGGAAACCAAACCTCCGCAAATCGTCCTCGTGAAACCGGACCAATCGTTTCTTCTGTTTCCTTGTACTCCCGTGAGTTCCATGAAACCGGAGCAGATTGCGCAAGCCGAAAGAATCACTCCCGGCGGAATCAAACGCAACATCGCTGTCATCGCGCCAACGGAGTTGATCGTCGAGCCCGCCGACAGCGCCAGAAAGCCGCTGGTGGCCCAGTTCCTCGCCGCCGGCCGCACCATCCCGTTTTTTGGCATGCTGCTGAACCTCGCCTCCGTCGGCAATCCCATGTGGATCTTTGACGGGAAGACGGAGGCTCTGGAATCCGGATGCCGCAACGCCGATCTGCTGCTGATCGACGGCCTGCTCGCCGGCAAAATACAGATGCGGGCACTCGACCGAGCCGCCAAGGCGATGCGGAGTGAAAACATTGTCATTTACGACCGCAACGCGAAGCGGCTCCATTTCCTGCGGCACGTCAGTGATTCACCAGAGCGGATCGCGTACCGGGATTAGGGACATCACGACATCTCGCCCCGCACGAGATCGTCAAAAGTCTCCCGCTGCCGCACCACCCGCCAGCCATTGCCTGCCACCATCACCTCGGCGCCTCGCGGGCGGGCATTGTAATTCGACGACAGCACAAAACCATAAGCTCCCGCAGTGCAGACGGCCACCAGATCCCCCGGCAAGACGTTGGCAAGTTCACGATCCCTGGCAAGAAAGTCCCCTGTTTCGCAGACAGGACCCACCACATCGGCAACCACCGTACCCCGGCTTTCGTCTCGTTTCACAGGCAGGATTTCGTGATGCGCCCTGTATAAAGAGGGCCGGATGAGGTCGTTCATGGCGGCGTCGAGAATCACAAATTCCTTTTCGCCGCTGCGCTTCCTGTACAGAACACGGCTCAAGAGGATGCCCGCCTCCGCCACCAGGGAGCGGCCCGGCTCCACCATGAGGGTCAGGTTGCGGCCCGACACTCTGTTCCGGATGCGCGTGATGTAATCGGAAATGGAAGGCGCCTGCTCGGAGGGCCGGTAGGGAACGCCGAGTCCGCCGCCCAAGTCAAGGTGCCGGATGGCGATGCCCTTGGCGCGGAGCCGGTCAATCAGTTCCAGCATGCGATCAAGCGCCGCCAGCAGCGGTTCCGGATTCAGCAACTGCGAGCCGATGTGGCAACTGACGCCCTCCAGTTCGAGATGTTGATGCCAGCGAGCCCGCGAATAAATCTCCTCCACCTCGGTCATCGCGATGCCGAACTTGTGTTCCCGCAGGCCGGTGGAGATGTAGGGGTGAGTCTCGGCATCCACATCCGGATTCACCCTAAGCGCCACCTTCGCCTTCGCCCCCAACCGCGCGGCCAGCGCGTCAATGAGCGAAAGCTCCGCCTCGGATTCGCAATTGAAGCTGTGAATCCCCTTCTCGAGAGCAAACTCCACTTCCTCAGCCGTCTTTCCCACGCCGGAAAAGACCACGTCATCCGGGTTGCCGCCGGCGCGCAGCACCTTGTGCAGTTCGCCCCCGGAAACAATATCGAAACCCGAGCCCGCGCGCGCCAGCAGCGCAAGAACCGCCAGATTGGAGTTCGCCTTTACGGCATAGCAGACCTTGTGCGGCAGGTCGCCAAAAGCGCGGTCGTAGGCGCGATAGCGACCCAGAATCGCATTCGAAGAATAGACGTAGCAGGGGGTTCCCGCGCGGCGCGCAATGGCGTCCAGCGCGACGTCTTCCGCGTACAAAAGGTTGTCCCGGTAGTTGAAGGGTGCTTCCATCCTCATCTTACTTTCATCACAATCACGCTCTGGTCATCGGATATGGGGGCTCCGGCGGCGAACTTGTCTAAGTCCTGAAAGATTGCCCCGACAATCTCGGCGGGTGATTTGTCCCTCATCTTCCGCAGCAGGCGGGCGAGGCGCTTATTGCCATAGTCCTTCAATTCTCCATCCTTGGCCGCTCCCGATTGCTGATCCACGACGCCGTCGGAAAACAACAGGACCACGTCGTCCGCCTCGGCGGCAACCACCACCTCGTCGTATTCCCGGCCCTCGAGCAACCCGACGGGGATGCCCTCCACTTGGGGAACGATCATCTCGTCTCCGCGGCAGATCATCGGCTGTGTGTTGCCGGCGTTCGTCATCGTGAACGTGCGCGTCGACGCGTTCCAAACCATCAGGAGCAAGGTGACATACTTGGTCTCCACCTTGCGTTCGAGCAGCGCCTCATTGAGGGTGGCCATCAATTCGGCTGGGCGCTTCTCACTTTGCGCCAGACTGCGGAGCAGACCGGTAACCAGCGCTCCATACAACGCCGCGGCGGCGCTCTTACCGCTCGAATCCCCAAAGCACAGCAGCAGCCGGCTGCGGTCGCGTTCAAAGAAATCGTATATGTCGCCGCTGATCTCACGCGCCGGACGGGCGCCGAGAGCGATCTCGAGTCCGGTGACGTCGGGCGCATGCCGGGGCAGTAGAATCTTCTGGAGTTTACGCGCCGCCCGCAAATCCTGCTCCAGCCGCTGCTCGCGGGAAGCCAGTTCTTCGTAGAGCCTCGCATTCTCGACGGAACTCGCAATCTGAGGCGCCAATAGGGAAAGCGCTCTCGCATGGTCGTCCGTGAAGAAGCCAAGCCGCTCGCTTTCCAGGTCGATCACGCCGATCACGCGGTCCTGGAGGATCAAAGGCACGGCGACTTCGGACTTGATATCGGGATGCGAGGCAATGTATCGCGGATCCGTCAGCGTGTCGCTGACGTTCACCGGCTTGCGCGCCGAGTACGCGGCGCCGGTAATGCCCGAACCGAGCGGAATGTTGTCGATCTCCACGCGCTGGTCATAGCGAAGGCTGAAATGGTGCCGCAGCACCTGCCGCTCCTCGTCCACCAGCAGCACGCTGAAAGCGTCATAGCTCACAAGCTGGCGGACAATCTCGGCAATCTTCCGAAGCAGATCCTCGAGCGACAGAATGGAAGAAAACTCCTGCGATACCGAACTGAGCGTCCTCAGCAACCGGTTCTGACGGTCCACCCGCCGGTACAGGCGCGCGTTCTCGATGGAAAAGCCGACCCGCCCGGCGATCAGTTGCAGCAGCGCCTTGTCGTGCGGCGTGTAGGCGTTCAGACGCGTCGATTGCGCGTCGATGACGCCCACCAGCTTGCCTCGCGCCACCATCGGAACGGCGAGTTCGCTTCTCACCGCATCGAGGGCGCTGATATAGCGGGGGTCGCTGAGCACATCGCCGCTCATCACCGGATGCCGCGTTTCGGCGGCGGTTCCCGTGAGCCCCTCGCCGAGCGGCACTACCATGTTCTTCACCACCTCCGGCCGGTGCCCGATGGCATAGCGGATCCGCAACCCTTTGATCCGTTCGCTATAGAGAAGAATGGCGAACAGTTCGGCAGGAATGACATTCTTCACGATGTTGGCGACGTTGTCGAGAAGTTCATCCAGATCGAGCGTTTCTGCCGTGGCTGTCGACACATCCAGCAGGAAGTCGAGCAATTCGGCGCGCTCTTTGAACCGGACACGGGACTTGGTGGTGTCAGCCATGAGAATGCCTGCTCCGGATCAGGCCGCGGTTTCCTGGACGATCTTGACGCTGGCGCTCGCTCCGATGCGGCTCGCCCCGGCGGCGTGCATGACTCTCAAATCCTTCAGCGTGCGGATGCCTCCGCTGGCCTTGACGCCCATTCCCGGCCCCACCGCCGCCCGCATGAGGGCCACATCGTGCGCGGTGGCGCCCGATTTCGAGAATCCCGTGGACGTCTTGACGAAATCCGCGCCCGCCAGTTTGGCCAGGGAGCAGGCGATTACCTTCTGGTTATCATCGAGCAGCGCGGTTTCGAGGATCACTTTCAGAATCGCCCCTCCGCGATGGCAGGCTTCGGCAACAGTCTGAATATCGAGTTTGACCGCGTCGAAATCGCCCGAGCGCAGGGCCCCTATGTTCAGAACCATGTCCACCTCGTGAGCGCCCACCTTGACGGCAGCCTCGGCCTCCGCGGCCTTGATTGCCGCGGTGGCCGCGCCCAGCGGAAATCCCACCACCGTGCACACCTTCACCGGCGAACCGGCAAGCTCCGCCGCCGCCACCGGCGCCCAGTAGGGATTGACGCAAACGCTGGCAAAGCTGTACTGGCGGGCTTCGCGGCAGATCTTCACAATCTCCTCGCGCGTCGCCTCCGGCTTGAGTAACGTGTGGTCGATCAAAGCGGCGATCCGCGGATCGATGCGCGTAGTCCGGTCCGAAGCGGAGACTCGGTCGGCGCCCGAGGAAATAATTTCCCGCGTCTTCTTCGCGCACGTCTGCGCGCAGCGCTGCGTACAGCCCGGACACACCATGTCCGGAATATTCAGACCTTCGGCGTTGGGAGCAAAACCCGAAGCGCGAGGAACGCGGGCGAGGATTTCGTCCCCGATCTGGGCTACTAAGCGCTCTAGCTCCTGGGAGTCCAAGTGGCGAATCTCTTCTCGATTTCCGTAATCTTGTCCACTCGCGCCGCGTGCCGTCCTCCCGCGAATGGCGTCCCCAGCCACACCCGCAGCACCTCTTCCGCTTGTGTGTTGGTCAGCAGCCGTCCCCCGAGAGTGAGCACGTTGGCGTTGTTGTGTTCGCGGCTGTTGCGAGCCGAAGCCTTATCGTAACATAGGGCTGCACGCACCCCCGGCACTTTGTTGGCAGCCATCGCGGAGCCGATTCCGGCCCCGTCGATGATGACGCCGCGCGCCGCTTCGCCCCGGGAGACGATCTCGGCCACCTGAAGGGCAATGTCAGGATAGTCGGCGGGCTTTGGCTCATGCACGCCCACATCCCGCACCGTGAGCCGCAATTCCGCAAACAGCGGCTTCAACGCCTCTTTCAGCGCATAGCCGCCGTGATCGGCCCCCAACGCCACCGTGAGTTCCGGCGGCGCAATACCGTTCAACTCGTCCGGACGCACCTCGCGGACAACCACGCCCCGCTCGCGGGCAAGGTCCGCCGCCGAGGGAGTTACAATGGTCCCGATTGCGATCTTCAGCTCCCCGGAAAGGGGGATATCACTTGCCGTTACGACGTTGCGCATACATCCAGGCGGGAGAAAATTCCGTATCCTCCATTGTAATGAACCCACGCATTCTGATCCTGCTTATTTTTTCCGTATTTGTCCTGCCCGCGCGCCCGGCGGAAATAGCCCCCCTCCCCCAGGCGCGGTTCGTCCTGGCAGCCCAAACCAAGTCTTCGCCGGCCGCTCCCGCCCAGGGCATGACAGCGGCGCAACAAGGCGATTCGCTGTCAAAGCTGCTCACTCGCCAGGACCTGGGGGTCACCGCCATGCTGCTGGGCCTGGCGCTGGCATTCGGGTTCGGAGCCCTACATGCCCTATCGCCCGGACATGGCAAGACCATCGTGGCGGCCTACCTGGTCGGGTCGCGCGGAAATCTCAGCCACGCGCTGTTTCTGGGCGGAATGGTCACCTTTACCCATACCGTCAGCGTGTTTCTCCTGGGGCTGGGAACGCTATTTCTTTCGAAGTATGTCGTTCCCGACAAGATTTACCCGATTCTCGGAACGCTCTCCGGGCTGACCATCGTAGTGATCGGCGCATCCCTCTTTTATCAGCGATTGAAGCGGCTCGTCACGCCGGCTCCGCACCATCACCATCATGATCACGATCACGATCACGATCACGAACTCGCGCACGCCCACGCACACCCGGCTCACCAGCATGATCACGGCCACTCTCACGATCATCCGCACCCTCACCAGGATCACCACCACGGCCATGATCACGAGCACGGCCACCATCACGGGCCCGGCGGGCACTCCCATACGATTGAAGGGGAAGTGACCATGGCCGGCCTGGTCGGCCTTGCCGTGAGCGGCGGCATGGTTCCCTGCCCTTCCGCCCTCGTGCTGCTGCTGAGTTCCATCGCCATCGGACGCGTCGGCATGGGGCTGCTGCTGCTCGTCAGTTTCAGCCTTGGCCTGGCCCTGGTTCTGATAGCCATCGGGTGCGTGGTGCTCTACGCCAAAGACCTGCTCCCCGGCACGCCCAAGGTGACTCGCAGCCCGTTCTTCCGCATGCTGCCGGTGATGTCCGCGGCTGTGATTACCGTTGTCGGACTGGTGATGACGGCCGCCGCCCTCGGGCTGATCAAGACCGTGATCTAGTCCGGCCCGCGCCCGGAATCCGCATAAGAAATCCACAAATAAAGAAGAAAACTGTTTGCATTTTCGCGCAAGTGGGCGCATACTTTTCTAACCGCCGGAGATAGGCTGAAGTGCCGCCTGCCCGGCCCCCACTCTCTGGAAAGGAAAGCCGTTTCCCATGAGCGATACCCCTGCGTATGCAAAAGAATTTGTCCGCTTGTCTGCCGTTCCCCAAGCCATTCCGAGCCAATTAGGCCCTCTCGCCGGGCTCCTTGGAACATGGATGGGCAGCAAAGGCTGGAATCTCATCGCGGTTCCCCACGCCAATTCATTCCTGCTTCTGGTCCGCCCCTACATCGAGACGCTGACCTTCGCTCCGATAGGCGCCCTTGTCCCCAACCGCAGCGGCACGGAGACGCTGATGATCCCGGGAATCGAGTACAACCTGCGGATTACCGACGCCGAAACCAACGAAGCGATGCATGTGGAAAACGGAATGTGGCTGCTGCTCAACGATCCGCAGGATCCAAAAGGTCTGCACATTGCCCGCCAATCCATCGTTCCTCACGGCGACTCGCTACTGGCGCTCGGCAACAGCAGCGTTGCCGCCGGACCTCCTCAAATACCCGACATCAGCACGCTTCCCGATACCGGCACGGGAGCCCCGCTGGGCTACACAGACCCGTACCTGACCCCTCTGCCCGGCTTCACCAAAACGAACCCAAACGCGACCTTGCGCAACGCCATCCAGGGGCAAAAGATTCTCGAAACCGTGACCATCAGCGTGAGCACAACCCCTCCAGGCGGCATCGTCAACATTCCCTTCATCGTCAAGAACGCCGACGCCCGTCATTTCGCTTCCACTTACTGGATCGAAAAAGTCCAGGACTCCGCCACGGGAACCGTTTTCGAACAACTCCAGTATTCGCAGCAGACTGACCTGTTCTTCCTTCCCAAATTCGACGACCCCAGGCAACTGATCAAATGGCCGCACGTGAACATCAACACGCTGGTGAAGCAATAGAGAGGACTCGTAATGCAACTCCAGGCCAACCATTTCGAACTGTTGAAGCAGCATCTCCAGGCGATTGTGGAAGTGGAATTCTTCACCATTCCCCTCTATCTCACCGCCGTCTATTCATTCACGGACAAGGCTCTGGCGTACACGCCGGATGGCGGAAAAACGTTTCCGTTGAACCAACTGCAGCAGGAAACGCTCTCCGTCGCCGTTCAGGAGATGTATCATCTCCAGTGCGCCGGCAATCTGGCGAACGCCTTCGACGTAACCCCCTCCATCCCTCAGGTTCCCCTCCGCGCCGGAGCGGAGTTGACCATTCCCCACCTTGAACAGAACGGCAAGCCCTTGACCACTCAATTAGGGAATCTGCCCGCGGTGATCGGAGCGCTGATCGCGATTGAAAAGCCGGACCCGCACCCCTTCCCACCGCCGAATCCGCGGGCCATCTACCCCTCGATTGCCGATCTGTATCACGCCACGCTCCAATTGCTCGGTGGATACCTGCAGGCGTTCGCCATGACGCCCGTCACCTCCGATCCGCACTTCATCCCCAATCACAACCAGATCGCCTACGGCACCTTCGCCACCACCTACCTTTACAACGTGATCAAACAGAGGACCGATGCCGGAAGGCTCGCCAATGCCATCGCCGACCAGGGCGAGGGACACGAAGTCACTTCCAAGGTTGGCGGGATGTTCCGGTCCGGTGGCGACGGCAACGTACTGCCCGAATTCTGGCCCGCCGCCGGCACGCGCTTCTACCAGTTCGGCAAGATCACGCATTACAAGCGTTTCGAAAATGCCCAGGCCACTCTCTCGTCGCGGGACTGGAAGAAGGTCATCGGCGGCCCCGTCTTTTATGAGCCGGACGGGATCAAGTCGCCGGACCTGCCGAAATGGGCTGCCTCCTATCCGGGCATTCAGGACGCGTTGAATACCATCTGGTCTTACCTCGTGGACGGTATGCAAAGCGGCTTTGCCAACGGCAGCCTGCAACCCAACAGCCCTGACCCGAGAGTTCCGGGCTTCAACGACGCCATGCTGTCGGTCAAGTACGTCGGCCCGCAGATTTGGCAGTACGGACACTGCCCGTCCTACGTCTGGCGCAAAGGCGTTACGCCCGCGCAAGTGCAGACGGCGATGGACCAGGTGGACCCCCTCTGCCTGTTCCATTGGGATGAACGCACCGCGGAGATGCGTGCGCAAACCGGATTTGAGCCGAATGCGTGCCAGGGTCTGAACACCTGTGCGGGAAAAGGATGGGGCGGAATCGCCACAACCGCCGGCAACGGAGCCTGCGCCACGGCGGACCTTCATACATGCGGAGGAAACAACGACTGCCGCTATGAAGGAGGCTGCGGATTCCTCTCCACCGGTCAATCGGTTTGTGGAACCACCCTCGCAAGCGGGTCCGCGACTCTTCTCCCACCCTCGGAACAATGGATTCCCGACCAGAACAACTGCAAAGGATTCGGCGGTTGTCAGACTCCCATTTCGGGCAACCAGGTGTTTGACCGGACCGCCGGGGCGACCATTCAGGCCCAGACCGGTCCGGATTGGACTGCGGAGGCGAAGCAGCAACTGGAGAGCCTCATCGGATCCAACGTTTGGGACCACGCCCGCCAGATCTTCGCCGCCAAAGAAAAAATTGGCCAGTTGCCGCAGCCTCTTTCGAAGAAGATCAGCACGGTCGACTACGACGGAACCGCGCGGCGGGCGGCCGTCCAGGCAACCTCGGTCTAGGCGCTCATGACGGAACCCCGTCTGGGCTTGCCCTCCCTCGGCTTCGGTGTCGGGCTTCGCGCCCCGCACTTCCACTATGTGCTCGCCAAAGAGCCGCCCGTCGACTGGTTCGAAATCATCAGCGAGAACTACATCGATTCTCAGGGCTGGGCGCGCCATGTGCTTCGCCGAGTAGCCGAGCGCTATCCGGTGGTGATGCATGGCGTCTCTCTTTCCATCGGCAGTACCGACCCTCTGGATTTCAGCTACCTCCGCAAATTGAAAGCCTTGGCATCGGAGGTCCACCCCCGGTGGATCTCCGATCACCTTTGCTGGACCGGAGTGCTCGGGCGCACAACGCATGACCTGCTCCCGCTCCCGTTGAACGAGGAAACCCTCGTCCACGTCGTCGAGCGAATCCGCGTGGTTCAGGATTTTCTCGACCGCCCTCTGGTTCTCGAGAACCCGTCCACGTACCTCACCTTCGAGAACGACACACTCTCCGAATGGGAGTTTCTCCGCGCCATGGCGGAAGAAGCCGGCTGCGGGCTGCTGCTCGACGTCAATAATGTCTATGTTTCCGCGTTCAACCATGGGTTTGATCCGGCGCGCTACATCGAAGCGCTGCCGCGGGACCGCATCGTGCAGTTTCACCTCGCCGGACACACACACTGCGGAACGCACATCATCGACACGCATGACGGGAAGGTCGTCGACCCGGTGTGGGCGCTGTACCGGCAGGCGGCGCATCGCACCAGCGGAGTCCCGACGCTGCTCGAATGGGATGCGAAGATTCCGGAATTCCCCGTGCTGCACGCCGAAGCGCTGAAGGCGCGGGAATACTTGCGCGGCGCGCTGTTGCCGTGCGCCTCCGCCATTCCGCATTTGGATCTCGACGCCGCGCTCCCGGGCGCGCATCCGCCGCTTCCCGTCTTTGCGGAACAGCCATGAGTACGCAACTGAACCGCCTGCAGCAGACCGTCTACGCGGCCATTACGCGGTCAGAGGCCGCGCCCGCGCTCCCGCTCGTCCGTCCATCTTCCACACTGACCAGCGCGCAGCGGCTGGCCATCTATCAACGATCCTATGTTGCGCGCCTGCTCGAATGCCTCTCGTCCATCTTCCCCGCCCTGCAACATGCCTTGGGCGATGACCTCTTCCGGCGCTTCGCTCTCGACTACCTGCGGCATCACCCGCCTGCGGGCTATACCCTCGCAAATCTGGCGGACAGATTTCCGCACTACCTGGAAGAGACCCGTCCGCCCGGTGAGCAGTGGCCGGATTTCCTCATCAGCCTCGCCACTTTGGAACTGGCCGTACTCCAGGTAGCAGATGGCCCGGGATTAGAGGGCCAACCGCTCACCGGTGTCGAAGCGCCGGCAGCCTTGCCCGATGAGGCGCTGCTCGCACTGCGGCCATCGCCGGCCCCCTGCTGGCGGCTCTTCGCGTTCCCCTATCCCGTGCATCCCTATCGCCTCGCCGTGCGCCGGGGCCGGCGCCCGGACCTTCCTTCCCCCCAAAGATGCTTTGTCGCCGTCACCCGGCATCGCTACCGGGTCACGACGTTTGAGATGGACGAAGACGAGTACCGGCTACTGCGCCTGTTCGATGGCCGGCGCAGCGTCAGCGAGGCGCTCGCGGCGATCCACCCGGGACTTTCTGCGCAACAGCTCGCACAGGACCCGCCGGCCCGCCAGTACAGGAAGGAACTCGCGAATCTACCAGCCGGCGAGGTTCCGTTGTGCGGGCGAGTTCCTCAAAAGCTCGCACAGGACCCGCCGGCCCGCCAGTACAGGAAGGAACTCGCGAATCTACCAGCCGGCGAGGTTCCGTTGTGCGGGCGAGTTCCTCAAAAGATCCGGGAATGTCTGCGCGCCGCCTACAGGCGCCTTTACTTTTCGCCGCCTCCCATCAGCGGATGAACCTTCATTCCGTGCACTCCAGAATGTAGTACTTCCTTCCGTCCTCCTTCGCTATCTGGCCGGCGATGATCCATTCATGTCCATCGGCAATGTAGACACGCCGGTAGGAGTCGTATTCCACATTCATCTGCCGGTCCAGACGCGTGCACTCCACTTCGCGGGTGTCTCCCACGGACCACGCCGCCTTCACCTGGGAAAAAGGATTCACCCTCGGATGATACCAGCGGGTGATGAGTATCGGAGTGCGCCCGCTTCGCGTACGCCGCCGCTACCATTTCGAGTAATTCCGCATCGCCTTGTGGATCTGCTTCCATTTCCGCTTCTCCGCGTGCGCCGCATGAATATCCTGCATCCGCTCCAACCGCTCCGCCCCGGCGCGCAGTTTTTGAAAATTCCCCAGCCGCGCCATGTCAAGAACTCCTTCCTCGATGGCCCGAGCCACGGCACACCCAGGCTCTCCGCGATGCAGGCAATCCCGGAAACGGCACTGGCGCGCCAGTTCTGCGATGTCGCTGAAAACAGCCGATGCCGCCTCTTCTCCCGCCCATGGCTCCAACTCGCGCAAGCCTGGCGTATCGATCAATAGCCAGCCCTGCGCAAGCAAAAACATCTGTCGCCCCGTCGTTGTGTGGCGTCCGCGGCTGTCCCACTCCCGCACCGGTTGCGCCCGCTGAACCTCCGCTTGCAGAAGACGGTTGACGATCGTGGATTTGCCGGCGCCCGAGGACCCGAGCAGGACGGCTGTCTCTCCCGGTTCCACATAGCGGTGCAACTGGGCCACATCCGATTCGCTCAGAGCCGACATGAGTACGGCGGGCGCCCCCGGCGCGATCGCGTCCACACAACGCATCGCCTCGATCGGATCACTGGCGAGATCGGCTTTGTTCAAGATCACCACTGGTGACACTCCGCTCTCGTTCGTCATCATTAGGTAGCGCTCCAGGCGGCGCACGTTGAAATCGCGGTCCAGTCCCGTCACCAGAAACAGGACATCCACATTGGCCGCCAGCGCCTGTTCCTCGAACACGCGGCCCGCCTTTTTGCGCGACACTTTGCTCCGGCGCGGAAGCAGACAGCGGATGACGTGATCCGCGTCGAAGCCTACCCAATCTCCAGTAACCGGCGTTGGGCCCTTCCAGGCGCCGGGAAGACGGGCTGTCCGGATACCGCCCACCATCCATAGTTCATAATGTCCACGGGTTTCCGAAGCGACGCGCTCGGGGGAAAGTGCGGGCTCGCAACGGGAAAATGCCTGAGCGAAATGGTCGCTCCATCCAAACAGAGACAACTCCATTGGGAAATCCTTTTTGTGCGGACACACTAATCAGGAGCGGCGCCCGGAGCGCCGGAGGATGGCTAGAGGATGGAGACAAGGACAGGCAGAGGCAAGCAAAGAGGATAGCGCGGGAGGAGGTTGAGCTTCTACGTGTAAAAATTTACACTATAGACGTGCGCTCCGTTGTCCATTGCGATGGCGACCGCTTCTTCGCCTCCATCGAGCAGGCCGCCGATCAGCGCCTCCGCAACCGCCCCATCGCCATCGGCGGCGCCAGACGCGGCATCGTGATCTCCGCCAGCAACGAGGCCCGCCTCTCCGGCATCCGCCCCGGCATGCCCGTCCGCCGCGCGAAACGCGCCTGCCCCTCCCTCCTGGTCCTTCCCGGCCACTTCGATCTCTATGAACAGTTCTTCCAGCAGATCCTCTGCCTTTGCGAAGAAACCACCCCGTTGGTACAACCCGTCGCCATCGGAGCCGCCTATCTCGATCTCACTGGCACGCGCGCCATTCATGGCAAAGGCGCTCTGCCTGTTGTCAGGCAGTTGCGGCAAACCGTACAGCGCTGGCTGCGAGTATCGTTTTCCACGGGTATCGCAGCCAACAAAACCGTGGCGCGCATTGCATCGCGGCTCCGCAAACCCGCTGGAGAGTTCGTCGTATTGCCCGGACGCGAAGCGTCTTTCCTCGCGCCGTTATCCGTTGGATGTCTGGAAGGAATCCGTCCGGAGACGCGCGAGACTCTCGAACTGGCCGGGGTGCGCACGCTGGGAGCGCTGGCTTCGGCGCCGCTCGATGCGCTGCAACTCGCGCTCGGCCGCCATGCCCTGCAATGGCAGCGCCGGGCGCAAGGCGTCGACGAGGATCCTGTCCGGCCGCAGTCTGCAAATGCCCCACAATGGCGCGAGTCGGTCGAATTCGCCGAAGAAGCCTGGGAGGAGCCGCGGATTCTCGCTTCACTGAGAACAATGCTCGAACGGCTCATGACGCGTGTTCGCGAACAGGGCATCGAGGTGCGGCGCCTCACGCTCTCTCTGCGCTACACCGATCGCGAAGAAACCGGACATTCCCTGACGCTCGCCGCGCCATCGGACCTTGAAATGGATTTCGAACCCGCTCTTCCCGGTTTGCTGCGCTCCGCCTGGAAACGGCGAGTGCGCCTCCGCGCCCTCTCACTCTCCGTCAGCCGCATCTACCGGCCTTCTCCACAACTGCCGCTGTTTGATGGATTGCCCGGCGAGCATGCTTCCTTGCGCACACTGGCGGCGGCAGTCGACCGGATCAGGCGCAAATATGGGGAAAACGCCATCCGCAGAGGAGCGCCAGCAGAATCCCCTTCTTAAGAGGTAGAATCAACGAGGTAGAATCGGCGTATACACTGCTGATCAAATTGTGTATACTCTGTTACCATTGGCTTTATCGCTAGCACCGTGAACAATGGGGCGAAGCAAGCAGCTATAGCTTCGCGCTGGAGATAAACTGTAGTCTTCAGTTAAGGATAGAGTTTGGATTTTTGCCTGGAGGAAGGGAATGAAACTTTGGTGGTCAAGTGTGTTGCCCCTAGCGGCCACGCTGTGCCTGACGTTCACTACCCCAACGGTAGTGAGGGCACAGTCCGGACCCAAGTTAGTGGGAACGGGACCGGAAGGGCCGTTTGAATATT
>JADLBD010000051.1 GCA_020847975.1 Bryobacterales bacterium | reverse complement strand
TCATATTGTCAAAAAAACCCTTCTTGTCTCTCGCCCGGTCCACGCTGAGCCACATCTGCGCGTGGTCATCCGGATCCACCGCCTCCAACCGTATCCATGCCCGCAACCGTACCGTCTTCCCCTGGTAAGCCTTTGCTCCGAAACTCTGCATCAGGTTGCCCACGTGTACGGGAGCGTTGTCCGGCACCAGCACCACCGCGCAACTCCGGCTGTTCCGGCACCCGTGCGTGGTGTACTGCGCCCATTGATCGGCTTCGTTCGGAAGAGCCGGAACAAACCACGCCGGCGGAAGCTTTCCCAACTCCCCCTGGCCGAATTTCAGATTGAGCGGTCCTGGAATCGGATTCTCCAGATCCGCCAGCCGCGCTCTTGCTTCGCCCGCCGGCCCGCCCTGGTCTCCGTAATCTTTGATGACGCGCCCATAGGCGTCTCGCGCCTCTCCACGCCTCCCCTGCTTCTCGAGGCACTGGCCCATCTGGTACACCGCCCGCGCCGCAACCGGTCTTGGCGCATCCCGCCGCTTGAGGATTTCCTGATACTCCCCGATGGCGCCCTTCAAATCGCCGAGAACGATCTCCCGGTGAATCGCGGCCTCGAGCTGCCTCCCTATATCAGGCGCGCCCGTGGGAGCAGCCGCCAGAGTCATCACGAATCCCATTGCAGCGGCTATCATTCCTCTCATCCCCAGCCTACGCCCGCCGGCCCCGGATCCCGTCCGGAAAGTGTCACGATTCCGTAAGATTTCACCCATCGAAGCGATATCCCAAACCGCGCAGATTCCGCAAATATCGAGGGTTGGCGGGATCCGGCTCGATCTTCCTGCGAAGGTTCGCAATGTGATTGTCCACCACACGGTCCGAAGCGAACGTGTCCGGCGCCCACGCCCCGGCCAGCAACCGCTCCCGGCTCAGCACACGACCGCGCGAGCGGATAAACAGCTCGAGCAGTTTGAATTCGAGCGGCGTCAGTTCCACCACCTCGCCCCTCCTGCGCAATTCGCCCCGCGCGAAATCCACCTCCACCTCGCCGAACGAATAGCATTCACTCTCCTCTCCCCTGCTCCGCCGCAGCAGCGCCTTGATGCGGGCCCGCAGTTCCCTGGTGCCGAATGGCTTGGTGACGTAATCGTCCGCGCCCAGTTCGAGCCCCATCACCTTCTCCGCCTCCTGCGCCTTCGCCGTCAGGATCAGGATGGGAGTCTTCATGCCTCTCCGCCTCAGTTCGCGGCAGACGTCGAATCCGTCCTTGCCGGGGAGCATGACATCCAGCAGGATCAAGTCGAATGCTGATTCCACCGCGCGCCGGGACGCGGTGTTTCCGTCCGCAACCACCTCCACCTCGTAGCCCTCCATGGTCAGGTCATCTTCCAACCCGAGGGCGATTCCCGGTTCGTCTTCGGCTATCAGAATCCGTATCATGTCCTCTCCACAAGCGGCAACAGCATGGTGAACGTGCTTCCTTTGCCCGCTTTGCTCGCCAGCGTAATCTCACCGCCATGCGCGGCTACAATGTGGCGCACCATCGCCAGTCCGATCCCCGAGCCCTTCACATTGCTCGTGCTGGCTGCGCTGCCGCGAACAAACTTACGGAAGATCGCTTTCTTCTCACGCTCGGGAATGCCTAAGCCTTCATCGCGCACCTTGATCGCGACGCGCTCCTCCGCCCTTTCCCACTCCACCCAAACCGTGCTGTCCGCCGGCGAATACTTGAGCGCGTTGTCCAACAGGTTGCGCAGAGCCACACCGAGCGCGTCCGGATCCGCGTCAATCAGACACTCCGCTCCCTGCCCGTGCAACTCGATATGCCGCCCCGATGCCGCTGTCTCCTGTTCGAATTCCATCACCACTCTGCGCACCAATTGCGCCGCGTCCAGCTCTTCGAACCGGTACCGTCGCGCCCCGGCTTCCATCTTTCCGAAATTCAGCAGCGCCTCCACCACGCGTTGCAGGCGGGTGGTTTCCTTCACCAGCGTGGCGTAATAAAGCCGGCGCCGCTCTTCAGAGGGAACGCGGCCCAATGACAGAATCTCGGAAAGCTGCCGCAGCGTCGTCAACGGAGAGCGGAATTCGTGCGACACGGCGGCCACAAAATCGGACTGCATGCGCGCCACCTCCGCCTCCCTGCGGATGGCGCGCCCGATGAAATACGTGCCGAGGATGAGGAACAGCACCATCACGGAAATCCCCAGCAGCAGAAAACTCTGTTGACCGGCCCATGTCGCGGCCCCCGTGCCCCTCCACGAAGACACATAAATCGTCCACGGAAGCCGGCTCTCCGCGGCTGTCAAGACTACCGCCCTCCCGCTCCCGCTTTTCTCTCCCGCCAGGACACGCCCTTCCGCATCCACCAAGGCGTAGCGGTCCGCTTCATTGGCGAAGACCTGCCTTACGAAAGACTCGGGATTCACCACCAGAACGGCCCGCCTCTCCGGCGTCCCGCGCCAGATGACGAGCAGTGCGTGCCCGCCGATCCACAGCGCCTCCTGGCCGCGAGGCTCGACATTGCGGACGCGTTCATCCCAAATGCGCTCCGCCGCCTCCGAGAACGCCAGGCGGTCCGCGGGCGCATCCGAGGCGTCTCCCGTAAGGCGCTGAGCCTCCGCCCAATAATAAGCAAACTGCCCGCGCGTCAAATGCCAGCGGCCATCGAGCAAACCCGCTCGCAGTTCCCTGCTTCCATTGCCGGCGGAAAGAACGCACAACTCATGGCGCGCCACCAGGCCGGCGGGCGCACCGGCCACGCGCACGCCGGACAGCGCGGACAGCTTTGCATAGTAAGCCTGGCTCTCACTTCTCCTGCCCTCGGCTCGCAGCACACGGGCAATTCGCAGCAATGCCCCCGCCCGCACCGCCGCATCCCCCGATTTCGCCAGACGCTCATAAGTATCCAACGCCGCGCGCGGCTGTCCCTGTGCGAACTCGAACATCTCCGCCTCCGCAAACACTGCCGGACCCGCTTCCGGATCGGATGAGGGCAGCGGATAGTAAAGCAGCCGCCTGTTCGCGAACGCAGCCAGTCCGTTCTCCTTCATCTGGAGAATGATCCCCTCCTCGACGGGCAGGGCGTTCCGCGCTCCGGACTCCCAATCGCCCAACCGGTCCCCCACTTCCGCCAGCGCGCCGCGGAATGTCGCCGCCATCCGGTCCGCCGCCTGCTCCAGCCGTTCTTGTGAACGCTGTGCCTCCACCAGCCGCTGCTGCGCCAGCAGCCGCCAGCCGAACCAGCCCACTGTCGAAACCGAAACCAGGGTGAGAAGAAACAGGGAGAGTAATAGCGTCCTCGGTGGCTTCAACCACTCCGTCCACGGAGCCATCTTATTTTCAGTGTAGCGCCCGGCGTCTTCCGGAACCGGTCAGAACACCGTCAGGATTGGTCACGCGCCTCCCATGCCACAAGCAGAGTTGCAATCGTGTGCCGGATCGAAAGCATGACGATCGTCACGCACGTCCCGCGCCCGGGGGCTCCCCGGGAATCTGTTTTCCGCGGAAGCCGGTTGACGGGGCGGATATATTAAACTATAGTTAACTTCAGAATGGAACCTTCGGTTAGTAGCCCCCGCTCCCACTCCCTCCCCGAAGTCCATTCCTCCGTACCCACCTCCCAACCTTCCCTCTGGCGCCGCATGTTCGCCTTCGCCGGCCCCGCCTACCTCGTCAGCGTCGGCTACATGGACCCCGGCAATTGGGCCACCGACCTCGAAGGTGGCGCCATCTTCGGCTATCAGCTTCTCTGGGTCCTCGCGCTCTCCAACGCCATGGCCATCCTCCTCCAGACGCTCAGCGCCCGCCTTGGCATCGTCACCGGCCGCGACCTGGCGCAAGCCTGCCGCGACTCCTACCCGAAACCCGTCGCAAAAGCCCTCTGGCTGCTGTGCGAGGTCGCTATCGCCGCCTGCGATCTGGCGGAAGTGCTGGGCGCCGCCATCGGCCTCAACCTCCTCTTCGGCCTTCCTCTCCTCGCGGGCGTCCTCCTGACCACCCTCGACACCCTTCTTCTCCTCTGGTTCACGCGGCTGGGCATTCGCGTCATGGAGGCTTTTGTCCTCTCCCTCATCGCCGTCATTGCCGTGTGCTTCCTCATCGAGATCGTTCTCGCCAAGCCCTCGTTCAGCGCGATGGCCGTCGGCCTTGTTCCCCGGCTGGACCAAAAAAGTCTCTACGTCGCCATCGGGATTCTGGGCGCAACCGTGATGCCCCACAATCTCTATCTCCATTCCGCGCTCGTCCAAACGCGCCGGATCGGCAAAAGCGAAGCCGACAAGAGCGCCGCCTGCCGCTTCAATCTCATCGATTCGGTGGTGGCTCTGAATGGCGCACTCTTTGTCAATGCCGCCATCCTCATCCTCTCGGCGGCGGTGTTCTTCGAGAAAGGCATCGAAGTCAAGGAGATCCAACAGGCCCACCTCCTGCTGGCTCCGCTGCTCGGCACTGGGGCGGCGAGCGTTCTCTTCGCCGTCGCGCTGCTCTGTTCCGGACAGTCTTCCACTCTCACCGGCACACTGGCGGGCCAGATCGTGATGGAGGGCTTCCTCAACTTCCGCATGCGTCCGTGGCTCCGGCGGCTCATCACGCGCGCCCTGGCAGTCACCCCCGCGGCAGCCACCATCGTCATCGCGGGAGAGGATGCCACACTGAAACTGCTCATTCTCAGTCAGGTCATCCTGAGCCTCCAGTTGCCGTTCGCCGTCATTCCCCTGATCCACTTCACTTCCGATAGGGGGAAAATGGGAGCGTTCGCCAACCGCGCCTGGGTGAAGGTGGCGAGCTGGCTGGCGGCGATGATTATCGTGGCCCTGAATCTCTGGCTTGCCTGGACGACGCTCAACGACTGGATCGTGGACGCCGGAAGGTGGAAACCGCTCGTGATAGGAATCGCCGTTCCTTGCGTCCTTGGCTTGCTGGCCCTGCTGTTGTGGATCTCCTTCCAACCCTTCGGAAAGCGGCCGGCCGGGCTCGGGGGAGTTCCGGTGCCGGAGCCCGTTGCGCCTGGAGCCGCGCCCCTCTACCAGATGATCCTCGTTCCCCTCGACCACACGGACCGCGACCGCGCCGCTCTCTCCCATGCCGTGGCCATGGCGCGCCAGCACGGCTCGAAAGTAGTGTTGCTACACGTGGAAGAGGGAGTCACCAGCCGGGTCTATGGCAACCTCGCCGAGACCGCGGAGGTCGAGCGGGGACAGCAGTACTTCGAAGGAATCCTCGCCAATCTCCGGGCGCAGGGCATTCCAACGGACCTGGTCGTCCGGCATTCCACGGACCCCCGCCAGGAAATTGTCCGCCTCGCCCGCGAACTTCATCCCGATCTCGTGGTCATGGGGGCTCATGGACATAAAGGCATACAGGACATCATCTTTGGGGCGACCATCAACGGCGTCCGGCACGACCTTGCCGTTCCCTTGCTCATCGTCAAAGACACCGCCGGCAGTTCCACGCCTTCGCCCGGCTCCTGACTCGCGCCTGCCGTCCCGTTTGGGTCACCCTGTCCCAGAATGTGTCCAACGAACACAGCCCGCCTTCCGCCGTTTGGCAAAACCGCAACAAAATGATACTGCTTCCGTTTGGTCCAATGATTGCATAAGAACTGGTTACCAATGCGGTTTGCAGGAATCCTCGTCATTGCCGGTTTGAGCGCGTTGCCCGCCGCGACGCTCGAGAAGCTCAGCCTCGATGACATGATCCAGAAGTCGACGCAGATCGTTCGCGGCAAGGTCACCGGGTCAACCACGGTGATACGCGGCCCGGTTATCTATACCGAATACCGGGTTCAACCGGCGGATTCGTACAAAGGCGGCAGCAGTGCGGAGATCCATGTTTTTGTTGCCGGTGGGAAGTACGGATCCGTCACTCAGACGTTTTCCGGTTCTCCAAGGCTGAGGGAGGGACAAGAGTACGTGCTCTTCCTGTGGACCGGCCGGAGTGGCCTTACGCAAGTGATCGGGTTGAGTCAAGGATTATTCACGATGACAAAGGATCCCCTGGGGGAGCCGGTGCTGACGCGGAATGCGGCCAGCGAAACCATGCTGGACTCCTCCGGTAAGGTGGTGGAGGATACGCCGGTGAGCGTGCGATTAGGCGAGATGGTCGATCGTATCCATCGCACGCTGGCCGGCGTCAGCCGGTGAAATGGCTGCCATCACCCAAATCGTCGAGAAGTGGAAAGACGGCAGTGAAGTTATCTAAGCACGTCTTGCTGTTGATTAGCGCTGGGGCTCTCCTGTGCCCCAGCGCATCTGCTTATTATCACTTCCTGCGCTATCTCACACGCACTGCGCCCTTTACGCCCGTCCCCAGCAAATGGGACCTGAACACCCTTCCCAACAAGACCCTCAGCTACTATCTATCCGAGCAGGGACCCACGGCCATTGCTCCGAACGACAGCCTGTCGTCCATCCTCAGCGAGATCCGCCTTGCCGCCAGAATCTGGAATGACGTGGATACCTCCGATCTGCGGGTCGCCTTCGGCGGCATCGCGCCGGCCGGATCGGCCCAAAAAGGGCCCGGCATCGATGTCGTCTTCTCCGACGACATTCCGCCCGGACTTATCGCTTTGGGCGGCACTTCGTCCGTTGGCGCGATCACTGCCGCCACTGCCACAACCAGCGCGTTTGTGCCCATCAACCGCTCGTTGGTGATGCTCCGCAGGAACCTCTCCGACCAGCCAAGCTTCAGCGAAGCCTTCTTCCTCACCGTGGTCCACGAATTCGGCCATGCGCTCGGATTGCAGCATTCGCTGTCTTCGAGTGTGATGTCCACCCAGATCACCAGGGCCGCCTCGAAGGCCAGCCCTCTGGGGGCGGATGATATCGCCGGCATCTCCCTTCTCTATCCGGCCCGAAACTTCTTATCGCTCACCGGCACAATCACAGGCCGCGTGACCCTGGGAGGAAGCGGGGTGGGGATGGCCGCCGTCGTCGCCATTCCGCCGTCCGGACCCGCGGTGAACACGCTCACCAATCCCGACGGAGCCTACCGTATTGACGGCATTCCCCAAGGCCAGTATTTCGTCTACGTGCAACCCCTCCCTTCCCCCTTGGACGGCGAGGCGAGCCCCGCCAACATCGTGGCTCCCGTTGGGCCGGATGGCCAGCCGTTCCCCTTCCCCTCCGCCTTCGACGCCCAGTTCTTCCCCGGCACTCGCGATCCGAACCAGGCGGCCCCCATTGCCGTGACCCCGGGCATTTCCGTGGATAACGTCAATTTCCAGATGCAGCCGCGTTCTGCGATCACCGTTTCCTCCGTGCAGGCATACGGCTTCATCGGCCAGGTGACCATCAAGCCCCCGGTGCTGAATCGCAATCTCGGCGGCGGCGCCGTGGTTGCCTACGGGAACGGTTTGCTCACCTCTTCCGGCGCTATCATCCCCGGACTCAACGTGATCCCGATCGGCGGTTCCGTCAGCCTGAACGGAAGTCCCCGGCCTTACCCTTATGCCCCTTCCTACGTGCAGATGGACCTGCTGCTGAACTCCTTCACCACCGAAGGAGCCCATCATCTGGTCTTCTCCACCCCCAACGACATGTACGTCCTGCCCTCGGCGTTCCAGGTCACGGTGAAGCCGCCTCCGTCCATCACTTCGGTGACCCCCGGTGTCGATGCCGCTGGAAGCCGCGTGGTTGCTCTCACCGCCACGAACATCGACCAGAATACGCGCTTCCTCTTTGACGGGTATCCGGCCGCCATCCGATCTTTCGATGCTCAGGCGGGACGAGTGGTGGTAAGTCCGCCACCCGCCGTTCCCGGCCAGACCGCCGCCGTGGTGGCCCTGACCACAGACGGCCAGAGTTCGCTCTACGTGCAGGGCAACAATCCTGCCTCCTACACCTACGATGCCGGAGACACTCCTGCCCTCAGCATCGCTCCGGCGGCGCTTCCCGCGGGCTCGGAAGCCATGGTCGAGATCACCGGCACGAACCTCAACCTTATTGACGGGCTGGCCCACCTCGGCTTTGGCGCCAGCGACATCACCGTTCGCCGTGTTTGGGTGGCCGGACCCAACCGGCTGCTGGCCGACATCGGCATTTCCGGAGCCGCTTCCCCCGCAACCACAACCGTGAGCCTTGCCAACGGCCTCGAAACCTTATCCTTGCCCGCCGGCTTCACCGTGCAGCCGCCCATCGCGGGAAAACTGCTGGTTCTCCCGCAAGCGATCAACCCCGTTACCGGTTCCCCGCTGCTCACCGCCGGAGCCCCGGCGATGATATTCACCCTGAACCTGCCGGCCGGAATCACTCCCGCCGGGATTACGCTCACACTCAATGATCTGCCCATCGCGGTCTCGGCTGTGTCCAACGGACAGGTCAGCTTCCAGATTCCCGCTTCCATCGCGTCCGGACCAGCCATCCTGCGGCTTCGCACCTCCACCGACGCCGCCCAGCCCGTTGTCTTCCACATCGAACACCCGCCGCCCGCCATCCTTTCTATCCTCGATCAGGGAACACCCGTCGATGCCGCCCACCCGGTGAACCGGGGTGACACGCTGAGCGTCCTCACCAGCGGCCTTGTCGCCAACGCATATACAGGAATCGTTCCGCTCAGCGGCGTTACCCTCAATGTGGGCGGAGTCGACCATACCCCCATCCAGATCCTCCCCTCCGCCGCCTTGCGCGGAGCCTATGAAGTGGTCTTCACCCTCAACTCCAACGTCCTCTCCGGCGCGCAACTGATCACCGTCACCCAGGACGGCCGCTCCGCCAGCCCGGCCAGCCTGCCTGTCCGCTAAACTCCACCACGCTGCCGGCGCTCGGGGGAAACCAATTCGAAATTCAGGACAATTTTCTCATTTATTCCAGCGCATTTGACCCACACCAGACTTCTCGCATATCCTTAAAAGCAAGATTGACTCCATCCGAAATTTCCCCAATCCGGGATGGAATCCTAAGTAAACAAACCTCTGAGAGGAATGCAATTGAAACCAGCAGCCGTCTCGTCGAGGGTGGTTCTCCTGGCCGCCATACTGGGAGCAGTAGCCCCGCGAGTCCCCGCATCCACCGTCAGCGATTTCCCTCCGCTTCAGCAGGCCGGTCTCCGAGCGGATATCCTCGTGCTTCCCGGGAGGTGCGCCGGCGACTGCCGCGTGTCGTTCCCTCAAGATGATCCATCCGCGCTGAACCAGCGGCGCACGCGGTTGGATCCGCTTGACCCTGAATCCGCGGGCGTTGTGGAAATACAGGCTCTCCGCCCGTCGGCGTTTCTCATCGAGATCGCTCCGGTCACCGGCAATGCCCTCGGCGCCCCTGAACCGGGTACACTGTTATTTGTGGCGGTTGGGCTGGCCAGCCTGGTCTTCCTCCGAAAACAGGACAGGCCGTAGGAGGCCATCAGCGCTAAGCAATCAGCCGCCTGCCGAACCGTGGACGGTAGATCGCGTTTATGCGGCGACTTCTTACTCCCCGCATGGCCATTTGGCTTCTAATGGCCGTGACGTTGGCGGTGTACGCCAACCATTTCCATAATTCCTTCCATTTCGACGATTTCCACACCATCAGCGACAATCCGCATATCCGGACGCTTCAAAACATCCCGCGCTTCTTCACGGACTCTTCCACGTTCAGCGTTCTTCTCACCCACCAGGTCTACCGCCCCATCGTCACCACCTCTCTCGCCCTCGATTACCGCCTCGGCGGGGGGCTGAACCCGGTCGCCTTCCATGCCTCCACGTTTTTCTGGTTCCTGGTGCAACTGCTGCTGCTCTACACCCTCTACGTGCGGCTGTTCGATGGCAGCGAATGGACTGCCTTGCTCGCCGCCGCCGCCTACGGTCTCCATCCCGTCTGTGCCGAAACCGTGAACTACGTGATCCAGCGCGGGGATCTCTATTCCACTCTCGGCGTGGCCGCCTCGCTCGTTCTCTATATCCGCAAGCCCTCCTGGCGCCGCTTCGGCCTCTATCTCATCCCTTACGTTCTGGCCTGCCTGTCCAAGCCTCCCGCGCTCGTTTACCCTCTCCTGCTGTTCCTCTACGTCCGCCTGTATGAAGAGCCGGACGCCCGGCGCGCGCTCAAAGCAACTCTCCCTACGCTCGCTGTCACTGCCGCCCTTGCCCTGGTCCTCAGCCGCATGACGGCCGCCACCTTCAACTCCGGAGGCGGGCCCCGTTTGGCCTATTGGATTACCCAAACCTGGGTGGCCGCAAAGTACTTCCTCACCTTCTTCTGGCCCGCGCGCCTCAGCGCCGATTACGACATCGTGCCCTTCCCGGGGTTCCCTCCCGAAGCCGCCGCCGGCTGCCTGTTCCTCGCGGCGCTGCTTGCGGCCATCATCTGGACCTCGCGCCGCCCGGCCACGCGGACCATCGGCTACGGCCTTGCCTGGTTCCTCATCACCCTGCTGCCCACCGCCCTCACCCCTCTCGCCGAAGCCGCCAATGACCACCGCATGTACTTCGCTTTCGTGGGACTTGTGCCGGCTGTCTTCCAAGCCGCCAGGTTGCTGGTGAATCGGCTGCCCGCGCCTTTCCGCCGCGCCGCCGTCGCTGCCCTCTGCCTCTCGTTGGCGGCCGCCTCGGCCGCCACCTGGCGCCGCAACGAGGTCTGGCGCTCGGAAGAGTCCCTTTGGCTCGACGTCACTCAAAAGAGTCCCCACAACGGGCGCGGCTGGATGAACTACGGCCTCACGCAGATGTCCAAAGGCGACTACGCCAGAGCTCTCGCCTGCTTCGAGCAGGCACAAGTCTACAATCCGGCCTACTCCCTGCTCGAAATCAATACCGCCATCGCCCACGGCGCTCTGCAGCACAACGCTCAGGCGGAAGCCCACTTCCGCCGCGCTCTCGCCCTGGGACCCAACGAGCCCGCGCCCCATTTCTACTACGGCCGCTGGCTGCTCGGCGCCCGCCGCCACACCGAGGCCGTCGCCGAACTCGAGAGAGCTTACGCCATCAACCCCGCCGATCTGCCCTGCCTGCATGTCCTCATGCAGGCCCATTTCGAGCAGCAGAATTGGAGCGCGCTCCGTCCCCTCGCCGCCAAGGCCTTGGAACTGGACGCCTCCGATGCGATCGCCCGCGACTACCAGGCAAAGCTCGCTACCCTCGACCAGGATCTCGCCAAGTCGCAGGCAGCGGTTCCGCAAACCCCGGAAGGCTATCTCGACCTCTCCCTGCAATACTACCGGGCCGGGCGCTTCGAGGACTGTGTCACCGCCGCCCGCCACGCCCTCCAACTCCGCAAGGATTACTCCGGCGCCTACAACAACATCGCCGCCTGCAACAACGCCCTCGGCAGGTGGGACGAAGGCATTGCCGCCGCCCGGGAGGCTGTCCGGCTCCAGCCGGCCAGCCAGTTGGCGCGCAACAACCTCGCCTGGGCCATCTCCCGGAAGGAGAAATCGCAGAAATGAGCCGGCCCTCTCCGCATGTGGTTGTGGTCATCCCCGCCTACCGCCCCGATGAGCGCCTGCTCGAACTCCTCCAGGCCCTCGAGCCTGCGCAATTCCCCATCCTTGTCGTCAATGACGGCAGCGGGGAGGAGTTCCGGCCGCTGTTTACCCGCTGCGCCGCGCTTCCTGGCGTGGAAGTGGTGGAGCATGCCGTCAACCTCGGCAAAGGAGCCGCCCTCCGCACCGGTTTCAACCACGCCTTGTGCCGTTTCCCCGCAGCGTCCGGCATCGTCACCGCCGACGCCGACGGCCAGCACCACCCTGACGATGTCCGGAAAGTCGCTGATGCCTTCCTCGATCATCCCTCCAGGCTCGTTCTCGGCGCGCGCCAGTTCCGCTCCGATGTGCCGCTCCGCAGCCGCTTCGGCAATCAATTCACCCGCGGCCTGTTCCGCCTTCTCCATGGCGCCAATCTGCGCGATACCCAAACCGGACTGCGCGGCATCCCCCGCCCGCTCGCCGAGGCCATGCTCCGTTCCACCGCCTTCGGCTATGAATTCGAACTCGACATGCTCATCGTGGCCCGTCAGTTGGCCATCCCCGTCGAACAGGTGGACATCCGCACGCTCTACCTCGAAGGCAACGCCTCTTCCCACTTCAATCCGCTGCTCGATTCCATGCGCATCTACTTCGTGCTGCTCCGCTTCTCGGCAGCCTCCCTGCTCACGGCGGCCTGCGACAACGCAGTCTTTTATTTCGCCCTCGGCCTTTGGGGCAGCCCTCTGCCGGCGCAGATTTGCGGGCGCTTCCTCGCGGCCATCGTCAACTTCAACCTCAACCGGCGGATGGTGTTTCTCTTCCGTGGCGCCGGAGCCCGCGTCATCGCGCGCTACGCCGCCGTGGTTGCCGGCAGCGGCGCGCTCTCCTATCTCAGCCTTATCTCCGTCCATTCGATGTTCGGCATCTCTTACTTCCCTGCCAAGCTCCTCGTCGAGACTCTCCTGTTTCTCGCCAACTTCGCTTTACAGCGCGATTTCGTCTTCTCCGCGCGTCGCGCGGCCTCCGGAGCCACCGATTGGACCACCTACTACCAGAGCGTGCCCTTCACCGCCCGCCTCACCCGCAAGTACACCACACGCTCCATCCTCGAAGCTTTGCGCAAAGCAGGATTCAGCCCCCACAGCGCCGCGCCGGTCGTCGCCGAATTCGGCGGCGGCAACAGTTGCTTCCTCGATGCCATCCTCAGCCGCTTCCCCGTCCGCGCTTATCATGTGGTGGACACCAACCCGCTTGGCCTGGACCTGCTCCGGCGCCACAATACACCCTCGCTTGTCCTCCACCAATCCGACGTGCGCAAAACCAGAATCCCCGAACCCGCCGACCTCATCTTCAGCGTCGGTCTCATCGAGCACTTCGACCCGCCCGGCACCTCCCAGGTCACTGCCGCTCACTTCGACAACGCCCGGCCGGGGGGCTGGGTCCTCATTTCCTTCCCCTATCCCACCTGGCTCTACCGCGCCACCCGCGGATTCCTCGAACTGATCGGGCAATGGCGGTTTCCCGATGAGCGCCCCCTACGCAGAGAAGAGGTTCTGGCGGCCGCGGCAACCATGGGTGACCTGGTCTGGGAAAGGACCCTCTGGCCGCTCCTGCTCACCCAGCACATGATGCTCTTCCGCGCCAAATCAGGCGGCGCCTGAGCGCTCCCTCCGCCGGGCTCAACGCGGCCGGCTCACGTGCGGATTACCGGCCAGATAGAATCGCAACGGCCAGTCTACCGCCTTGCGGATTCCCACGCGCGGACCGGTGACCACCTGCAACGGCTGGTCCTCGTGCATCCGGCGGACGGTGAATGGCATGCCCGCAATCGTGACATCGGCGCCATTCTGTTTCCGCGTGATCCCCATCGCCACCGTCAGCTTGCCCGGCCCCGAGGCGATCTCCTCCATCCGGCTCACTCCCCTCCGGCGCATCATCAACTGCACACCGGCCACCGGCTCCAACGCCCGGATCAGCACGCACCCCGGAGTCCCCTCCGGTTCGGCCACCAGATTCAGGCATTCATACATCCCATAAATGAAATATACGTACGCATGCCCCGGAGGCCCGAAAATCACTTTCGTCCGCGCGGTCACGCCCCGCGATGCGTGCGCCGCGGCATCTTTCAACCCGAGATACGCCTCCACCTCCACAATCCGCCCCGCCGTAGACCCGTGGACAATTACCTTCCCCAGCAGATCCCGCGCCACCTCCACCGACGGCCGCGCATAGAATTCCCGCGGCAGCACTTCCCAACTCCGGATTTCCTGTTCCAATGCTGTACTCTAGTTGATTATTGACACATGCGACTGTTCGCCGGAATCGACATCCCGCCCGAAGTGAAGCGCTCTCTCAACCGCCTTGTCACCAAACTCCGCCCCGCCGCCAATCTGCGGTGGAGCCACGTGGACAATCTCCACATCACCACCAAGTTCATCGGCGCCTGGCCCGATGAGCGCCTCGAGGAGATGAAATCCACCCTCGAAACCATCACCGGAATCGCCCCGTTCGACATCGCTATCCGCGGTCTCGGCTGGTTCCCCAATCCGCACCACCCGCGCATCTTCTGGGCTGCCGTCCGGGCGCCCGATTCCCTCGCCGCCCTCGCCAAAGCCACCGAAGAGGCCGCCTTCAAGCTCGGCATCGAGAGAGAGACCCGGCCCTACTCGCCCCATCTCACCCTCGCCCGCATCGATGGAACCCCCGACCTCGCCGAAATCCGCTGCCGCATCGCCGGCCTCGATTCCGACGACTTCGGCGAGTTCCGCGCCTCGGAATTTCACCTCTACCTCAGCGAACGTTCCCCGGCCGGCTCGGTATATACTAAGCTCGCCTCATTCCCCTTGAAATCGATATGAAACCCCTGATCGCTTTGATTGCGGCCTATCTGCTCGGCGGGATTCCGTTCGGCTTCCTGTTGGTCCGCCTCAAGACCGGCCGCGATGTCCGCCAGTCCGGCAGCGGCAATATCGGAGCCACCAATGTCCTCCGCACCAGCGGCCGCGCTCTTGGCGTCCTCACCCTCATGCTCGACGTGGCCAAAGGCTTCGCCGCTGTCTGGGTTGCATCCTGGCTCACCGGCGCGAACCCGCTTTGGGTGAGTGCCGCCGCCCTCGCCGTGGCGCTCGGCCATGCCTTCCCCGCCTTCCTGGGGTTCCATGGCGGCAAGGCGGCGGCCACCAGCGTGGGCGCCTGGGCTTTTCTTACTCCCTTGCCCTTGCTTGCCACCGTCGTCGTGTTTGTGATCGCGGTGGCTGCCACCCGCTATATTTCCCTCGGCTCCATTCTGGGCGCCGCCGCCTTCCCGCTGGCGGTCTTCCTAATTCAGCATCCGCCCGCGCCGGTAGTCGTTGCCGCTATCCTCGGCGCGGCCTTCGTCGTCTGGCGGCACAAGTCCAACATCGCCCGTCTTCGCGCCGGCGCCGAGAACGTATTCCGTTTCGGAGGGACAAAACATTGACCCGTTTAGCGATTATCGGCGGCGGTAGCTGGGGAACGGCCCTCTCCGTTGTACTCGCCCCGCGCTTTGAGCGCATTCGCCTCTGGGTCTATGAAGCCGACCTCGCCGCCCGCATGGCCGCCACTCGCGAGAACCCCGTGTTCCTCCCCGGCATCCCGCTCCCCCCCGCCGTCGATCCGCGAACCAGCCTGCAAGAGGTTGTCGAAAACGCGGAAATCGTCCTCACCGTAATGCCCAGCCATCACGTCCGGACCGTTGCCGCCGCCATGCTCCCCTTCCTCACCCCCGACATGCTCTTCGTCAGTGCCACAAAGGGCATCGAGAACGGTACGCTCCTGAGGATGAGCCAAGTCCTCGAAGAGGTCATCGGACCCAGGTTCCCCCCGCGTGTCGCCGTCCTCTCCGGTCCTACCTTCGCCCGCGAGATCGCCCTCGGCCAACCTGCCGCCATCGCCATCGCCTCCACCGATTCTCCATTAGCGATTCAGATCCAGGACTCCTTTTCCGGCCCGACCTTCCGCCTTTACACCAATTCGGACCCCATTGGCGTCGAAATCGGAGCCGCGCTCAAGAACATCATCGCCATCGCCGCCGGCGTCTGCCAGGGACTCGGCCTCGGCAGCAACTCCCGCGCCGCCCTCATCACCCGCGGCCTGGCCGAAATTTCACGCCTCGCCGTCGCCATGGGAGCCAACCCCCTCACCCTGGCCGGCCTTGCCGGACTCGGCGACCTGGTCCTCACCTGCACCGGCGAACTCAGCCGTAACCGTAAGGTTGGAATCGACTTGGCGTCCGGCAAAAGCCTCCAGGAGATCCTCGGCTCGATGAAGATGGTGGCCGAAGGCGTCCAAACCACCTACGCCGCGCTCGACCTCGCCCGCAAGTTTCACGTCAATCTGCCGATAACCGGAAAAGTGGAAGCGATCCTCAGCGGGCGGACATCTCCCCGCGAGGCGCTCCGCGAATTAATGGAGCGCTCCCTCAAAGGGGAGTGACAAGGCCGCAACATTCCTTGGAAACCAGTGTTCAAAAAGGTGTGACGGCAGTGGCGAGTTTGGAACGCGACGCCGAATTGATGCTCCGGGTCCGCGACGGCTGTACCACCAGCTTTGCCATCCTGCTGGAGCGCCACCGTGGACCGGTCATTCATTTTCTCTACCGCACGGTGCAGCACCAGCCGGTGGCGGAGGAGTTGGCTCAGGAAGTGTTTCTTCGCGTGTATCGTTCGCGCGCTACCTATGAGCCCACCGCGAAGTTCACCACCTGGCTGTTCCGCATTGCCACCCATCTGGCGCTTAACTGGCTCCGCGATGGGAAGCATGAGAAGGGCCAGGAAAGCCTCGATCAGGAAGCCGGCGAGGGGATTTCCCGCCAGATTCCGGACCGCGAGGCGACCGTCGAACAGAGAATGCTCCGCGAGGCTCGATTCGCGGAGATAAGAAAAGCGATCGAGGCACTGCCGGAGAAGCAAAGAGCCGCCGTGCTGATGCACAAGTATCAGGAGATGGAATACTCCCAAATCGCCGGCGCGCTCGAATGCTCCGAGTCAGCCGTGAAATCGCTGTTGTTCCGCGCCTATGAAACATTGCGCGGGCGCCTGGCACACCTGGCTTGACGGGTGTTTTTTTCGAGGGAAGGATCGATATGTTGGAAGTCAACCGCAGGGATACACAGGAACTCACGGAATGCCCGCTCCTCTCGGGCGAGGAAAACGCCGGCCTGCTGCTCGATTACTGCAACCGCAAACTGGCCCCCGAACTGGCCTCTGTCTTCGAGCGCCACATGGAGCATTGCCCGGCTTGCCGCGCCTTCGCCGAATCCCAAATGGCCGTCTGGAGCGCCCTCGATGACTTCGAGGCCATGCCCATCTCTGAAGACTTCGACCAGCGCCTGTTCGCCCGCCTGGAAGCTGAACAACAGGCTCCCTGGTGGAGCCGCCTGTGGAGCCGGCTTGCCGTCTCCACGCCGGGAATCTGGCGCCCCGCCATTCCCGTCGCCGCCGTTCTCCTTCTCGCCGCCGGGCTGTGGATTCGCCCGTTCTCCTCTTCCACCTCCTCCACGGACCCGTCGGTTGCGAAGAACCCCGATCACGTCGACGCCGAGCAGGTGGAGAAAACCCTCGAGGATATGGAAATGATCCGGCAGTTTACCGTTGCCGACCCGGCGAAATCCAACCGTGATATGTAAAGGAAATCTGTAATGCTCGCGCGCGCTTTCGCAATCCTGCTCGGCCTTCTGCTGGCCCTTCCGCCGGCTCAGGCACAGGTGCGCAAGGGCGTCTTCGCCAAAAAGGGGCCGCTCAAGAAGCGCCAGGAGGCCCGCCGGGCCCAGATGATCGACCGGCTCAGCAACATGACCCCCAAGCAGCGCGAACGCGCCCTCCAGCGCCTTCCCGAAGAGCGCCGCAAACGGGTCGAGCGCAACCTCGATCGCTACAACGAACTCACCCCCGAGCAGAAGCAGCGCATCCAGCGCTCGGCTCGCGTCCTCGAAAACATGCCTCCGGATAAGCAGCAGGCCGTCCGCCAGGTCTACCGCCGCATGACCGCGCTGCCCCAGGAACGCCGCGTCGAAATCCGCCGCGAAGTGAACCGCCTCAGCCGTATGTCGGCCGAAGAGCGCCAGACCCATTTGAACAGCGACGCCTTCAAGAACAGGTTCTCCCCCGAAGAGCAGGGAATGGTCCAGGAACTGACCAACCTCTTCCCGCCGCAATAGCTTCTAGCCCGAAGTTCTTGGCCGATCAGAGGCAAGTGACTGAAAATAAAGCGTGCCTATGGCACACTACTGACTACGCTTGAGCCGGGAATGGAGCGGTGGTTAAGTTAAGTTAGCCGAGTCGCAGTTCGACCC
>JADLBD010000050.1 GCA_020847975.1 Bryobacterales bacterium | reverse complement strand
GCCTCCAAGCCTGGGAGACATCATCAATACAACGGTCCTTTCCTCTCTGCGCCCTTATCGAGACGTTTAACCCCTTTGATTGGTTTCACGAGACCAGGGACGGGTTGACAACGAATCCCCTATTTTACCAGAGGATCAACCGTTCGTCGGGTGCCCCTTCCCATTTGCCCTTATCGCGGTTCTGTTTGCCAGCCGGAAGCGTTCCCCTGGTTTATGTAGGCGATGAGATCGGCCATCTCGACAGCGTCAAACCGCGGCCACACGATTCCTTTTCCTCGCGCCTGCTCCATCACCTGCGGCGAGTGGCTCCATAAGGCGGCGATCATCTTCGCTGCGTCGAACCTCCCCTTGCCCGCGAATGGAGCCTTCTCTTTCGAGGTCTGATGGCAGGCAGCGCATCTCTTCGCTTCAAAGAACTCTTTTCCGTGCGCTGCGTTGCCCGGCATTTCGAAGTAGCCGGACTTCCAAAGAAAGGCAAGCAGATCCGAAATTTCCTTGTCGTTGAGAGAGGGCGGAAAGTTCATCATCATGGGAGCGTGATCCCACAAGGTAGCCGAAAGTTCGGTCAATGTGTGATCCCGCGGTTCAGTCCCCGCAAAGATTTTTCCGTTGTGGCAGGAGACGCATTCGCGCATCCCGAAGATGGCCTTCCCCTTGTCCGGATCCCCAAGGATCAGTTCAGGTTCTTTGGGGCGGCCGGCCACGGCGCCGGCGTAGGCCAGAATGTCGCTCATCTCCTGAGCGGAAATACTTGGCCAGTTCATCTGCTTGCGATCCATCGCAGCCCGCATAACGGGAGCGTGGCCCCAGATAGCCTTGAAGAACGGGACGGGATCGGTCACCGTGTTCCACTTGGCAAGCGGTGGTCCCGCGCTGTCGGCGCCGTTGCCCCGTTTCCCGGTCACCGCATGGCACTTGATGCAGCCTTCTCCGTCAAACAGGATCTCGCCCGTGCGCACGCTTCCGTGCTGTTCGAAGTAGCCTGCCGCCATGAACCAGGCCACCAGATCATAGGCTTCATCCGTGCTCAAAGCGGAGAAGGAATTCCGGCGCTCGAGAGCATTCCAGATGGTGGGTGCGTGGCCCCAGATGGCGCCCGCCAAACGCGTGGCCGAAAGCCGCCGTTTCGCGAGAGTCCCCGGTGCGTCACTGCGTAGACGCGCCTGAAAGGTGTGGCATCCAAGGCAACCTTGTTCCTGGAGCACCTGCTTGCCGCGGTTCGAGTTTGCCAGTTCCGCCCCGCCCGCGGCGAAGCAGTTCGTGAAGAGGAACAGGATGCTGAGTAAAGCCCGCATGGGACTACTCTTCCATTGTCCCATGCGACAGCCGGCGCGCTGGCGTGGTCTAATTCCTGTAAGCCTCCCGTGACTCCAATACTCGCTTTCCTGCAATCCTGGCACGAATTGGACTTCAATCTCGGCGGTCCGGAGGATATCGACTACTTTCCCTGGAGCGCTCCCGTCGCGGCGCTGCTGCTCCTGCTTCTCTTCTTCTTCCTGTACAAGGCGCGCCGGAACTACAATGCGCTTCCATCCCTGGCGCCGTTGGAGAGCGGGGAAAAACCCGATGTTACTGTGGTCATTCCGGCGCGCAATGAGCAATCGAATATCGGGGCTTGTGTTTCGGGATTGCGGGAAGCGCGTGTCATCGTGGTGGATGACGATTCCTCCGACGCGACGGCATTCAAGGCGCGCGGCGCCGGAGCGGAGGTGATCGCCGCGCCCGCCCTGCTCAAAGGCGTTGCCGCCAAGCCCAATGCCATGGCAGCGGGAGCGAAACTGGCGGATACCAGCTACATCCTCTTTGCCGACGCGGACACCCGCTATCGACCTGGCTTCCTTTCGTCAGCCCTGCGGTATGCGGCGGAGTCGCAAAGCGTGATGACCGTCGTTCTGCTCAAGCGGAGATGTGTCGCGCTGCTCGAAAAGATACTGGTTCCCTACATCCAGGCGTTGTACTTCGCCGGAGTCAACGTTCGTAAAGCTGAGGATCCGCTTTCCACCCACATCTTCTCCGACGGCCAGTGCACTCTCTTCCTGCGGACGGCCCACGAGTTTTTCGGCGGGTACATGTCCGTGCACACCAATCCGCTCGACGACGTCGCCATCGCGCAGAAAGTGAAACGGCATCATATGACACTGCGCATCGTGCGCGCGGAAACCCTCGGGAGCGCGCGGGTGTACAAAGGGTTTGCATCCTTATGGCGCAGGCTGCGGAAGAACGGCACTCGGCTGCTGCGCGTCAACAAGGCTTGGGGCGCTCAGGTGATCCTCACCTCTCTGTTGCTCACCAGCATTGTGCCCGTGGCGGTCTGGCTCTGGCGGCAGGAGCAGTGGGGATTCCTGGCCGTCTTCCTTCTCGTCCCGTTGCTGCTCTTCCGACCCTGGTACGGCGGCGTCTTCCGCGTCCTGCTGCTTTTCCCCGCCATCTACGTTTTCCAATGCATCGCTACCGCTGCCGTGGTGACGAACATCCTGGGCGTAGGTACGGCGTGGAAGGGACGCAAGGTGTGAGAGGTCAAATCCGGGTAAGATGCTAATCGGTGCCTATGAAGCTCGTGATTGCCGCTCTGTTTCTGCTGCCCTGCGTGGGCTTCAGTCAGCAAACGTCCCGGATCAGCCTCGAGGAGTTGCGCGACCGCATCCGCGGTGGATGGGCGGGGCAGATGATCGGCGTCAGCTTTGGCGCTCCCACCGAGTTCCGCTATAACGGCCGCATCATTCCCCAGGAGGAGTTGCCCAAGTGGTCCCAGGAGAAGGTCAACAATGCGCTGAATCAGGATGACCTCTATGTGGACATGACTCTGGCGAAGGTTCTCGACGACAAAGGGCTCGATGCTACCACCGAAGACTTCGGGCGCATGTTCCAGGAGGCGAAGTATTCACTGTGGCACGCCAATCTGGCGGCGCGGCGGAACCTGAAGCGGGGAGTTCCGGCATCGCTGTCGGGTACGCCGGAATACAACATCCATGCCGATGACATCGACTTCCAGATCGAGTCCGATTTTATCGGCTTGATGGCGCCGGGGATGCCGCGGGCTTCCGTAGACATCGCGATGCGCGCCGGGCGGATCATGAACTACGGCGAAGGGCTCTATGGTGGCGTGTTTGTTTCATGCATGTACTCTGCCGCGTTCTTCGAAAAGAGCCCGCGGGCGGTGGTGGAGGCTGGTCTACGCTGTCTGCCGCCTCAGAGCAAGTATGCGCAGGTAATCAGCGATGTGCTGGTGTGGTCAAGAGCGGAGCCGAAGAACTGGGAAGCGGTGTGGCACGAACTTGATTCCAAATGGAACCGCAACGAACCTTGCCCGGAAGGCGCGTTGCGTCCTTTTAATATAGATGCGGCGCTCAACGGCGCCTACATCGCCCTGGGCTTACTCTATGGCGATGGGGAGTTCGGCAAGACCGTCGAGGTCAGCACGCGCGCGGGGCAGGATTCCGATTGCAACCCCTCGAGCGCGGGCGGCATTCTGGGCGTGATGCTCGGATACAACCGTATTCCGGAGAATTGGAAAGGCGGCATCCCGCCGCTGGCCAAGGAGAAGTTCCGCTACACGGACTTCACCTTCGAGAGCATTGTCGAAAGCACCTACCAGCGGGCGCTGAAAATGGCCGAGCGCAACGGAGGCTCGCGGCAGGGAAGCATGCTATCGGTGAAACGCCAAGCGGCAAAGCCTGCGCCATGGGAGACGTGGAAGGGGCGCGCGGCTCCCAGGGAACGCATCGCTGTGAACGACCCCCGGTGGAGTTTCACGGGGAATTGGCGGCAGGAAACCCAGACGATACGCGAAAGCGAGCGGCATCTGCGCGTCAGCGCAGCCCAGGGCGCTGCCGCGGCGGTGACCTTCGAGGGGACCGGTGTCGTCCTCACCGGACCGTTTCTTACCACCTGCGGCAAGGCCAAAGTGAGCGTGGATGGGAGCGCGGAAAAGATAGCGGATTGCTATCCCGATGAGCCGCACGGAAAGAGCAGCGATTCGATGTACCACCTGTTTGGGCTGGCGAAGGGAAAGCACACGCTCCGCCTCGAGGTATTGGGCGAGAGCATCTTCGACTCCAAGGGCACGGACGTGGCCGTCAATGATGTGATCGTCTTTGAATGAAGCTCTCGATGTCGCGGGTCTTGACCACCGGTTCGCCGGGAGCGACGTGGTTCAACCTACCGGCGCGCATCCACTCCTCGAGTTCGCCCACCAGGTGGTAAAGGTGCTCGAAGCCCTCTACGACAAAGAGCAGCGGCTGGTAGTGGTCGATTTCGAAGGACTGGTTGATGACCCATTCCATTTGGATGGGGAAACGCTGCACATCAGGCGAGGTGACGGCGTGCCCGAGTTCGCCGTGAGAGCTGAGCAGGCCGCTGCCGTAGGCTTTGAGACCGTCGCACGTGTTCATGAGGCCGAACTCGACGGTAAACCAGAAGAAGCGGGCCATGGCCTTGATGATGCTGTTCAGGCGTTCGGCACGCTCGATGGGATCGGCGATGCCCGCGGCCATCTCCGCTGCGGTGTGGGCACAGTCTCCAAATCGGACTAATGTATCGGCAAATGCCTGGTCAGTGTGCATGGGGACGTGGCCGGCCACGTCATGAAAGATGTCCGGTTCGGGAAGATAGTCGAGGGAATCGAGACCCCGGATGGTGATGGTGGTGGGGAATTCGCGGTTGCGAAGACAGTCGAAGAAGACAAACGCGGGAACGTAGCCGCTGACCGCCCGGGCTCGGAATCCCGTGAGCGGCTCGAGGAAGCGGTTGATGTCCTCGAGGCGCGGGACATGAAGCGGATCAAGGCAGAGAGATTCCACGCCGCGGAGGAAGGAGCCGGTGGCGTGCCTGCGCCAGAGCGGTTGAATGCGCCGGAACAGGGCGCGCCAGGCGGCATGGTTGGCATCGGAGTATAGTTCGTAGGGTTGGTGAATGTAGAGTTCGCCGTGGGAGCGTGCCTGTTCGATGAACGGAGATTGGGTGGTGGTAAGACCAGGTAGTATGGTCATCCGCAAAGCTCCTCTACGGCCATCGTAGCGTAAAATAGTAGATAACTCCACTTCTGGGTGGTGCTTAATCATGAACCTATACAAAAAAGGCCGGGCCCCCTCTCAGGCCCACGTCGGCATCCCTCCCGGCGTCTACGAAGAAGAACACGGCCGCAAGGGCTTTTACGGCCGCTCGAGCCACCTCTATCATGCCCATCCGCCAACCGGCTGGATCCGATTTGAAGGCAAGCTGCGCCCCCACTGCTTTGACCTCAACCTGCTCGAACCTTCCGACCTCACGGACCCGAACGGGACTCCGCTCGCCTTCCTTGCCAACGCGGATGTGAAGCTCTCCGTCTCGCGCCGGACGGCTCCGATGCCGTTCTATTTCCGTAACGCGGACGGTGATGAACTGCTGTTCGTGCACCGCGGCGAGGGGGTGATCGAAACCGACTTCGGGCCGCTCGAGTTCGAAAAGGGAGACTACATCGTGCTGCCGAGAGCGGTGACGTATCGCGTGGCGCCGCGCACGCGGGACAACTTCTTCCTGCTGATCGAATCGAAGGGAGAGTTTGAACCGCCGGACAAAGGGCTGCTGGGGCGTCACGCGCTCTACGATCCGGGCGTGATTGTGACTCCCGATCCGCAGCCGCTGCCCGACGATGACAAGGAGTGGGAGATCCGCATTCAGTGCGAAGGCGAATACTCGAGCGTGTGGTATCCTTTCAACCCGATTGACGTGGTGGGGTGGAAAGGCGACCTCACCGCCTGGAAGTTGCGAATGCGCGATATCCGGCCGGTAATGAGCCACCGGGCGCATCTGCCCCCGAGCGCGCATACGACATTCGTGACGCAGGGAGCCGTGGTGTGCAGCTTTCTCCCGCGCCCGCTCGAACAGGATCCGGAGGCGCTGCGCGTGCCCTTCTTCCACCGCAATACGGATTACGACGAGTTCCTTTTTTATCATGACGGCGACTTCTTCTCGCGCGATAACATCAAAGCGGGCATGGCCACCCTGCATCCACGCGGCATCCATCACGGGCCGCATCCCAAGGCTCTGGCCAACCAATATAAGAAGACGCAGACGGACGAATCGGCGGTAATGCTCGATGGGCTGAACCCCATTCATGTGCTGCCGGCCGGAGAACAGGTAGAGTGGAAGGATTATTGGAAGTCCTGGAGCCAAGCGTGATTATCAACCCGGCGGAACACGATCCGCGCGATGTCTATAAGATTCTCATCGGGAGCATCGTGCCCCGGCCGATAGCCTTTGTATCCACCCTCAGCACGGAGGGCGTCCGCAACCTGGCGCCGTTCAGCTTCTTCAATGCGGTGTGCGCGGCGCCTCCGGTGATTTCGATCAGCATCTCCTACCGGGCAGCGGAGAAGGACACGCTGCGGAACATCCGTGAGACCAGGGAATTCGTAGTGAACATCGTCAGCGACGAGTTCTCCGAACAGATGAACCTGACCTCGGGTGAGTATGCGCCGGAGGTGGATGAGTTCGAGGTTTCGGGACTGACGCCGGTGGCGAGCGAACTGGTGCGGCCGCCGCGGGTGAAGGAATCGCGGGTACAGATGGAGTGCAGACTGCACCAGATTGTCCCGGTAAGCGACCGGCCGATGGGAGCGACGCTGGTGCTGGGGCAGGTGGCGCGGTTCCACGTGGATGATGCGATCGTTGACAATTTCCGCATCGACCCGGCAAAGCTGAATGCGATCGGGCGCATGGGGGGCAACGGGTATGCGCGGACAACCAACCGCTTCGAAATGGTGCGGCCGGTAGTGAAATAAGGACATGGCGCACCCGATCCTGCATGTCACCACGCGCACGGCGTGGAACGCGGCGGTGGCAGCGGGGGAGTACCGGACGCCGGAGCTGGAGACGACGGGGTTCATTCATTTCTGCGACCCGCCGCAGCTTGATCATGTGCTGCACACCTACTTTCTGGGGCAAGGCGGACTGGTGATGCTGCAAGTGGATCCGGGGCGGCTGAAGGCTCGTTTGGTGTATGAGAACTCGTTCCCGCATTTGTACGGGCCGTTGAATCTTGACGCGGTTTTACAGGTAACCCCGATTTTCTGATTTAATGGAAAGACTCATGCACGCACTCTGGGTTTTCCTTACTTTATCGTTGACTCTGCCTTCTTTCGGCGCTACGGGATCGGGTGTGGCCGTGATCGAGAAATACTGCACCGCTTGTCATGGCGTCTCGAAAATGTCGGGGCTCGATCTGCGCACGCGCGAGACGGCGCTGAAGGGCGGCACGCGCGGTCCGGCGATTGTTCCGGGGCACGCGGCGGACAGCCTGCTGGTGAAGGCGATCTCGGGTGCGGCTCAGCCGAAGATGCCTCCCGGGAAGGACACCCTATCGGCGGAAGACATCGCCTCCGTTCGGGAGTGGATCGACAAGGGAGCGGATTGGTCCGGCGGGAAGGCCAAGCAGGCGGCGTGGTGGGCGTTCCAGAAGCCGGTGAAGCCGGTGGTACCAAAGGTGAAGAACACTGCATGGGTGCGCACTCCGGTGGACGCCTTCATACTCGAGAAGCTTGAAGAAAAGGGATTGCAGCCGGCTCCTCCGGCATCGAAGCTGACGCTGCTGCGGCGGGTGACGTTCGATGTGACGGGACTGCCGCCGACGGATGAAGAGATTCGGGACTTCCTGGCGGACAAGTCGCCGGAAGCTTATACAAAGGTGGTGGACAGGCTGTTGTCGTCGCCGCGGTATGGGGAGCGATGGGGGCGGCACTGGCTCGATGTAGCGCGGTACGCCGATTCGACCGGGCTTGACGAAGACCACCGGTATCCGCATGCATGGCGCTACCGCGATTGGGTGATCGAAGCGTTTAACGAGGACATGCCCATCGACCGGTTCATCCGGATGCAGGTGGCAGGCGACCTGATGCCTCCGGCGCCCGGCGCGGATGTAAACCGGGAAGGGATCATCGCCACGGGGTTTCTGGCGCTGGGGCCGAAGCCGATCGCGCAGCAGGACAAGAAGCAGATGCTGGCGGATGTGGTGGATGAACAGATCGATGCGACGTCGAAGGCTCTGCTGGGCGTGACGCTCGCGTGCGCGCGCTGCCACGATCACAAGTTTGACCCGTTCCCGACGAAGGATTATTACTCGATGGCTTCCATCTTCGCCTCGACGAAGTCGTTCTCGAAGGTGGGGAACGGGGGCGTCTCGGAGATGTACTCGGCGCCGCTGGTAAACCAGGCGATCTACCAACGGTACGTGGACTACACCGGGAAGGTGAAGAAGTTGAAGAAGTCGCTCGATGAGATCCGGCAGGCGGAGAGCTCGCGGTATTCGGCGGGGCTGCGGGCGCGGCTGGCGGATTACATGGTTGCCGCTCATCATGTGTACCGGGACAATGCGGACGTGAAGGCGGTAGCGGCGAAGGAAGGGCTGAAGCAGGACGTGTTGGAGCGCTGGGTGACATACCTGACGCCGAGCACGGATTTGAGGCCGCACCTCGATGCCTGGAACAAAGCCGAACCCTCGGCGCTCGGTGCGACGGCTGCGCAGTACCAGGCGGAGTACGAGAAGTTCGCCACGGAGTGGGATAAAGAAATCGAAGTGTGGCGGAAGAAGGTGGAAGGCGCCATGAAGGCCAACATGGATGCGCCGCCGCCGCCGAGGCCGGATGTGATCCAGGATCCGTTCTTCCGCGAGGTGTCGTTCGGCAAGGGGCCGTTTGCTTTGCCGGAGGAAGGCGCTGAGAAGGTGTACAGCGCGGCGAGTGTGGCGCGGTTCCGGCAACTGAAGTCCGAGTTGGCGGAAGTGGAGAAGCACCCGGTAGCCGAACCGGATATGGCGGATTGCGTGGGCGAAGGGGAGCCGGTGCAGCAGCGGGTGTTCGTACGCGGGTCGTACAACAACCTGGGGGATCCGGTATCGAAGCGGCCTCCGCTGATTCTGGGCGGCGAGGAGATGGGCGAGGTAAAGACGGTAAGCGGGCGGCTCGAGTTTGCGCGGTGGTTGACGGGGCCGGACAATCCGCTGACGGCGAGGGTCTTCGTGAACCGCCTGTGGCAGTGGCATTTTTCCGAGGGCATCGTGCGCACGCCGAACAACTACGGGAAACTCGGCATGAAGCCGACGCATCCGGAGTTGCTCGACTGGCTGGCGACGACGTTCATGGAGCAGGGCTGGCCGGCGAAGAAGATGCACCGGTTGATTCTGCTGTCGAGCGCGTATCAGATGAGCAGCGAGACGAGCGATGCGGCGGCGAAGGCGGATCTGCCGAACCACCTTTTCTCGCGGTTTCCGCGGCGGCGGCTGGACATTGAAGAGATCCGCGATTCGTATCTGATGCTCGACAACACGATTGACTGGAAGCGGGGCGGGACGCTGCAAACGGGCGTGGGAACGGATGGAGAGAACAGCGCCAAGCGGCTGTCGCTCAATCCGGAGGATTACAACATCCGTTCGGTGTACATGCCGCTGCGGCGATCGAATCTTCCGAATCTGTATAACCTTTTTGATTTTGTCGATTCGACGACCTCGTGCGAGGCGCGGTCGCGGACGAACGTGGCGCCGCAGGCGTTGTTCGTGATGAACAGCGAATTTGTAGGGACGCGGGCGGAGAACCTGGCCAAGCAACTGCTTGGTGAAGAAAAGGACGATCACAGGCGCATGGCGCGCGCCTATCTGCATATTTTGAACCGGCGGGCGCAGCCCGAGGAGATCGGCGATGCGCTCGATTACATCCAGACCTTCGCAAGAAAGGCTCCTGGCGACGATGGAAAATTGCGGGCATGGGAGAGCTATCTGCGAGTCCTGCTGGGCTCGAACGAGTACGTCTATGTCGATTAACGAATACGATCTTCGCCAGATTGGAAGGAGGGACCAGCCGCGGATTTCGCGGCGGGCGATGCTGCAGCGCTCGGCTTGCGGATTCGGGATGCTGGGGCTGGCCGGGATGCTGCATGCGGAGAATCCTCTGGCGGTGCGGCAGCCGCATTTCGCGCCGCGGGCCAAGAAGGTGATCTTTCTGTTCATGCACGGCGGGCCGTCGCATATCGACACGTTCGATCCGAAGCCGAAGCTTGTGGCCGACAGCGGGAAGCCGCTGCCGTTCAAGCGTCCGCTGACGTTTGCCGAGGGGCAGGTGGGCGCGCTGATGAAGTCGCCCTGGGGGTTCAAGCACTACGGGCAAAGCGGGCTTCCGGTGAGTGACCTGTTCCCACACGTGGGGTCGATTGTGGACGATATCTGCGTGGTGCGGTCGATGGTGGGCGATTCGGTGGACCACGGCGGGGCGCTGCTGCAACTGCACACGGGGCACATGGCGCTGACGCGGCCGTCGATGGGGTCGTGGGTGATCTACGGGCTGGGGTCGGAGAATCAGGACCCGCCGGGGTTCATCACGATCAAGCCGACGCTGGCGCACGGGGGGGCGAAGAACTGGTCTTCGGCGTTTCTGCCGGGCGTGTACCAGGGGACGGCGATCGGGAATTCGGGTCTGAAGGTGGAAGACATCCAGGGCGAGCCGATTGCGTATTTGAAGAACAAAGGGCTATCGACAGATCAGCAGCGGTTCGAACTGGACATGATCCAGAAGCTGAACCGGCGGCACATGGAGACGCGGAAATACGATCCGGATCTCGAGGCGCGGATCGAGGCGTTCGAACTGGCGTTCCGGATGCAGACTGAGGCTCCGGAAGCGTTCGAAGTGGAGAGGGAGTCCGAGGCGACGAAGAAGCTGTACGGGTTGGACAATCCGACGACGCGGGACTTCGCGTGGCAGTGTTTGCTGGCGCGGCGCCTGGCCGAGCGCGGGGTGCGGTTTATCCAATGCTCGCATTCGTACAAGTGGGATCAGCACAGCGAACTGTACAAGCGGCACACGTCGAATGCGGCGGAAGTGGACAAGCCGATTGCAGGCCTGGTGAAGGACCTGAAGTCGCGCGGGATGCTGGACGATACGCTGGTGATTTGGGGGACGGAGTTCGGGCGGACGCCAGTGGTGCAAGGGAGCGACGGGCGCGATCATAATCCCTACGGGTATTCCATCTGGATGGCGGGAGGAGGAGTGAAGCGCGGGTTTGCCTATGGCGCCACGGACGAGTACGGGTATTATGCAGTGGAGGACCGGATGCATGTGCACGACCTTCATGCGACGCTGCTGTACCTGATGGGGATGGACCATGAGCGGCTGACCTACTTCTATGGCGGACGGAATTTCCGGCTGACGGATGTGCATGGAGTGGTGGCGAAGAAGATACTGGCCTGACAAGCAAAATGGAATACCGAATATTAGGAAAGACAGGGCTGAAGGTATCGGCTCTCGGGTTGGGGTGCGCGGCGCTCGGCGGGGTGTATGGGGAGTTAACGGTGGCGGAGGCGATCCGGGCTCTGCACACGGCGCTCGAGGAGGGGATCAACTATCTGGATACGGCTCCGTTGTACGCGCTGACAAAATCGGAGACGGTTGCCGGAAAAGCGCTGAAGGGGATCGGGCGCGACCGGTATTACATCTCGTCGAAGGTGGGGCGGTATGCGGTGGATGTTTCCGACTTCTCTTATCAGAGGGTGAAGGAAGGGCTGGAGGCGACGCTGGGGCGGCTGGGGTGCGGGTATCTCGATATCGTGATTCTGCATGACATCGAGTTCGTTCCCTTGAGCCAGGTGATTGAGGAAGGGCTGCGGGCGGTGCTGGAGGCGAAGGCGGAAGGGAAGGTGCGGTTCATTGGCGCATCGGGGTTGCCGCTGAAGATCTACCCGGCGATTCTGGCGCAGGCGGACCTCGATGTGGTGATCACGTACGCCAACTACACGCTGCAGAATACGAGTGTGGAGGGAGTGCTGCCTCTGTTTGAGAAGCACAATCTCGGGGTGATCAACGCGAGCCCATTGGGGCTGGGGCTGTTGACGCCACAGGGTCCGCAGGCATGGCATCTGGCGGATGACGAGATGAAGGAGGCGTGCCGGAAGGCGGCGGAGTACTGCGCGGCGCGCGGGGTGAACATCGCGGAGTTGGGGATGCAGTTCGCGATGGCGAATCCGCGGATTCATGTGACGCTGACGGGAGCCCGGACGGCGGAGGAGGTACAGCGGAACGTGCGGAGCGTGGGTGTGGCTCCGGATGGGGAGATGGTGGCGGCGGTGCGGGAGATTCTGGCTCCGGTGCGGGATCGGATCTGGCCTGGGGGGCGGGCGGAGTATCAGTAGGCGTGTGGAGGAACGCGAGGATGGAGAAAGGTCTTGCATTGTATTAATACTCTAGTACAATAGATAACCGGAGTATGACTCGCGCTTCCTCGCGTCCCTTCCGCTTCTCGCTCGACCTGGCCTCCGGCGTCCCGGTCTACCGGCAGTTGATTGACCAGGTGCTGATCGCGCTGTCCTCGGACACGCTGCGGGCGGGCGATCAGTTGCCGACGGTGCGGCAGGTGGCGGTGGATCTGTCGATCAATCCGAACACGGTGGTGCGGGCTTATAAGGAACTGGAGATTCGCGGCATGCTGACCACGCAGCAGGGCACGGGCACATTCATTACGACCAAGAAGGTGAAGCAGGACGATGTGGCGCGACAGAGGCGCCTGGCGCAGATGGTGAGCGAACTGGTGGCGCGGGCGGGAGCCGAGGGTTATTCGGTGACGGAGATCCAGAAGGCGATTGAGGAACTGTTCGTGGAAGAGGGTAGGAAAAGGAGCTGACAATCATGTCATCCGCAACGATCAGCATCATGAAAGGGCTGCGGGAATCGTCGCCCATTTCGAACGTACAAATTGTTTCGAAGCCCGGGCTGGCGCTGGGGCTTCTCTTCGGGGTGGCGGCTTTTGGGGCGGCGGAGGTTTTGCACAGCATCGCGCCGGCGGTGGTGTTGGGGTTGAGCGGTCTGTATCTGCTGTTCGCGATCAAGGTGGCGCAGCAGTGGGAAAAGTGCGCGGTGTTGCGGCTGGGCAAGTATATCGGGCTGCGGGGACCGGGCATGTTCCATATCATTCCGGTGGTGGACTCGCTGAGTAAGTTCGTAGACCAGCGGGTGAGCGTGAACGATGTGCGGGCGGAGACGGCGTTGACCTCGGACACGGTGCCGGTGAATGTGGATGCGATCGTGTTCTGGCTGGTGTGGGACGCGCAGAAGGCGCTGCTCGAGGTGCAGGACTTCGTGACGGCGG
>JADLBD010000049.1 GCA_020847975.1 Bryobacterales bacterium | reverse complement strand
TGAGGTTCGCCAGCGTCCGCGGATCGGCCGTCATCATTTGCTGCTGAAGCCAATCGGCATTCCGATGCGCCCGCACCATCAGCAATCCCGCCTTGGAGCGGACATGCCCGTCCCGATGCCGCAGCAGCTTGGTTAACGGATGCACCAGCATCGTGCAATCGCTGATATCATCAATGATCGCCAGCGCCCGTTTGATGCCCTCGGTGTCCGCTCTTGCGTCTTGTGACTCTTCCACCATCACGCGGTTGAGCAGTTTCGTATCGAGGCGCGCATCCGTCCTGTGCAGTTGCCGGGCAATCTTCAATGCCTGATCCTCCGTCAGCAGATTCGGATCCGTCATGGCGCAGATCATCAGATTGTTCTCGAGGAACATGTCCACCAGATGATCCATGCCCGGCCCGGCGGCATCGGACCGGAGCATGCGCAGCACGGCTGCACAAAACCGGTGGGAATTCCTTTTCAGCAACTCCTGCATCGCCAGCCTTACCATCACCGGTTTGGACGAGTAGGTTCCGACCAGGTTGTAGAGAATGCTGAATTCCGAATCGGTGGCCCGGTCGAGGTGAGCGCTCGCGGCAACCTGTCTCAGAATCGCACGCAACGGTTGCCCTTCCTGCCTGCCCGGTACTGAAGCTGACTGCTCCATTCTGTTGTCTTTGCTTCCTCGTCTATCCTCTCATCGGACCAAGTGGGAAATCTTTCCACTTTCCTCACGCCCGGAAAACCGAAAAAGGGTCTTCGCCTTTCGGGCGAAGACCCTTCTGCCTTTTGGAGAGGAAAATGCCGCCTAGTTCGCGCGGCGCTTCAGCGTAGGCCGTTCATCGGGGTCGTCCGAAGACTTGCCGTCGGTACTGTCGTCCGCCGTGCCGGTTCCCGTTCCAGGAGCCCGGCGCAGGCGGGGACGGTTGAGATCCTTATCGTCCACCTTCCGGCGATTGTGAAGCATCGCCAGACGGCCTTTCACATTGTCGAACTCGCTGGTGGTCACCACATACTCAGGCTTTGCTTTGAGGATTTCCTGTATGTTCTTCTGTGAGTTCTTGATACGATCTTCCGTAAGCGGGTGGGTGGAGAATACCTTGGACATCGTCCCGGGCTTGCGCTTCTCCATGGATTGGAGCTTCTCGAAGAAGTCCACAAACGCCGTCGGATCATAGCCCGTCTTGTACATGTATTGCAGACCGAGCAGGTCCGCCTCCTCTTCGAAGCCTCGTGAGAAAGACAGGAACCCAATGGGGATCAGCACACTCGCAGCCTGACGCGCTCCATAACCGGCCCACCCGCCCATGAAGATGAGCGGAATCGTAGCCAGGTTCACAAACTGCCCCCGGCTCGCCTGCCGCGTGCCGTGCCGCGCGGCCACGTGCGCAATCTCATGGGCCATCACCCCGGCGAGCTCCGCTTCCGATTCGGCGCGCAGGATCAGTCCGGAATTCACAAAGAAGAAACCGCCCGGAAGGGCGAACGCATTCACTTCTTCGCTATCCACCACCTTGATGGTGAACGGTACTTTCGCGTCGGAATTCCGCACCAGGTTCTGCCCGACCCGGTTCACATACTCGGCGATCACCGGATCGTCCACAATCTTCGCCTGCCGCTCCACATCCTGCGCCAGAGCTTTCCCGAGCGCGATTTCCTTCTCGATGGAATACAGGTTCAGACCCTTGCCGACATCGCGGCTCCCAATTTCGTCGGGGTCTTTCTTCTTGTCCTTTGCCGCAGCCGCAGTGGCCCAGAAGGCCAGCAGGCCGATTGCCAGAATTGAGTGTAGCTTGCGGGACATCATTCCGTTGCTCCGTTTGCCTGCCCGAACTTACCTACCAGTATAGACCCGCACGGCCGCGGGTGAAAGACACGTTCATTTGTAATAACGTATAGTTTGAAGAATGGGTTGCGAAAAAACTCTGCCCGCGCTTTGGCGGGAGCAATTCCCTGTCACCCGGCAGTACATCTATCTCAACCACGCCGCTGTGGCCCCGCTTACGCTCCGTGCCGCCAACGCAATGAAGGAACTCGCCGACGACTGCCTTCTCCATGGCTCCAACCACTATGACCGCTGGATGGGCGTCTACGCGGGGCTCCGATCCTCGGCGGCCCGCCTGATCGGAGCCAAACCCTCCGAGATCGCCCTCGTCAAGAATACATCGGAAGGCGTCGCCACCGTCGCCCTCGGCATCGACTGGCAGGCGGGAGACAAGATTGTCGCTTTTCTTGAGGAATTCCCTGCTAACTATTACCCCTGGAAGCGGTTAGAAGAACGCGGCATCCACGTCGAGTGGCTTTCCATCCACGATCCGCTGGACCGCGTTGACACAGCCTGCCAGGGAGCGAAACTGCTTGCCGTCAGCTTTGTCAATTACCTCTCCGGCCATCGTGTAGACCTTCAGGCGATCGGTGACATCTGCCGCAGCCACGGGACGTTCTTCTTCGTCGACGCCATCCAGGGCCTGGGCGCCTTCCCCATCGATGTGGAAGCGTGCCACATCGACGCTATCGCCGCCGATGGACACAAATGGCTGCTCGGCCCGGAAGGCTGCGGCATTCTTTACGTCCGCCAGGAGTGCCAGGACGCCATCTTTCCCATGGAGTTCGGCTGGACAAACGTGGCCCGCTATGCCGACTATGCGTCGCGGGACATGACGCTCCGCCCGGATGCCGGACGCTACGAGTGCGGCACTCTGAATACTATTGGCTGCTTTGGGTTACATGCCGCAATTGAATTTTTACTGGAAGTGGGCGTGGAGCATATCGCGCCTCTCGTCCAAGCCCTCGGCGACCAGATTGCCGATGGCGTCACCGCCCGTGGATACGAACTCGCCGCCCCGCGCTCTCCGGAGACCGGGGCAGGCATCGTCAGCTTCCGCAAACCCGATATCGACCCCCGCCTGATCGTCCACCGGCTGCGGGAACGCGGCATCCTCGCCGCTCCCCGCCAAGGCTGGGTCCGCACGTCCCCACACTTCTACGTCAGCCCGGAAGACATCGACACATTCCTGGCGGCGCTTCCATAAGGCAGTCCCGAGTTCCTAAGCCGCCAAATGAATCCGTCCAACACATAATGTGTTGCTTGAGGCACTGCCAGAAGCGGAACCAACAGCGCAAGCAGCGCCGGTTCTTGAATTTGCGGCAGAAACGCCAACCACTGGTAGAACTGCGTATGGTCGCGCCATACCAGCATGTCCCAGAACCCTTCCTCCACATAGGCCACCGCCGCCAGGAGCCCGAGGTAGATGGGGATCATCCGCGGACCGAAGAACCCTCCACGGCGTCTCGACTTTTTCCTCTCATAGAACCACACCAGCGCCATGTACGGCACGCCGTGCGCCACCACGTTGGTAGCCGTGAAGATCAGATCGCCGTCATAGACGACTATGCCTGTGTACCAGGACACTACCGTCCCCGCCAGGACGAGATGCTTCGGCCAGTTGGCACACCGTTCCCGGATGTTCACGGCAAGGTATCCTCCCAGCGCAAGCACGTACGCCGCCAGCGCAACCCGCTCCAGGACCGGGAACGGCAGGTGGAAGAAATCCCCTTCGAGAAACCACGAAAAACGCCGCGGATGGGTGTGCCAGTAGATCAGCGGATAGAGCGTCGCCAGATAGATGGCCGCGCCCTCCACCCTCCGGCGGAAGGGCGTCTGCTGCTCCCGCCGCGCGTAGAGGCGGAGAAAGCCGTACTGCTGCCGCACGAAATGAAACACGGCCAGGTATGCCAGAACGTGCCAGAAGGTCATGCGCCCGGCCGCATATAGCATGACTCCGCCCACCCAGCAGGCGATGGGGATGCTGATGAGCAGGCTGCGGTAGCGCCGCGCCTCCCCGCGATCGAGATAGGTGCGGTACAGCGTCGAATACACATGCGCCACGTCCACACCCACCACCAGCATCAGCCACATCAGCGGCGATGTCGTTGCGGCAGCCTGAGCCCGTGAGGCGCAGATCACCGCGCCCAGCGTCACCACGAACGCTGGCGCCAGGATGAACACGCTGTCCGCTTTCGCCGAATACAGCCAAGGCTGCATGTCCCCTTCCCTTCAGCAGATCACAATCAGGTTCTTGCGAAACTCCTCCACCGCTTCCCGAACCACGTGAATGCCGAGTCCCGGCCCATCCGGAACCGGAATCAAGCCGTCAGGGCCCATTTCCAGCTTTTCCCTGACCACTGCCTCGCGGAAGGGATTTTCCGTGAGGTCGAACTCGAACATCACGGGAGGCGAATACAACCCCTCAGCAATGGGGGGAATGGTCGCCGCCCAGTGTAACTCGGCCGCCGTCCGGACCGCCGAACCCCAGTTGTGCGGAATCAGCCGCATGTGGTTCAGCCAGGTGAGCCAGGTCAGCCGACGCGCTCCGGTCATTCCAGTGGTTTCGATATCCGGCTGGAGAATATCCACCAACCGGCTCTGGACAAACTGTTCGGCCAGCAGGTCCGCGGGAAGATACTCGCCCGCCGCCAGTGGAATCGAGAACGAGTTCCGAAGCCGCCGGTAGCCTTCATAATCGGAGGCGAGCACCGGTTCTTCCCACCACAGCAGATCAAAAGGTTCCAGCCGCTTGCCGATCATCGCCGCGGTCCCCGCGTCGTAGGCGCAATTCGAGTCGATCGCCAGCCCGGTTTCCGCGCCCAGTGCGTTGCGCACCGCGAACACAATCTCCACATCCACCTCCGGCCCATAGCCGGTCTTCATCTTGATCGCCCGGAACCCGGCGGCCTTCCAGGATTTGGCCTCTTCGGCCAGTCCCGCCGCCAGATCCGTCCAGTCCTTCCGGTACAGAGCGGTGCAGTAGGGCTGCACGCGGTCCCGGTAGCGCCGTCCGAGAAGCGCGGAGACAGGCAACCCCAAAGCTTGCCCCACCAGGTCCCACAAAGCGATATCGAGCCCGCCGTGTGTCTGGGCCCGCGGCCGCTGCTGGAATCCTCCGGGAGCGCGCAGTTCTTCGTGAATCGCCTCCACCTCGAAGGGAGATCGCCCGATCACCAGTTCCGGGTTCTCCGCCAGCCAGTCCCCGCCGTATCCGCCGTCGCCCCACCCGGTGAGCCCGGCATCGGTCACCACCTCCACCAGCGTGGCGTGGCGCTCATGCGTCCAGTTCTGCGACCAGCCGAAACGCTCCTTGAGCCGCCCGGTCAACTGGTGGACTCTCACCTCGGTGATACGGATTCTGGGTATGGACTCGCTGTGCAACATGCCTCGGATTAGTATATGTTGCCGGAAACCGCGATGCGCTAGGGCAGCAACACGATCGGAGAGCGCCACACGGCGAACTTCCGCGCCTCGGGATCCACCACGTTCACCTGGCAGATGTACCGCCCCGGCCGCAGTTTTTCGAGCGGCAGGCTGAAGCGCACCGGCACCGCTTTCGACTTCGCGTTCAAGCCCTGCGTCACCGGAAGCGGAGCGCTTTCAAACGCCTTCACCTTGCCGCGGAAAAAGCTCACCCTCGCCACCATCATCTGGGTGCTTTCCGCGCCGGGCTGGTAGGCCTCCAGGTAGACGTACATCTCCTGCCCTTTGCGGAACACGCGCGTCACGCTGGGAATCAGCTTCTGCCGGTCCTCGACCAGCGGATTGGCCGCGATCAGCTTCCTGTTCTTCTCCGCCGTCGCCAGCGCCGTATCCAGATTCTCGCGCTGGTTGCTCAGCACCACCGAACTGATCGGCAGATACTTCTGCTCCGCCGTCAAATCAGGAATGGTGAACTTTGTTTCAAACGTTCCCATCTTTCCTGTTTCGTTCTCGCGGGCGAGAAATTTCAGCGTATAGGCCCCGGGCGGAAGCGTGAAGCCGGTGTCGTAGGCCAGATTGCGCCGGGAAAGCTCAGCCGCGTCGCCGCCCTTCAGCTTCACCGTAATCTCATCGCGCACGGTGCCCTGCAAGACGCCCCTGGCATCCTTCACTTCGCCGATGAAATCGAGCCGCGTGCTTTCCGCGCCGCCCTTCTTCGCCAGTTCGATATCCGTCCCCGGTATCTTCACCGCCACGGGCACGAAATACCGGTCCTTGCCCTGGCGGAAATAGTTCACTTCCACCGCCAGCGTCAGGTCCGTGACAGGATCACCGAGCATCAGAGCTTCCTGTAGCTGGCGCTCGCGATCCGATGAAGTGAACTTCCTGAACTCCTTCGAGGCGAAATAGCCCGAGCGGTAATCGAGCTTCGCCGACAGGCGCCGCGCAATCGACACCTTGATGCGCCGGTACCTCCCATCGAGAGCCGTATTCGAACTGTAGTAGCCCAGTATGTAGTAGCTCGAGATCGCCTTCTGCGCCTGCACGATTCCGAGCGACAGATCGTTGTTATCGAGCAGCGCCTTGCCGCCCGTATCGCTCGCCAGTGTATCGAGGGTCTCCTGCTGGTTTTGCAGGTTGCTCAACTGCGTCCGCTGCGAACCCCCCGAGTACATCGCCCTGCCTCCGGGCGAACCCTTCGTGGCGTCTCCAATGGGAGCGCTGGCTACCAACCCGCGCGCGTCCACCGGATAGAATGCCACGTTGCTCCGGATGGCCGCATTGATAGTTGCCCGCAACTGCGCCTGGTTGTCGATGCCCGTGCGGTTCATCCCGCTGGCGAAATAGACCAGCGCTTTCTTCTCCGGCAGGCTGGCCAGCATCTTCACCGCGGATTCGAGCGCGGCGAGTTTCCGGTCCGTATTGAAAATGTTGAATTCGCTGTCGTCCTGAGTGAACGCGTCTCCCGTATCGGCTTCCGTGTCGTCGCCCGTGCTCCCATCGGCCATTCCGGTCTCACCGATGCCGATCTTCTTCACCACCTGGGTGAGAAGATCACGGTCGCTGGTGAAATCCTGCACCACGCGCAGGTCTGTCGCAAACGTCATCACCGCCACGACATCGGCCTTCGTCATCTGCGTATCGAGGAACTTGAGCGCGGCCTTTTGCGCCCGCATCTGATCGCTCACCGGCATCGAGGCCTGATCGAAGAACAGCACCAGCAGGCGCCGGTCTTTGTACTTCACCTCGCCTGCTTTGGCGGAAGCAATCTGCGTCGCCACCAGGGGCTTCGCCCCGCCGGTGGGAGGCGCCGCCGCTGCCGTCCGCGGCTGCAAAGCAGGCTCCGGCAGCGCTGCCTCCTCCAGCCGCTGGTATTCAAATACGTTCAACTTCTGCGGCTTGCCGTCCTCGAGCACCGTGAAATCCGATGCCTTCAGCCCTTCGATCGCGTTCCCGTCCTTGTCCTTCACCGAAACGTTCACAATCACCAGTTGAGTGGTGGATGTGAACGTGAAATTCCCCTTCGTCAGAATGGGCGGGCTCTGCTGCCCTTGCGCCAACTGCGCCGCCAGAACCACAGCCAGAATCGCTCGCCTCATATCAGAACCGGAACCTCAAGGAGATGGTCAACTGGCGCATCTGGGCCGCCCCTGTCGCCAGTCCGTAATTATTCGCGTCCACCACCGTCCCCCAATTCGTAATGGTCACGTGGTTGAGCACGTTCTGCGCCTGGAACTGCAAGTCGGCGCTCCGCCGTTCGCCAAACCGGAAGATCCGGCCGAGCGACCCGTTCAGGAAAAACACCGTAGGCCCGGGGATGGTGTTGCGCCCCGCCGTCCCCCATTCCCCCGCCGCGGGAGCAACGAACGCCGCCGTGTTGAACAGCATCCCCGCCGCCCCTACGGGAAGACCGGTCGCATCCGCGCGCACCGTACTGTTCACCGCTGTGCCGCTCACCTGCGAGCGGTTCCCGCCCACAATCGCCGTGAACGGATTCCCCGAATGCGCGGTGATGCCTCCGTTGATAGTCCAATCCTTCAACAAAGTTCCTTTCCAACCGTTGATCATCGTCCCGCCGGCGCGCCCCATGCCTGAACTGTATTGAAACATCAGCGAGAGATTATGACGCGAATCGAAGCTCGATAACCCGCGTTCGGCCGAGAGGTCCAGCCAGTTCTGCGCCACCGGAGTCCCTCCCTGGCCGCGGCCTCCGGTGCCCGCATTGTCAATCGCCTTCGAGAACTGATACGACGCCCGCGCCAGAAATCCGCTTCGGAACCGGCGGTTCAACTGGAACTGCGCCGCATGATAGATCGAGTTTCCGTTCGACGTTTCGTAGATGTAGTTGTGAGGATATGGAGACACCGCCGCGCCCGGCGCCACCGACTGGGGAATGAACTGCTGGTCCAACCGCGTGCCCTTCGTCCCCAGGTAGCCCACGGTGCCAAACAGCGAGAGCGGGAGATCATGCTGCACTGAAATCGTCCATGTTTGCGCGTACCCGATGCGGTAGTTCGGGTCAATCGCAAACGTGCTGCCCGCGTTGCCGCCGGTAGCCAAAAGGAAACCGTTCTGGATGGTGAACGGATTCGCCGCTGAATTTGTCACGCTCAGCACCTGCGCGAACGGAGGCTGCTGCGCCATGTTTCCGGCGATGATGTTGTACACCGACGTGTTGTAATACACGCCGTAGCCGCCGCGAACAATGGTGGAGCCCTTCGGCGTGGGGCGCCAGGCAAACCCCACGCGCGGCGAAAAATTGTTCCGGTCCGGATGAATCAGCCCATTTCCAAGCCCTGTTGCCTGCCCCGCCTCCACCGGCGTCACTGCCGTGAACCCCGGCGCGATCTCCAGATTCACCAGCCGCCCGTACAACTCCCGCACCGGCGTCGTGTAATCCCAGCGCAGTCCGAAGTTCAGGCTGAATTTCGTCGAAAGCCGCCAGTCGTCGTTGGCAAACAGGCTGTAGCCCGAACCCCGAAAATACTTGTCCGGATTGCCGTAGCGGATGGAACTCGCCGTCGGAATCCCCAGCAGAAAATCCGCCAGGTCAAAACCGGTTCCCGTTTGCGCCGCCCCGTTCACCACCAGGCTCGTCGCCAGCCCGTTGAAGCTGTAGCTGCCCCGCCCGTTGGTATCGGCAAACTGATTGAACTGCTGCCGTTGGTAGCTGCCCCCGAATGTCATGTTGTGCGCGCCGCGCACCCACAGCAGACTCTCGGTCAGGGTTCCGGTCTGGTTGCGCATCAGCGAAGCGTTTCCATCCGTCAGGGAAGCGAAATTGTTGAAGCTCAGGTTGGGCGGGCCCCAGTTCATGGGATTCTGCGAGGCGCCGGCTATCCCCAGTTGCGCGGCCACGTTATCCACATACGCGAAATACGGCGTCGCCGTGTTGCGGTTGCGGCTGAATGTGAATCGCACGTTGTTGATGAGCCTGGTTGTGATGTTCCGAGACCAGCCGAGATTCGCGTTGATGCCCTGCCCTGAACCTGTGTCCACGAACTGAAACAGGTTGGGAGAGCGGCTGTCCCGCCGCTGATACCCGATGCCGCCGTCGATCCGGTCTTTGCCGCTCAGCCGCACGTTGGCGATGCGCGTGTTCACGTTGTCCGTACTGTTCGAGCCGCTGTACGAGGTCTGGTAGTTCTGCGCCTGGAACGGCAGGTTCGGCAGCGGGAAATAGCTCAACAATCCCAGAGAGGCCGCGTTCAACCGGCTCGACGGAATACGGTTTCCCGGAAACGGCGCTCCCGTCGCCGGATCGTAGACCGTCACTCCGGCGCCCCGCACCAGGCTCTGCGAAAAGTCTCCAGCCCTTTCCAACTCCGTGGGCATGTTCACCGGCTGCGAAATCGCGCCCGTCCGGTTGCGCTGGAACTGGTAGTTCACGAAAAAGAAGATCCGCCTGTCGGCGCTGATCACATGGGGGATGCGCAGCGGTCCGCCCAGCATGAATCCTCCCCGTCCGTTGGCGTAGCTCGGCTTGTCCACGCTCGCCCCGGTCACCGAGAACGTCCGTGCGTCCCATACCGAATTGTCGAGGCTGAAGAACGCCATTCCCCGCAGCGCATTGCGCCCATCGCGCCGGCCGTTGCCGAAGCTCCGTGCATTCGGCCGTCCCTGCCATCCACCCCGCCCGCGCGCGCCGGGACCTCCGAACCTCCCGCGTCCGCCCGGCCCGCCGAAGCCGCCTCCGGGTCCGCCAAAGCCGCCGCGCCCTCCGGGACCACCACCCGGGCCGCCGCGAAATCCTCCCGGACCGCCCGGCCCTCCCGGGCCTCCTCCAGGGCCTGCCTGTCCGGGCATTCCCTCCATTCCGGGCTGCCCCGGCAACCCAGGACCACCCGGCCCTCCCGGGCCTTCCATTCCCATGCCCATCGGCCTGCCGAAGCCCCAGTCGTTCTGTGCCGGCATCCCCAGGGCGCTGCTCACACTCCCCTGCACCAGGAATGAGTTCGCGGCGCTCTGGTTGAGATCGGCCACTTCGTCATTGCGGAATCCTGTCTCAGTTCCCAAAGCCGTCTCATCGGCCGATTGATTCACATCCAGCCGCTGGAAGCCGCCTTCCGCCTGTCTCTGAGCCAACTGCGTCTGGTTCCTGGCGCCGCGCTCCGTTGCCGGCCGCGTTTGCCGGTCTTCACCGGCGCGGGCGGCCGCGCCAGGCCGTGCGCCCACCGGCGCGCCCGTCCGCTCTCGCCGCATCGCCGGCCGCAACAACCCCGCCACTTCCTGCGGCGTGAGATACTTCAACGCAAATTGGCCCGAGGCGGCCGCCGGCCCAACCGTCACTTCCTGCTTGAGCGGAGAAAATCCCAGCGCCTCAATCTCGATCCTCCAATCACCAGCCGCCAGATCGCCAAAGGAGAAAAATCCCTTCTCATCGGTTGTTGTGACCAGCTTCTTGTCGCCTTGAACCGCCGTCACGGTCGCGCCCGGAAACGGGAGTCCACCGGCTTCCACCGTTCCGTGGTATTCCGATCCTGCCAGCGCTGGAGAAAACAGGAGGGCCGCAACCAGAATGCGGAGTTGAGTTAGCATGAGCCTCACCTGTGAAGGTGCACCCGCGCTTCACGAGGTTTCCCCACCTTCCTCTACTTAACTATTCTTAACGTATTGATATGGAGCGCGCTGGCTAGAAGCGCAAAGGGCACGTCCCGCGCCCCCAAAGTACGAGGAACACCATGATGATTCGCGGCGCGGGCGGGCTCCGTTTTGCGCGTGTTCCTTAGAAGCGCAAAGGGCACGTCCCGCGCCCCCAAAGTACGAGGAACACCGCGATGATTCGCGGCGCGGGCGGGCTCCGTTTTGCGCGTGTTCCTTAGAAG
>JADLBD010000048.1 GCA_020847975.1 Bryobacterales bacterium | reverse complement strand
TTTCGAACGTGGCGGCGGGGGTGCGCCATTCACCATTGATGTAATTCGGAAATGTAGTTGGCATCGTTTGTGTATCAGGTCAGAATCAGAATTTTACATTCGGCACGGCTCTGGAGCCGGGCTCGGTTTTGAAGTAGGCGTCGTTGCGAGCGAAGTGGAACAGTGACGCCGCGATGTTGTTCGGGAACAACTCAATGCTGGTATTGTATCGCTGAACCGTTTCATTATACTTGCGCCGCTCCTGGGCGATGCGGTTCTCGGTTCCGGCGAGCTCACGCTGCAGATTAAGGAAGTTCTGGTCGGACTTGAGAGTGGGGTAGTTTTCGACGACTACAAGGAGGCGGCCGATGGCTCCGTCAAGGGTCTGGTTGGCGTCGATCTTCTCCTGCGGCGTGCGGGCGGACATCAGTGCGGCGCGGGCTTTGGTGACGGAGTCGATGACGTTTTGTTCCTGTTTGGCGAAGCCTTTGACGGTTTCGACGAGGTTGGGGATGAGGTCGGCGCGGCGCTGGAGAGCGACGTCCACCTGCGCCCAGGATGCCTTGATGGCTTCACTCTGAGTGACGAGATCGTTTCGGATTCCGGCGAGCTTCATACCGAATCCGAGGACGATCAGGACGATGACGATGACAGTAATGAGGGCCGCTTTCATGTTTCCTCTTGTCTCCTGCGATGATTATTTCTCCAGACTGTCGATGCAGTCGATGACCCTGGAAATCTGGGCGATGTAACGGTCGAGCAGCGCGGGCGGATCTGCATCGCGCGGCCGGATTTTTTTCTGCCGCAAGGCGAGCACGCCGAGCAGAGGCTGCGGCTCGACGGCGAACCTTCGTTCCACTTCGTCGATGACGGCGATGCGTTGGGAAGGGGCGGGAAAACCGCCCAGGCGCAAGGCGTGGCGGAAGAGCAGGGTGAAGGTGGGAAGGGACTCGACGAGGAGCCGGGAGAGCAATTCCCTGTCCTCCATGACGCCCGCGGCCTTCTGACGGAGGCGGAGGAGCTTGGCGCGGAGCTGGTATTCCACCTGGGCGCGATAGAAGGAGTTGTCGATTTCGAGCGATTCGATGACATCGATCCCCGCAAGCACTTTGCGGCGTTCCTTCATGTCATGGAATTCGATGGGGAAGCAGTCCGTGGAGGCGCGAAGTTCTTCGTGGCTGAGCAGGAGAGGCGCGGGGTTTTCGTGCTTTCTCCACCAATGGAAGATAGGCTCGGAATCACGCAACTCGGCGAGGGTGACGCGGGAGAGGACGCAGAGAATATTGAGGTCCGAGAAAGCGCCGTTGTACTCCTCGGAAGCGCCGGAGCCATAGAGAATGAGGGAGACAAGACGCTCACCGAAGGTTTTCGTTACTCGCTGCGTGAGTTGTTCGAGCAGGTGTTGCATTCCGTGTCACCAATCGCTGTTGGCGCCTCCGCCTCCGGAGTCTCCTCCGCCGAAACCGCCGAAGCTATCACTAGAATCATAGCCGCCGAAGCCCCCGCCGGAACCGCTGCTCCAGCCGCCTCCGCCCGGAAAGAACCAGGGTCCCGAGGAAGGGCCAAAGCCGCCGCCGCGCCTTCTATTTATCCAAATTAGCAGGAGCACGATGAGGATCGGGATGAGGAGGGGGAAGTAGGCTTCCGGTTCGGGCCTGACTTCGCGCCGGCTGGGGAGGGTGACGTCGATGCTGACGTTTTTCGACTTTGCGATGATGCTGCCCAACCGATGAGTGGCCTCGAGCAGCGCGGAACCATATTCGCCTTGCCGGAGCAGGGGGCGCATGTTGTCGAGCAGTTCGCCGGCGAGTCCGTCGGGCAGGATGGGTTCGAGCCCGTAGCCGACTTCGAGGCGCATACGCCGGTCACGGACGGCAAGCAGGAGGAGAACCCCTTCGTTCTTGCCTTTCTTGCCGACGCCCCATTTACGAAAGAGGCTGTTGGCGACGTCTTCGATGGGCTCGCCCTCGAGGGAGGGGATGGTGACGATGGCGATTTCGGCGGAGGTGAGTTGCTCGACGCGGGCGCAGTAGCGTTCCATCTCGGCGCGGTGGGCGGGGTTGACCACCTGGGCGAAGTCGCTAAGGTAGCCCTGGGGTTGAAGGTTGGTGAAGTCGGCGGCGGAAAGGGAGAGGAGGAGGGCGCAGAGGAGAATGGGAAAACGGACGAGGGCGATGCGCTGCGTGTGCAAACTCACAGTTTAGCGGAAGCGGCAAACAGGGCATGTTTGGGCGATGGGCGGTCTTCGGGATTTCCCTTCGTCCGGCGGATTGCAACTGGAAGCAGGCAAGCCCGGCGATTGCCGGCCGCCCATTCGAGCCCATCGGTAACTTACTTCTTCGCGGCCGCCTCGAGCGCTTCCAATTCGCGCCCGGCCTCCACCCATTTGCCTTGCGCCGTCAGTTCGCGGTAGCGCTGCAAATGACGGCGCACCTCCTCGAGCCGCTTGCCGGCATCCGGAGCGGTCTGTGGCGCGGCGGCCGGCTGCGGAGCCCCGGGTTTGGCTTCGGCGGCGGGTGGAGGCGGGCTGAGGCCGGACAATTGCGCAATCGCCTGCTCGTAAGTATCGGCGTAGACCAGGGAGTTTCCGGTGGCAATGGCCACCTTCTTCAACTGCGGCATGCGGGCCTGGCTTGCCTGAATGTAAATCGGCTCGATGTAGACGAAAGTGTCATCGATGGGCAGCACGAGCATCTGGCCGCGCAGCACCTGGGAACCTTGCTGATTCCAGAGGCTAAGGTCCTTCGAGATATTCTGATCCTGGTTGATGCGCGCTTCGATCTGGAGGGGACCGAAGATGAGTTCCTGTTTGGAAAGCTGAAGAAACAGCAGTTCGCCGAGCTTATCGCCGTCACAGCGCGCGGCCATGAATCCGATCAGGTTGTCTTTATTGCGCGGCGTGAAAGGCAGCAGCAGCAGGAACTCGGGTTTCGATTCGCCGGGTAGCGTGGCTACGACATAGGTGGGCGCCACCGCCGCCGGACGCGATTCCTGTGAATTGATGAAACGGGCGACGTCCCAGGCGTCCTCCTTGTTGTAGAACGCCTCGGAATCGCGCATGTGGAAGGTGCGGTAGATCTCGGCCTGCACGCGGAACAGCATTTCCGGATAGCGGGCGTGTTCGCGCAGGTCGGCGGGCATTTCCGAGGCCTGGCGCAGGAGTTTCGGGAAGAGATGGGCGTAAGCCTGAATGATGGGATCCGAAGGATCGAAGATGTAGAGCTGGATGTTCCCGTCGTAGGCGTCGATGGTCGCTTTGACGGAATTGCGGATGTAGTTGAAGGATCCGAAGGAAGTGCTCACGGTTCGCGCGTAAGGGTGGGCCTGGGAAGTGGTATAGCCGTCGATCATCCACACCAGGCGTCCGGCGTTGGTGATCACCAGGTAGGGATCGCTGTCCCATTGCAGGAAGCCGGCCAGTTCGGAGACCCGCTCGCGAACGTTGCGGCGGATCATCATGCGGCTTTCCGGCGTGAGAAAGCCGGTGAGCAGGATATTCCCATCGGCATAGGAAATGGCGGCGGCAAGGCGCATCGCCAGGGACGAGATGGGGAAACCGCCCGTACCCTCGTAGCGGGTGTGCACGTTCTCGGCGCCCGAAGGATAGTTGAATTCCCGCTGCCCTGTGCGCACGAAGACAGGCTCATGAGTCACCTCGCCGTAGTACAGCTCCGGCCGGGTGAGCTTGAGGCTTTTCGTCTTCACCTCGAGCGGGGCGTTTTCGATGAACAACTGCGGCAGCCCGTCCGCGGTGATCCTGTTGGCTTCCGCCAGCACGACGCCATAGCCGTGCGTGTAGACGAAATGCGGATTCATCCACCGCGACCGGGCGTCGCCGCTCAACTGGTTCACATCGAGTTCCCGCGGCGTGAGCATCACCTGGCGCAGATGGCCGTCGATCGTGTAGCGGTCGACGTCGGTGTCGTGGAAGACGTAGTAGGGGCGAAGCGCCTGAATCTGGGTGACGGTATCATGGAACGCCCGCCAGTCCCACAGGCGGACGTTGTCGAGCAGGGGCCTGTGCTTTGCCGGATCGATGCGCGCGTCGAGGCTCGCGTGAAACTCCACTTCCCTTGCCCGGTGGTCCAGACCGTAGGCAGCGCGCGTGGCGGCGATATGGCGCTGGATGTAAGGCTTTTGGAGCGAGATCTCGTTCGGACGCACATAGACGGACTGCACCACCTGCGGGACAACGGCTTCAAACAGCACGGGGACCACCACGGCCACGCCCGCGATCATCCATTTCCGGCTCCAGACCATTGCGGCGCCGGCCAGACAACCCGCGATCGTGAGCCACCGCAAGGGCAGCCGGAACCGCTCATCGACATAATCAATGCCCACCATGAAGCTATGGTCGTGGGTGAGCATGTCATAGCGGTCCAGATACCGGTCGGCGGCGAGGGCGAGAAGAAAGATCAGAGCGACGGAGCGGAGAAAACCGGAGCGAAGGATGGGACGCAGGTCGAGTTCGCCCCATTCGATGTTGCCTTCGGAAACCAGCCGCGGGCCCGCCTGACGCGAAGCCCAGAACAGGTGAGCACCCAGGTGGACCAGCCCGGCGAGGACGGCAAACACCAGCACCACGCGGAGCGCCAGTTCGAAGAAAGGCAGTTCGAACAGATAAAACGAGAGCGGATGTTGAAAGACGGGATCTTTCCAGGCGGTGGCTTCGGGCGGCAACTGGCGGCCGCCGAGGAACAGCACGGCCGTCCAGTTATCCACGACAATGGAAGCGGCCACATAAGCCAACACGAGCAGCCCGAGCGTGGTCAGTTTGTTATATAGCGGATGCCGTCCCAACCCCGTTCCCGCGGCCTTCACCCCGCGCGCATGGGCCACCCAGAGGACGGCGAACGCGGCGGCGGCAACCGCGATCACCGGCACGAACCCGTAGAGGATCGTGCTGATGAGGGTATCCACCTGATGCAGTTCTTTCCACCACTCGTACTCGAGCACCCAATCCGCCGACCGGCGAATGATGCTGAGCGCGAACAGCGCCAGAATCAGGATGAGGAACATCCACGGAGTCCGGTCGCGCCGCTCTCCGTTCATTCCTTAAAGCTCCTTGTCTTTCCGCCAGACGAAACGGCCGTTGACGATGGTGGCGACGGGTCCGCCGCGGAAGGTGCGCCCATGGAACGGAGAGTTCCGGCTCTTGGAAAAAGAGCGGTTCACATCGTAGGTCCAGGGGCGCTCGAGGTCGAAGATCGTGATGTCGGCGGGGGCTCCCGTGGCGAGAGTTCCGCGGCGAAGGCGCAGGATGCCCGCCGGAGCCGTCGTGAACTTCTCCACCAGCTTGCTCATAGGCAGCCTTCCGGTGTGGACAAAGGTTTCCAGAGAGAGCGCGATGGCGGTTTCGAGACCGAGAATACCAAAAGGGCAGCGCTCGAATTCCTGCATCTTTTCGCTCCCCGGGTGAGGCGCGTGATCGGTGGCGATGGCATCGATGGCTCCCGACAACACCCCTTCGATGGCCGCCCCTACGTCGCAGCGGTCCCGCAGCGGCGGTTTCATCTTGAAGTTGCTGTCGTAGGGCGCCATGTCTTCGTCACAGAGCGCAAAGTGGTGCGGGCACACCTCCGCGGTAACCGGCAGCCCGAGCGCCTTTGCCTGCTTCACCATGGCGATGGAATGACGGGACGAGATATGGGCGGCGTGGAAGCGCGCTCCCGTCACTTCCGCCAGGAGAATGTCACGCGCCACCATGACGTCCTCCGAGCAGGCGGGAATGCCGCGCAGCCCGAGTTTGAGCGATGTGAGGCCCTCATGCATGTCGCCGCCGGCGCTCAGGTGGAGATCCTCGCAGTGATCGATGACCGGAAGATCGAAGGAGTGGGCCATTTCCATGCCGCGCCGCATCACACGGGCATTCATCACCGGCTTGCCGTCGTCGGAAATGGCGACAATGCCCGCGCGCTTCATCGAGCCGATCGAGGCCAGTTCCTCTCCGGCGCTCTTCTTCGTGATGGCGCCGATGGGGTAGACGTTCACCACCGCGTTGTGCCGGGCGCGCTCCACGATGTAGCTGGTGACCGTAACGCTGTCGTTCACCGGCTGCGTGTTCGGCATCGGGCAGATGGAAGTGAATCCGCCCGCGGCAGCGGCGCGGGAGCCGCTTTCAATAGTCTCGGAATGCTCGAAGCCCGGTTCGCGCAAATGGACGTGCATGTCGATGAAGCCGGGGGCCACCACCATCCCGGCCGCGTCGAACTCTTCGGCGCCCACCGCATCCGAGTGCGGCCCGTAGCCGGCAATGATCCCGTCTTCCACCAGCAGGTCGGCAGTCGCGTCATAGCCCGCGGCCGGGTCCACCACGCGTCCGTTTCTGATGAGCAGCTTCGCCATGAGAACTTACTTCATGATCCTTTCCAGCACGGCCATCCGCACCGCAATCCCGTTCTCCACCTGGTTGAGGATGACCGAACGCTGCGAATCGGCTACGTCCGAGGCGATCTCCCTTCCGCGGTTGATGGGGCCGGGATGCATGACCAGCACATCGGGTTTCGCCAGGTGAAGATGTTCCACCTGTAATCCGTAAAACGGATAGTATTCACTGGCCGGGAACGGCGCCTCATTTTGCCGTTCGAGTTGCACCCGCAACATCATGATGACGTCGGCGTCCTCGATGGCCTCGCGCATGTTGTACGTGATGCGCACCCCGGGCGCAAGCTGGTCCATCTTCGGCGGCAGCAGCGAGGCGGGACCGCACAGCACGATGCCGGCCCCGAACTTCGAGAGCAGGTAGATGTTCGACCGCGCCACGCGGCTGTGCACAATGTCGCCGATGATCGCCACGCGCAGGCCTTCAAGCGACTGGCGGTGGTCGAGAATGGTGAGCGCGTCGAGCAGAGCCTGGGTGGGGTGCTCATGGGTTCCGTCCCCGGCATTGACGATGGGGGCTGGAAGGTGGCGCGACAGAAAATGAGGAGCGCCCGAGGCGGCGTGGCGCATGACGATGGCATCCGGCTTCATCGCCGCCAGCGTGTTCAGCGTATCCACCAGCGATTCGCCCTTTGCCACGCTCGAACCCGAGGCGGTAATCGACACCGCATCCGCGCCCAGCCGCTTGGCGGCGATCTCGAAGCTGGTTCTCGTCCGCGTCGAGGCCTCGAAGAAGAGGTTCACGATCATCCGCCCGCGCAGCAGGTCAAGGCGCTTGTTGCTCCGGTTCTGCAACGGCTGAAAATCCTTCGCGCGCGCCAGAATCGCCTCAATTTCAGCGCGCTCCAGATCCTCGATTCCCAGTAGTCCTTTTGCCATCTCAATCCACGAGTTCCACGAGCATCACTTTTTCCACTCCGTCCACTTCGTTGAACTTCACCTCGATGATCTCCTTCGACGTGGTTTGCACCATGCGGCCGACGTAGCGGGCTTCGATGGGCAGTTCGCGGTGGCCGCGGTCGATCAATACAAGCAGTTGCACACGCGCCGGGCGGCCCTGGTCAAACAGGGCGTCAAGCGCCGCGCGGATGGTGCGGCCGGTGTAGAGGACATCGTCCATGAGAACAATGTCCATCCCCGTCACCGGAAACTGGATATCCGTGTTGCTCACCACCGGTTGCTGGCCCACTGTGGACAAATCGTCACGGTAGAGGTTGATATCCAGAATACCCACCGGGATTTTCCGGCCCTCGATCGCTTCGATTTTCGCCGCCAGGCGCTGCGCCATGGGGACGCCGCGGCGGCGAATGCCGATGAACGCCAGCTTGTCGAGATCCTCGGTTTTCTCCAGGACTTCATGAGCCAGCCGGACCAGGGTCCGGTCGATCTCGGAAGCGCTCATCAATTGGGCTTTTTCGCGAATGGCCGCCATAAGTGTATGAAGCGACCAGCGTAACATACGAGTGATGCGGAGGACGATGAGCGGCCGTTTCGCTTCAGACCTTCTGCACGCGCCGCAGTGTGAAGATTTCCGGGTGGACACGGCCCGTTTCCAGCCGTTTCCATTCGTCGTTGACGTGGATCACCTTGCCGCTGACGTGGTTAGACCGCTCCGAGGCCAGAAACATCGCAAGCTGGATCTGCTTTTCCGGCGCGACCCCGCCCGTGATGCGGATGTTCTCCGCGTCCTGCCGTTCCTTCCACCCGGCGCGTTCTCCGGCCCTCAGGATTTCGTCGGTCATGGCCGTATAGGTGCCTCCGGGCGACATGCAGTTCACCTGAATGTTGTGCTCGCGCACCTCCTCGGCCATGCATTCGACAAAGCGCACGAGGGCGGCTTTGGAGGCGGCATAGGCCGAAAAATTAGGACGGGCCGACAAGGCTCCGCCGCCGCTGAGGATAATGATTTTTCCCCGCCGCTTTTCGATCATGTGCGGCAGCACAGCGCGGCTCAGGTGCATCGCTCCAAAAAGATTGGTCTGCACCGTCTCTTCCCAGGCTTTCGGATTGCACTCCGACAGCGGCCCAATGGGACCCTGGATGGCCGCCGCGCAAACGGCGACGTGCACGTCGCCGAAGTGGGAACGGGCACGGTCCACCGCCGCGTGCACCTGCTCGTAGTCCCGAACATCGGCGCGGATCCGAAGGGCTGTTCCGCCGGCGTGCTCGATCTCCAGGTAGGCAAGGTCGAGTTCCGCCTTACTGCGGGCGAGCAAAGTCAGCTTTGCTCCGGCGGCGGCGAATCCGATGGCCAGCCGTTTGCCGATCCCTCGCCCGGCGCCGGCAATGAACACGCTACGATCCAACAGGGGACGCACCTCAAATTGCCTCCAGTCTAAGGTAGTTCAGGTGAACCGCTGGAAGTCAAGCGGGGTCCGCGGCTGGGGCGTCTACGCCGGTTCTTTCTTTCCCAAACACGCAGCGACACGCGCGATGAGATCTTCGGGCGCTTCGTTGATTCGACTTTCAGCCAGCGCCATGGATACCCCTATGTCAATGAGAACCTCCTGCCGCTGGACGGAAATGGAATAGGTGGCGCACATCTGGGCATGAATCTGGCGGGAACGGGCCATGGCATCCGGCACTGCGCAATCGAGTAGGGCTACGAATTGATCGCCCTTCCAGCGGCAGGCAATGTCCGTGACTCGGATATTGTTTGCCAGCCGGGCGGCGAATTCGCGCAGCAGCATGTCGCCCGCCTCCTGCCCGAAGCGTTCATTGATGGTGCGGAAGTTGTTGATATCCAATACGATGAGCGAAAACAACCGGCGCCGCCGGATGCGCGCGGTGATTTGCCGCTCCAGACTGCGCCGGTTCGAGAGTCCTGTTAGGGCATCCAGACAGACGAGACCTTCGGTCGCCTCCAGCCGGCGCCGCGTCGCCGTCAATTCCGACTCCAGGTGTTCGATGAGGGCGGTCTCTTTTTGCGCCATCGTTTCGATCGCCTGCCGCATGCCCTTCACCTGGAGCCGCAACTGACGCCGGACCTCCGCCAGATCACTGCCCCCGGCGATGTGCTCGACCCGGCCCGTGAACTGGAGCACCTCCTGCGAGCTTTCGCTCCTATGACTGACGAAGGACTGCGTCGCCATTGCGAGCAGATCCACCAACTGCCGCAAGTCGTCCTCTTTTCCCTGGAAATCCTGGAAGGCTTCGTCTCCGAACCGGGAAATCTGCTCGCGCAGACTCGTAAGCGAGGCCGGCAGACTCGAGCGGCCCGCCTCCGTTTCGAGCGCGGCTTCGAGCTCGAGCAAACCCGCCGAATGACTTTCGGCAAGCGGCGGACAGGCCTTCAGGGCGTGGTCGCGCACGGCTTGGATGGCCGAGCGATAGCAGGCCAAAGCCTCCTCGAGTTGCCGGCTCAGCCGCTCCTGCTGGTGCCGCTGTTCATCCAGTTCCATCGATCGCTTCAGTGAGAACATTTGCCCCCTCGCGTCCCTCATCGGCGCGGAGGTACCTTGTTTGAGAAACGTCCGGTTCATGCCGCATCTTCCTCCAAACGCGGGATACGGTATAATTCAACCGGAGGAAAATGAGCAAAGAAGACAGTATTGAAGTGACCGGAACCGTCGTTGAGAAATTCCCGAGCGGTCTGTTCAGCGTGCAATTGGATCAGGACCGCATTGTGCTTGCCCACCTTGCCGGAAAGCTGCGCCGGAACCGCATTCGCGTGCTCGCCGGCGACCGGGTCACCATCGAGATGTCGCCCTACGATTTGACCAAGGGCCGCATCACCTACCGTCACAAGTAGCCTTTGCTTCGTTCCCGCCCCCTTCCAAACCTCAGTCACAACGAATCATTTTTCTTTTTTGCGGGCTTTTCACTCCCTGAAAGTCTTGTTATCTCAGAGGGTTAGATTCCCGTCCGCATCCCGGACCTGATCCACAAAAGGGCGAATCGCGCCCATTCGGCCGATATACTCGGGGCACGAAAGGAAATGTCTGCACAATGAGATCTTCGACAAGCACACGGTTCAAAAAGCCGGCCTTGGAGACCGCGGATTTGCTGGTTTCCCTCAGTGAGCGCGTGGTGGGTCAGGCGCCCGCGTTGGAAGCAATTGTGCCTTATGTTCATTTGTACCAGGCCGGACTGGCGCCGGAGAACCGTCCCGTTGGAGTGTTCCTCCTGTTGGGCCCTACCGGCACCGGGAAAACCCGCACCGTGGAGGCGCTCGCCGAAGCCGTCCACGGCAGCGAACGCAATCTGCTGCGCATCGACTGCGGGGAATTTCAAATGGAACATGAGGTGGCCAAGCTCATTGGAGCCCCTCCTGGATACCTCGGGCATCGTGAAACCACGCCCATGCTGACCCAGCAGAAGCTGAATGCCTCCACCAGTGAACGCTCCAACCTGTCGATTGTTCTCTTCGACGAAATCGAAAAGGCGGCGCCCTCCCTCAACCGCCTTCTGCTCGGTGTGCTCGACAAAGCCATCCTCCGGCTTGGCGACAACACCACCGTCAACTTCGAGCGCAGCATCATCTTCCTCACCAGCAACCTCGGAGCGCGCGGCATGAGCCGCCAGATGAAACCGGAGTTCGGCTTCGAAGCCCTTACCGGCGCTCATTCCGGGAGCCTGCACCACAAATTGCAAAGCGTCGCCATGAACGCCGTGAAAAAGCAGTTCTCGCCGGAATTCATCAACCGCATCGACGTCATCAGCACCTACTATCCGCTGGAACGCCCCGCGCTCGAGAAGATTCTCCAGCACCAGATAGACGATTTTCAGCGGCATATTGTCCAGCGTCTCGGCCAGCGGGCGTTCGCCATAGAACTCTCGCGCAAGGCAAGACTGTTCCTGCTGGATAAGGGCGTCAGTGACGAATACGGCGCCCGGGAACTGAAGCGCACGGTGCACCGCCTCCTGATTCAGCCCGTGGCGTCGATGGTGGCCAGGGGACAGGTGGAGCCCATGGGAATCGTCTATGCGGATTACAAGGGCGGGGACAACGGGCTGGTCTTCGCCGCTTCGACGGAGGAGGAGCCGCTGGCCGCCTGAGGCGCATCACAACATGAACAAATTGCATCACAATGGCCACCCAAAAACTCCGACTTCGATGAATTTCTCGGAGCCTGGACGGAGGCTGAAGCCGAAGCTTTCGATTCGGCCTTACAGCGTATGAGGCAGGTAGAGCCTTACGATTGGGAGGACGCACAGTGAAGGTGTTGATCGACACTTCGGCGTACTCAGCGCTTCATCGCGGCGAGAAGGCAATGCTGGGCGTGATGCAAGAGGCGGAAACTGTAGCCATTCCAGCCATCGTTCCCGGCGAATTACATAGCGGTTTCCGGCAGGAAAACCGCTATGCCGAAAACCGGGCGCTACTCGCCGGGTTTCTTGCCAAACCGTCCGTGCGGGTTCTGAGCGTCACGAAAGAGACTGCTTGACTGGATCGCCGCCGCGGCAATGGAGCACGGCATGGAGGTGCTGACCCTCGACGGCCATTTCCGGGAGATTCCCCTGCTGATCATTCGCCCCTGACCATCAGGAGACGAACCCGCTTGCCGGCTACTGCTTCCTCGCAGGCGGAGCCGGCGGGGGCGGCAGTTCGATGTGGGCGCTGCCGCGGTGGCAGGTCCAGCAGGTGATCTTCGACGCCACCTCTTCCGGCATCCCTTCGGTTTTCTTCAGGTTCATCACCATGGTGAACATGTGCCGCGCCACGATCTTCTCGTGCTTGTCGTCCTTGTCCATTTCGCGCGGAACGTGGCAGAAGTTACACTGCACGCCCAAACCTTGGCTGGCGCCGCGCATCACCTTCATGAGGTCGTCGCGTGAGATGTCCTTGGGGAGCACCTGCAAATTCTTCGGCGCCGGTGGCCCCTGAGCCTGGAGTAGCATGCTGATCGAGAAAGCAGCCGCTATGAGGATTTTCATAGGCGCGATGATAGCACGGCCGGGTACGGTATCGTGGTGATTGGGGAATGCTCGAAAAAATCACGGTTCACGGCGCGCGCCAGCACAACCTGAAGAATATTGACGTGGAAATCCCCCGCCATTCGTTCACGGTCATCACCGGCCTGAGCGGATCGGGGAAGAGTTCGCTCGCTTTCGACACGATCTACGCCGAAGGCCAGCGGCGATATGTGGAAACCCTGTCGCCCTACGCCCGCCAGTTCCTCGACCAGATGGAGCGCCCCGAGGTCGATTCCATCGACGGCCTCAGCCCGGCGATTTCCATCGAACAGAAGACCACCTCCCGCAGCCCCAGGTCCACGGTCGGCACCATCACTGAAATCTACGACTATCTGCGCGTGCTGTACAGCTCGATCGGGGTGGCCTACTGTCCGAACTGCAACGTTCCTATCACGCAGCAGAGCACGCAGCAGATTCTCGATCACATCGTGACCCTGCGCCAGGACGAGCGCATCATGATCCTTGCTCCCGTGGTCCGCGGGCGCAAGGGCGAGTACAGGAAGGACCTCGAGAAGCTGGCCAAACAGGGCTTTGTCCGCGCCCGCATTGACGGCATCCTGCGGTCTTTGGATGAGGAGATCGTCCTCGACAAGCGGAAGAATCACACCATCGAGGTGGTGGTGGACCGGCTGGTGGTGAAAGAGGGAATCGAAAAGCGCCTCGAGGCGAGCGTCGAGACGGCAACCAAGCTGGCCGGGGGGCTGGTGATTGTGGCCGTCGTCAACGGCGAGGAGCGGCTGTACTCGCAGAAACTGGCCTGCCCGGAGTGCGGCGAAAGCGTCCCGCAACTCGAGCCGCGATCGTTTTCCTTCAACAGCCCCTATGGAGCCTGCGAAACCTGCCACGGGCTCGGTAGCCTCTGGACGTTCGATCCCGGAAAGGTGATTGCCGATCCTTCCAAACCGCTGCTCGATGGCGCGCTCAGCACCGGAGCCGGCTCCAGCCTCATGCTCCACCACCTGACGGACGCCTCCAGGCGGCTGCGAATCAACATCAACAAGCCGTTCGAGGAGTTGCCCGAAAAAGCGCGCAAGGTCCTCGTGGAGGGCGGCAGCGGATTCCCCGGCGTCATCACCATCCTTCAGCAGGTCTACGACGAAGCCACCAGCGAGGAGTACAAACAGTGGCTGCTCGAGCAGATGACGCCAACTGCCTGTCCGCAGTGCAAGGGCGCGCGCTTGAAGGCGTCCAGCCTGTCCGTGCGTGTGAAGGATGTCTCGATTGCCGAATTCACCAGATCCTCCGTGGCGCGCCTTCTGCCGCTGCTCGATAGTTGGAAGCTGACCGGGCGCGAACACCAGATTGCCGGGCGCGTGCGCGAGGAAATCCGCAACCGGCTCCAGTTTCTCGCGGCGGTAGGCCTCGATTACCTCAGCCTGAACCGCAGTGCGGCCACGCTCTCAGGCGGCGAGGCACAGCGTATCCGGCTGGCCACGCAAATCGGCAGCCGGCTCCGCGGCGTGCTCTACGTGCTTGATGAGCCTTCCATCGGGCTTCATCCGCGGGATAACGAACGTCTGCTCGACACCCTGGGACGCCTCCGCGATCTCGGAAATACCGTGCTGGTGGTGGAGCATGACGCCGAAACCATCGAACGGGCGGATTACGTCATCGATCTCGGCCCCGGAGCCGGACGCTTGGGCGGTGAACTCGTCGCCCACGGAACCCCCGCGGATATCGAGCGGAATCCGCGCTCGCTCACCGGAGCCTACCTGAGTGGACGGGCGCGCATTGAAGTGCCGGAAATCCGCCGCCCGGGGAACGGCAATTCCCTGGTGATTCACGGAGCCGGCGAACACAACCTGAAGAACATCGAGGCCGAGTTCCCGCTGGGAACCCTGACGGTGGTCACCGGCGTTTCCGGCAGCGGAAAATCGACGCTGGTGAACGATATCCTCTACCGCGCCCTGGCGAAGGAGATCTACGGCTCCCGCGCCGACCCCGGGGCTCATGACAGTATCAGCGGAATCGAACTCATCGATAAGATCGTCGAGATTGACCAGTCTCCGATTGGCCGCACCCCGCGATCCAACCCGGCCACCTACACCGGCGTGTTCACGGCCATTCGCGATCTCTACGCGATGCTGCCGGAATCCCGCGAGCGCGGCTACAAAGCCGGACGGTTCAGCTTCAATGTAAAAGGCGGGCGTTGCGAGGCCTGCCAGGGCGATGGGCTGAAGCGGATCGAAATGAACTTCCTTCCTGATGTGTATGTCACCTGTGACGTCTGCCGCGGGCGGCGCTATAACCAGGAAACCCTACAGGTCAAGTACAAGGGAAAGTCGATTTACGACCTGCTCGAATCCACCGTGGCCGAAGCCCTGCCGCTCCTCGAGAACATCCCCATGATCAAGACAAAACTGGCGACGCTGGTGGATGTCGGGCTCGGCTATATTCACCTCGGGCAGTCCTCCACCACTTTGAGCGGCGGGGAAGCGCAGCGCATCAAACTGGCCCGCGAATTGAGCAAGCGCCAGACAGGGAAGACAATGTATATTCTCGATGAGCCCACCACTGGTCTGCATTTCGATGACGTGCGCAAGCTCCTCGATGTGCTCCAGCGCCTGGTCGACCTGGGGAACACCGTGGTGGTGATCGAGCATCAACTGGACGTAATCCGCTCGGCGGATTGGATTCTGGACCTCGGCCCCGAGGGCGGGGAGCGCGGCGGGCATATCGTCGCGGCCGGGCCTCCGGAGTCCATCATGAAGGTAAAACGAAGCCATACGGGCCAGGCGCTGGCCCGGGCGCTGCAAGCGGAAGGGAGCCGCCGGATTGTCTAGCAGATACAGCAAACAGCCGCTCGAGTTTACGGCGCTGAAGACAGTGCCGATCGCCGACCGGGGCGGGAAAGTGACCATCCGCCACATGGCGAAGCCCTACCAGAAGGGCAGCGGAATCAATGGATTACTGGCCGGACTCCCGGATGTCCTGGCTGCCGGGCAGTTCGCGGCGGTGGTCGAGGCGGTGCTCGAGGCGCGCCGCCGCGGGCGGGGCATCCTCTGGGGCATGGGAGGGCACGTCATCAAGTGCGGATTGGCCCCGGTCCTGATCGACCTGATGCGGCGTGGGTTCGTCTCGGGATTTGTCCTCAATGGCGCCGCATCTATCCATGACTTCGAGATCGCCATTGCCGGGCACACCAGCGAGGATGTCGAGGCGGTGCTGCCGGATGGGCGATTTGGGTCGGCGGAGGAGACCGGGCGGGAGATGAACCAGGCGATAACCGGCGGATTTCGCCAGGGCCTCGGCATGGGCGAGGCGCTCGGCTTGCGCCTGCACCATATTGCGAATCAGGAATATGCCGATTATTCCGTTGTGCTCCAGGCCTGGCGTTCTTCCGTCCCTGTCACTGTCCATGTCGCGGTCGGTACCGACACCCCACATACCCATCCCTGCGCGGAGGGAGACGCCATTGGCGCGGCCACCCACCGGGATTTCCGTCTGCTGTGTTCTCTGGTACGCGATATCGATGACGGCGGCGTCTATCTGAATGTAGGCTCGGCGGTCGTTCTCCCCGAGGTTTTCCTCAAGGCCATATCCGTCGTTCGTAACTTACAGTATCCATTGGCCCGGTTTACCACCGTGAACTTCGATTTTCTCCAGCATTACCGCCCCAGGGCGAACGTTGTCGAACGGCCTCACGCAAAGAGCGGCGGAAAGGGTTATGCTCTCACCGGACACCACGAGTTGATGATTCCCCTACTTGCAGCGGCATTGATTGAAAGCGCATGAACACCGATTTCGAACCGATGGTGCCTCAACCCCGGATTCCGGAAACTCCGGCGGCGGAGGTGCCGTCCTCGCTGCAATACCCGTTTTGGAGCTACGAGGATATCGCCTTGTTCTTCGGCATGGGGCTTCCCTCTCTGGTTCTGAGCGTCGTCCTCATGGAAGCCATCACCTGGTTTCTTCCGGTGAAGCCCGGTAAAGCTCTTTATTTTCTGCTCGCCCAGTTCATCGGTTATGCCCTGTGGTTTGCCTCCCTCGTCCTGTTGTTCCGCGTCCGCTACGATGCGCCGTTCTGGCCCTCCCTCGCATGGGTGATGCCGAAACAGGGCTTCTGGCGCTGCGTATTCCAAGGCCCCATGCTCGCCTTCGCGGTGGCCTGGCTGGGCTTCGTGTTGCAGACACCCCAAATAGAAATGCCCTTCCAGCAGTTGCTGCGCGACCGCTCCTCCCTGATGGTGATGGGGATTTTTGCCGTGACCATCGGCCCGCTGTGCGAGGAACTGGCCTTCCGCGGCTTTCTGATGCCCGTACTGGTGCGCAGCCTCGGACCATGGCCGGGTATTCTCATCACGGCCATCCCCTTCGCCCTTCTGCACGGCCCGCAATACTCGTGGTCCTGGCAGCATGTGGTGCTGCTGGTGCTGGCGGGAACGGCGTTCGGCCGAGTGCGGTATATTACGGGATCGACGGCTGCCGCGGTCCTGACGCACGCCACCTACAACCTGACGTTCTTCAGCGCTATGGTAGCCCAGGGAAAAGACTGGCAGCCTTAGGGAGCAAATGGTAGAGACGATTGAATGGACAGCCGACGGCGTGGTGATGATTGATCAGACTCGCCTGCCTCGGGAAACGGTTTACGTCACCTGCAAGACATATGAGGAAGTCGC
>JADLBD010000047.1 GCA_020847975.1 Bryobacterales bacterium | reverse complement strand
TGCAGCCAGTACCCGCCTGGCTGGACAACATGTTATATATGCCTCTTGCACTGGAGGCAACATGGTTGGGAGCGGGACTGAACTTTCCACTAGGGCAGTCGCTGCTGGTGCTGGCCGAGAAACCGGTCCCCTAGCGCCTGGCGGGCGTCTGCTATCTCTTGATGTATTCCGGGGGCTGACCATTGCCTCCATGATGCTGGTCAACAATTCCGGTTCCCATGCTTATGCGCCGCTTCATCACGCCGCGTGGAACGGATGGACGTTCACCGATACGGTTTTTCCGTTTTTCCTGTGGATTGCCGGAATGGCGATGACGTTCTCTTTCGCCAAACGGGTGGAATCCGGGGCGGACCGGGGAAAACTCGTGCTTCACACCTTGCGGCGCGCCCTGTTCATCTTCGCGCTCGGATTGTTCCTGAACGGCTTCCCCGGCTACCACCTCGCCACCCTGCGCATTCCCGGCGTGCTGCAAAGAATCGCGGTGTGTTACTTCCTTGCCGCCATCGTGTTCCTGTACTGTTCGCGGCGAGCGCAGGTGATGGCGACTGTGGCCTGCCTGCTGGGCTACTGGTCTCTCATGACGCTGGTCCCGGTTCCCGGCTACGGAGCAGGCGTGCTCGAACGCCAGGGCAACCTGGAACAATACATCGATAGTTTGTTTTTAAGCGGCCACATGTATTCGGCCACGAAGATTTACGATCCCGAAGGCATCCTCAGCACCATCCCCGCCGTCGCCACCACGATGTTTGGAATTCTGACAGGCCACCTGCTTCGAAGCGCGCTGCCGGCGCTCGAGAAACTTGCCTGGATGTTCTTCAGCGGCAATATCCTGCTGTTTCTTGGCTTGTTCTGGGACAAGGTTTTCCCCATCAACAAGAACCTCTGGACCAGTTCGTACTCCGTGTTCATGGCGGGCCTGGCGCTGGTTACCTTTGCCTGCTGCTACTGGCTCATTGACATCAAGGGCTGGAAGCAATGGTGCAGGCCATTCGCCATTTACGGCTCGAACGCGATCGCGGTCTACGTGCTGGCGGGCGTGGTTTCGCGGCTGCTCGGGATGCTCGGCTGGCGCACGCCTCTTTATGAAGCTGCCGTGAATGTCTTCGGCGGTCCCAACGGCTCTCTGGTCTATGCCATGAGCCACGTGCTGCTTCTCTACATGGCGGCCTGGGCACTCTATCAGAAACGGTGGTTCCTGCGCGTATGATGCGGCGGCGCGACTTTCTAGCCGGCGCGGCGGCCGCCCCGCTTGCCGCGGCAGCGCACGGCGTGAAACGGCAGGTCTTTCTTCCTTCGCCCGGCAAGGGAACCGCGGTGATGGCGTATGCTTACTATACGAAACCGGCCGGCGGCGACATGATCTCCGTGGAACAACGTCTGTCGCGATCCGATACCGTTGATATTTCTTACTACCGGAAATCCTCGGACAACGGCCGCACGTGGAGCCAGCCGAAGGCGGTCCCGACCGGCGAGAAACGGCCGAACGGCATGTGGCGCAAACACCCCCGCGCCGCGTATGTGGATCCACGCACGGGCCGCCTCCTCGAGTTCTGGCTGGAAGGCATTCTCCCTTCGGACAATCCGCTGGAAGGCATGAAGCAGTGGAATGTGTACTACCGCGTTGGGGAGAACGGCGAGACGCGGCAAGTGATCGCCGAGGGCAGGGAGTTCGGGCCGCGCCATCCATTGCCGGCCGTATACACGGGCAAGAACTCCATGATGCTGGGCGATCTGCCCTGCATGCCGGTGACCACGGAGGACGGCACGATCCTGCTGCCTTTGGAGATCACGCCGCTCGGACCCAACGGCGAATACTACAATCCCGGCGGCGGCTACACCTACAGCGACGCCGCCCTGGCATTGGGCCGGTGGAAAGGCGGCCGGCTGGTGTGGCAAGCGTCTGAACACATCGTGGCCGATCCGCGGAAGAGCACTCGCGGCATGGTGGAGCCGACGGTGGAAATTCTCGACGACGGCCGCGTGCTGGTGGTAATGCGCGGGTCGAACGACAAGAAGCCGGATCTGCCGTCTTGCCGCTGGGTAGCCTACAGTTCCGACGGAGGGCGCACATTCACCAAGCCCATTCCCTGGGCCTATGACACCGGCGAGCCGTTCTTCTCGCCCAGTTCGTGCTCGCAACTGCTGAAACATTCCTCCGGCCGGTTGTTTTGGCTCGGAAACATCGCGCCCGCCAATCCGCGCGGCAACCGGCCGCGCTATCCGTTCGTGATCGGAGAAGTGAACCGCCGCACAGGGCTGCTCGGAAACAAGTCTGTCCGTACCGTGGACGACCGGCAGCCGGGCGAATCCGACATTCTCACTCTCTCGAATTTCTTCGCGCATGAAGACCGCGAAACAAAAGAGATCGTGCTCTACATGACGCGCCTGTTCGCATTCCCCAACGGATGGGAGGGCGATGGGATGATCTATCGCATCGAGGTATAAGAATGAACCGACGGCAATTTCTGTCGGCCGCCTGCGGAGCGCCCGCCCTGCTTCGCGCGCAGAGCAAGCGGCCGAACATCCTGTTTCTGCTCGGGGACGACCATCGCTGGGATGCGCTGGGCTGCATGGGCGACCCGCTGGTGAAGACGCCGCACATCGACGCCCTCTCCTCGCGGGGTGTGACGTTCACGCGGAATTTCGTGACCACGGCGATCTGCGTCACCAGCCGCGCCAGCATTTTTACAGGCCTCTATGCCCACACGCACCGCATCCTCGAATTCCGGAACTCCTTCTCGCCGGAACTCTGGACGCGCACGTATCCGATGCTGCTGCGGCGGGCCGGCTACCGTACGGGATTCATCGGCAAGTTCGGAATCGACGGCGGCAAAGCGCCAGCGGAGGATTTCGATTACTGGCGTGGTTTCCTGGGACAGGGCCACTACTTTCCAAAGAAAGACGGCAAGACCCACCTCACTGCCATCCAGGGCGACCAGATGATCGAGTTCCTGCAAGGCAGCAAGCCGGATCAACCTTTCTGCCTCTCGGTCAGTTTCAAAGCGCCGCACGTGCAGGACGAAGACCCGCGGCAATTCCTCTACGATCCGAGGGATGAGGCCATGTACCAGGATGTGCGCATCCCGCTGCCACAAACCGCCGCGCCGCGGTACATCGAGCAGCTTCCGTTGTCCGTGCAGCGCTCGGAAGGACGCCGCCGCTGGGCCGTCCGGTTTTCCACTCCCCGGTTGTATCAGGAATCCGTGAAGGGCTATTACCGCCTGATCAGCGGCGTGGACCGGCAGGTGGGGCGGGTGGTGGAGGAACTGCGGCGCCTCGGATTGGCCGGCAACACCATCATCATCTACACGGGCGATAACGGCTTCTATCTCTCCGAGCACGGGCTTGCCGGCAAGTGGCTGATGCACGAGGAGTCCATCCGCACGCCGCTCATCATGTACGACCCGCGTCTGGATAAGGACAAGCGCGGCCGGCAAGCGAGCCAGATGGTTCTGAACATCGATCTTGCGCCTACCATGCTCGACATGGCGGGCGTGCAGCCTCCCGTTTCCATGCAAGGCAGGAGCCTGGTTCCGCTGGTTTCCGGCACGGCTCCCAGATGGCGGAGTGAGTTCTTCTATGAGCACCACTTCCGCAACAACGGCTGGATCCCCTCCACCGAAGGGGTGCGGACGAACCGCTACAAGTACACGAAGTACACCGACGAGCCGGGAATCGTGGAGGAGTTGTACGATCTCGAGGTGGATATGCAGGAGGAAACGAATCTCGCGGAGGTTCCAAAATATCGTCCGCGCCTGGACGCGCTGAGGGCGCGCCGCGAGGCATGGCTGCATCGCCTCGATGAGTGGCGCCCGGATCAACCGTGGAGCGACCCGAGCTGAAAGGAGACCGTTGGTGAACCGCTTCCTGATTCTTACGATTTGTGCCTGCGGGCTGTTCGCGCAGCAGCGCGCGGCGCGCCCGCCGCAGTTCCGCTCGCCGGAGGTTTCTCCGGATGGGCGCATTACGGTGCGCTTCCTGGCCCCACAGGCGAATGAAGTGAAACTACACGGCGAGTGGATGGCGGCGGGGGAGAATGCATCGCTCGAGAAAGGGGAGAGCGGCATCTGGAGCGTGACCGTTGGTCCGGTCAAACCGGAGTATTACTACTACTCGTTGATTGTCGATGGCATCGCCGTAATCGATCCGAAGAATCCGGCCCTCATACAGGGTGTGCAGGATCCCTTGAGTATGGTCAGCGTGCCGGGTCCGGAAGCGGATTTCTTCGCCTGGAAAGATGTGCCCCACGGATCGGTGCACGTTCACTGGTACGAATCGAAGGCCGTGGGCAAAGGGCGTCGCATTCACGTCTACACGCCGCCCGGCTATGAAAAGAATACGAAATCGAAATATCCGGTTTTGTACCTTCTGCACGGCTCCGGCGACACGGATCGCGAATGGGTGGAAATAGGCAAGGCGAACCTCATTCTCGACAACCTGATTGCCGGGGGAAAAGCGAAGCCGATGATCATCGTGATGCCTGACGGGCATGCCGTGGACCCGAACTCCACCGATCCTTCGGCGCGGCGGCAGAATACCGCAAAATTCGAGGAAGACCTGCTGGGCGACGTCATGCCCCTGGTGGAATCCACTTACCGTGTTGCCTCGGGCTCCCACAACCGCGCCCTTGCCGGGCTTTCCATGGGCGGCGGGCAAACGCTGGCCATCGGGCTCACGCATTCCGAGCGGTTCAGTTTCCTCGGCGTGTTCAGCGCGGGCGTCGGCTTTGGTTCCAGCCCGGAAGCGGCCAAACAGCAGTTTGATGAGCGTTACGCCGCCGCCCTCACCGCGCCGGACAAACTGAACAAGCAGGTAGCCCTGTTCTGGATCGGGATCGGGAAAGCCGACACGGGGCTCGCATCGGCGAAGTTATTGGACGAGACGCTCACCGAGCACAACGTGAAGCACGAGTTCCACGTATCCGGCGGGGCGCACCAGTGGTGGGTGTGGCGCCATTACCTCGCGGATTTTGCCCCGCTACTGTTCCGCAAGGGCTCTTAGGGGGAGCCGCTTATCAACCTGCGTCAGAGAATAGCTTCCGGATCTGTCCTGCCGCCCACGCCAGGTCCTCTTCAGAAATGACCAGCGGAGGCGCCAGCCGGATCACGTGGCTATGCGTTTCTTTGCACAGCAGCCCCAACTCGAGCAGCCGCTCGCAATAGGGCCGCGCCGGAACGTGAAGATCAATTCCCACCAGCAGTCCTCGCCCGCGTATCTCCCGGATTGCGGCGTGGCGGATGGATTGTAATTCCCTCAGCAGCCATTCGCCCAGAGTAACGGAACGTCCGGCAAGCCGCTCTTCCTCAATTACCTTCAAAGCCGTGCGCGCCACCGCGCAGGCCAGTGGGTTTCCTCCGTAGGTGCTGCCGTGACTGCCGGGTTCGAATAGCCCGAGGATCTCCGCGCTCGAAACCACCGCCGACACGGGATAGAATCCCCCCGAGAGCGCTTTCCCCAGGATGAACACGTCGGGCTGCACTCCCTCGTGCCAGCAGGCGAACCGTGCGCCGGTGCGGCCCAGCCCGGTCTGAATTTCATCGGCAAGCAGGAGTACGCGATGCCGCCGGCAGATGGCCGCGGCCTCGGCGAGAAAGCCCGGAGGCGGGATCAGAATTCCGGCCTCGCACTGGATAGGCTCGAACAAAAACGCACAGGTATTGGGTGTGATGGCGGCTTCGAGCGCCGCGGCATCGCCGAACGGAATCGAGACAAAGCCGGGAGTGAACGGGCCGAAGTTCTTACGGTACTCAGCTTCGGAAGAGAAGCCGACAATCGTCGTGGTTCGCCCGTGGAAGTTGTTTTGGCAAACGATGATTTCGGCCTTGTCCGACTCGATCCCTTTCTTCGCGTAGCCCCATCGCCGCGCAGCCTTGATGGCCGTCTCCACTGCTTCCGCGCCGGTGTTCATCGGCAGCACCATCTCCATGCGGCACAATTCGGCGAGTTCCTTGCAGAAGAGAGGCAATTGATCGTTGCGGAAGGCGCGGGAAGTGAGAGTCACCCGCTCAGCCTGCTCGTGCAGCGAAGCGAGGATCCGCGGATGGCAATGGCCCTGGTTCAACGCGGAGTAAGCGCTGAGGCAATCGAGGTAGCGCCGCCCTTCCGTGTCGTACACCCAGACTCCGGCGGCGCGCTCAACGACGATATCGAGAGGATGATAGTTGTGCGCTCCCCACCGGTCCTCCACCGCCATCAGGGAGTCCGCGGCGGACGTAGCATTGACATTGGCCATTCGTATCATCTTTCTCCAAGCGGCAGCCGAAATTCAAGTGTGAGGGCGCGCCCTGGTCAAAGACCGTTTACGCTTCAGAGCGAGCGAAGGCACCGCGCGCTCTTACGAGGCCGCCATGATCTTCGGATCCCACTGTGTCACACGCCGCTCGAAGTAACTGCGGTTGCACAGCAGCGCCGGCCCCGCGGTGCGGAATCCGAACACGGCGTCTTCAAAATGCGGTTTGCCGGTGCGGATGGCGTTGTAGAAGTTGACGTGGTGCTGCCGGTGCGGATTGTGGTAACTCGGCGGATGGTACACCTCGGTCTTCTCCGGCCGGATGGCATCGGCTGTCGGGTTCGCATGCGGGTACTTGGCGCGGTACTCCTTGAGGAACTGCTCCTGCACGGCCTGTGGGAAGGTGCTGATGGTGTAACCGGGTTCGGTCTCGCGCGGAGTTCGGGCGAGAGTCACCGCGTTCATGGTGGGCGTCATCACGCCTTCGCTGCCGACGAAGCGGACGCCGAAAGATTCGTTCCCTCCGCCGGAAACGAAGTTCACCTTCAAGGACAGGGTGAAGGCGGGATGCGCATCGGTCCGCGGATAGTCCACCAGGGCCAGCATCACATCGGGGGCGTCGCGGCCGTCTTTCCAGAAGCGCAGGCCCCCGGTGGCAAATACGCGCGTCGGCCCAATCGAGCCGGTCACGGTATGAATGCCCGTAAAGAGGTGAACGAACAGATCGCCCGCCACGCCTGTGCCGTAGTCGTTGTAGTTGCGCCAGCGGAACACGCGCACCGCTTCAAACGGACGCCTGGCGGCTTTCCCCTGGAAGCGGTCCCAGTCCACTGTTTGCGTCGAGGCATCCGGCGGAATGGAATATTGCCAGGCTCCGATCGCTGTGTTGCGGTCGAGCCAGGCCTCCACCATGTTCAGTTCCCCGATTGCTCCGCCGCGGAACAGATCGCGCGCCTTGAGGAACGCCAGCGAACTGGCATACTGGCTCCCCACCTGCAAAATCCGCCCCGAACTCTTCTGCGCCTCGATCACCTGCTTGCCTTCGGCGATGTCGTGCACCATCGGCTTTTCACAATAGACATGCTTGCCCGCTTTGAGCGCTTCGATGGTGATGGTGGAATGCCAGTGGTCCGGAGTGGCGCAGATGATGGCGTCGATATCCTTGCGCGCCAGCACTTCGCGGTAGTCGCGGGTGGTGAAGATGTGGTCGCCCCAGTTCTCCTTGGCGCGCGTCAGCCGGCCGTCATAAACATCGCTGACGGCCGCCAGTTCCACGCCGGGAATGCTCAGCGCGCTGCGCGTGTCGCCGGAACCCATGCCTCCTGCTCCGATGAGCGCGATGCGGATCTTATCATTCGGGGAAATCTTGGTTTCTTGCATGTTGTCTGGCCTTTCCTCAATCATCCATGCGCGGCTGTTGCGCTCAGGCGCCGTGCCGCACGGTTAGTGCTCAGGATTTAATTCTCATGGTTTCCGGATCCCAATCATAGATCCGCTCGTCAAAGTGGCTCATGTTGGAGAGCAGCGCCGGTCCGGCGGCGCGCAATCCGAACACCGTGTTTTCCACCACGGGTTTGCGGGTACGGACCGCGTGGAAGAAATTGCGGTGATGATCCAGATGATCGCTGTAGCCGCGCGGCGGATTGTATCGCTCCTCGCTTTGTGGCCGGATGGCATCCGCCGCCGGCTCGCTGTGTGGATATTTCCTGTTGTACTCGCGCAGAAATTCTTTCTGTGCCGCCTCGGCGAACGTGCCGATGGTGTATCCGGGCTCCGTTTCCCGAGGCACCTTGGACACCGTAACGCCGCCGCCGATGGCGAGCGTTCCTTCGCTCCCCACAAACCGGAAGCCGGAGTTCTCGCTGCCTCCATTGACGAAGTTGACGCGCAGCGCGAGATTGAAGGCCGGAAGTTTTCCGTGCGCGGGATAGTCGTATACGCCCAGCAGCACGTCCGGCACGTCACGGCCGTCGTTCCAGAAACGGAGGCCGCCTGTGGAATACACACGCGTCGGACCGATGGCTCCGGTGACGAAATGCAAACCGCTGAAGAGATGCACGAACAGGTCGCCCGCCACGCCTGTGCCGTAATCGCGGTAGCAGCGCCAGCGAAAGAACCGGTTCGCGTCGAAGGGGTGTTTGGGGGCGTTGCCGAGGAAGCGGTCCCAATCGACAGTCTCCGGGCTGGCATCCGGCGGGATGGAATATTCCCACGCGCCGATGGCGGAGTTGCGGTCCCACCAGGCTTCCACCAGGTTCAACTCGCCAATCGCTCCCGCTTCCAGAAGCTCCTTCGCCTTTTGATAAACGATGGAACTGACGCGCTGGCTGCCCACCTGCAGGATGCGTCCCGTGCGTTTCTCTACCTGGGTCAACTTCTGCCCGTCCGGAATCTTCTGCACCATGGGTTTCTCGAGGTACACATCCTTGCCCGCTTCCATGGCGTCGCTCGCGATCCTGGCGTGCCAGTGGTCCGGAGTGGCGATGACGACCGCGTCGATATCCTTGCGCTGAAGAAGCTCGCGGTAGTCGCGGGTGGTGGAAATATCCTTGCCCCATACCTCTTTGGCGCGCGTGAGGCGGCCGTCATAGAGGTCGCACACGGCCACCAGTTTCACTCCGTCTTGAGCGCGGGCCGAGCGGGTATCTTCCGAACCCATCCCGCCCACGCCGATGGTGGCGAACTGGATATGGTCGTTCGCGGAGACTTTCTTTTCCTGCGCGGCCGCGGCGGCAAGCGGTACGGCGGCCGTCGTCTCGAGGAAATGGCGTCGTGTCGTGGCCATGTGTGCTCCTGTCGGCTTTTTCTTTACTCTAACCGATGGCGATACCGGGTAGGGTCAGCGCGCCACGTTCTGATAAGAACTGTCGAAGAACAGCAGAGGATCGCCGGCGCCCGTTTCGGCGGCCATTACTTCCGCCATAAGGATGGTATGGTCGCCGCCGTCCAGTATCTGGCGCGTGGCGCACTCCATGGCGGCCAGGCTCTCGGAAAGCAGGGGGACTCCAAACTGGCCCAATTGCCAGGATATGCCGTCGAATCGATCGTCTACACGCATGGCGAATCGATCGGAGATCTCCCATTGATCCGCCTTCAGGAAACTCAGTCCGAAGTGCGAAGCATGCAGGAAGCGCTGAAGCAGTGGAGTATGGTAGCTGATGCAGATCAAGACCAGCGGCGGGTCGAGAGAGACCGAAGTGAACGAGTTGATGGTGAGGCCGTGCGGCGTGCCGGATTCGTCAACAACGGCGGCAACCGCCACGCCGGTGGCAAAGCGCGAACAGGCGCGGCGGAACTGAGCTTCGGAAAGAGTGGAAACGCCCATGCTTGACAACAGTATAACTTCAATCCTATCATGGGGTTTGCCGTCGTAGCGGTTCTTTCGGTTGTTTTGGCCGCGTGCTCGACGGCGGGAGGTGTACGTTGATCAAGCTGGACATCATCAATGAAGTCGTGAACCGTACCGGCATCACCAAAACAAAAGCGGAGATGGCCGTCGAGACCGTCTTCGAATGCATGAAGCGCGCTCTTGGCAACGGCGAGCGCATCGAACTGCGCGGATTCGGGATCTTCAACGTGCGCCCGCGCAAGACCGGCATCGGCCGCAACCCTCGCACGGGGGCCGAAGTCGCGATTCCTCCGGGGAAAGCGGTCCGCTTCAAGCCCGGCAAGGAGTTGCAGACTCTGCAATAGTCACTCGTGGCCTCGCAGGATTATCCGCCGTTTGCCCTGCCGCGCGGCGCCTCGCACGGATCGGGTGGTTGGGCACAGGTTTGGAGCCTGCTCACTGTCCGCCAGCATCTCTGGCTGCACCTTCTTCTTTTTCTGCTCACCATCTGTACAACCACGTTCGTGGGCTCGCGCATGGTGGAGAATTTCGATCACAACCGGCCTGCCTTTGAACTCGACCAGGACGTGCCGGCCTATCTCGAGATCTGGAAAGATCCGCGCCGCATGGCGCAGGGCCTGCTTTTTTCCGGGCCGCTCCTTCTCATCCTGCTGGCCCACGAATTCGGCCACTACCTGGCGTGCGTGCACTACCGTCTGGATGCCAGCCTGCCGTACTTCCTTCCGGCGCCGACTTTCATCGGAACACTGGGCGCCTTCATCCGCATCCGCTCTCCAATCTACGCCCGCCGCCAGTTGTTTGATGTAGGAATTGCCGGGCCTCTCGCGGGGTTCGTCTTCCTGGTTCCGGCGCTCGGGATCGGGCTGGCCTGCTCGAAGATCGTGCCGGGCATTGCCGAGCAGGGAGACCTGGTGTTCGGCTCGCCGCTGCTGCTGCGCGCGCTCGAGGCCGTGATCTTTCCAGGCGTTCCCAGCGCCGACATCTATCTGCACCCCGTGGCGCGCGCGGCTTGGGTGGGAATCTTCGCCACCGCCCTCAACCTGTTGCCCTTCGGCCAACTGGATGGAGGGCATATTCTGTACTCCGTGGCGAACTACCGCTTTCGGCTGCTCTCCAGGATCTTCTGGGTGGTCCTCCTTCCGCTCGGATTTCTGTATTGGCCGTGGTGGGCCTGGGCGGTGGTGTTGTTTTTCTTCGGACTGCGCCACCCTCCCATCTATGATCCCGCGCCGCTTGGCAAGGGCCGCCTGCGCCTTGCCTGGGTGAGCCTGGTTGTGTTCGTCATCTGCTTCATGCCTGCTCCCGTCGCTACCGCCGCGCTTTGACCCGGACGCCATGAAGATTTCCGCCACCATCATCGCGCGAGACGAGGAACGCAACATTGCCCGGGCCATCGAGAGCCTGCGCTGCTGCGACGAGATTGTCGTGGTGGACAGCGGATCCATTGACCGCACCATGGAGATCGCGCGCGAGTTGGGGGCGCGCGTGATCGAATCTCCGTGGCGCGGGTATGCCGGCCAGAAGAACTACGCCACCGAGCAGGCGCGTTACGACTGGATCCTCTCCATCGACGCGGATGAAGCCCTCAGCGAGTCGCTCGAGGCCGATATCTGGCTCCTCAAGAAGAACGGACCCGAGTATGACGCCTACACCATGCCCCGCCTGGCCCAGTATCTCGGCAAGTGGATCCTGCACAGCGGCTGGTATCCGGACCGCAAGATCCGTCTCTACCGCCGGGACAAAGCCTGTTGGACGGGTGAATACGTCCATGAAAGCGTCACGGTCACGGGCACGCTGGGTCATCTCGACTCGAACCTGCTGCATTACACGTGCCAGTCGTTTACCGAACACCTGCGCACGATGGACCGCTACACGACGCTTGCCGCCGAAGAAGTGGTGGCGCGCGGCAGGAACATCACCTGGCGCCACCTGCTGCTGGACCCCATGTGGACCTTCTTCCGAACGTACTTCGTGCGGCGCGGATACCTCGACGGGATGGAAGGCATGGCGATCGCCTATATGGCGATGCTCTATAGTTTCCTGAAATACGCGAAGGCACGTAACATGAGCCCGGGGCGGCAGGTATGAGGGTGCTGCATGTCGATAGCGGCAGGGAAATGCGCGGAGGCCAGTGGCAGGCTCTCTACCTGATGGTGGGTCAGAAGACCCTTGGCTGGGAGCCAATGCTGCTGGCGCCCGGAGCGTCGCCGCTGGCAGTCGAAGCGGCAAAGCGCGGGGTTCCTTCCCGCCGGCTTTCCCTGTGGGCGGTGTCCGCGGAGTCGAAGTCCGCCTCGATTACCCATGCTCACGATGCGCGCAGCCATACCATGGCCGCCATTGCCGCCCGCGGCCCCTTCGTCGTCTCGCGCCGCGTGGCGTTTCCTGTCAGGCAAGGCTTTCTCTCGCGCTGGAAGTACCGCCGGGCTGCCCGCTACCTCGCGATCTCCGCCTACGTGGCGCGCCAGTTGATCGCAGCCGGGGTTCCCGAAGAAAAGGTGGCCGTTGTATTCGACGGAGTGCCCGTGGAAGGGCGTACGGGCGGCATCGGCGACCGCCTGTTGACCCCCGCCTGGAGCGATCCGCGCAAGTGCGGCGAACTCGGCAGGGAAGCGGCCAGACGCGCGCAGGTGGAGCTGCACACTTCCTCGCAGTTGCAGGAGGACCTCCCCACAGCCCGCGCCCTGCTGTACCTGAGCGAACTCGAGGGACTTGGCTCCGCCGCGCTGCTCGCGCTTTCCCGCGGCGTTCCCGTCATCGCCAGCGAGGTGGGCGGATTGCCCGAAATCGTGCACCACGGCGCCACCGGCCTGTTGGTGCGTAATGACCCCGCGGAAATTGCCGCCGCCATTCGCCTGCTGATGGACAACCGGGAACTCGCCGCGCGCCTCGGCAGCCAGGGACGGGAAATGGTGAAAGGCGGATTCACGCTGGCGCACCTTGCCCTGCGAACCGTTCACGAATACAAGAAGGTGCTGGGATGATGGAAGCCCTCGCCGCCGGTTTCTTCGGCCTGCTGATCGGCAGTTTTCTCAACGTCTGCATCTACCGTCTGCCCCGCGACTTGAGTGTCGTCAGACCCCGCTCACATTGCACGGCTTGTGAACGCACCATCGCCTGGTACGACAACATCCCCGTGGTCAGCTACATTCTGCTCGGCGGCAAGTGCCGTTATTGCCATGCGGCCTTTTCCATCCGCTATCCGCTTGTCGAACTGCTTACGGGGGCGCTCTTCTTCTGGAGCGTCCACAGCCGCGGCTGGAATCCCGTGGGATTGAAGCTGTGCGTGTTCAGCGCCATCATGGTGGATCTCATCTTCACGGATCTGGCCGACCGGATCCTGCCGGATGAGTTTACGCTCGGAGGCGCTGCAGCCGGCGTTCTGCTGGCTGCCTTCACGCCCCCGGTATCGTCTGTGACGCTGCTCTTCCTTCCGCCCGCGCTGCCTGTGTGGATCCACTCGGTGGTGGAAGCCGCCGCTGGCTCCGTCGCCTGCGCGGGATTGCTGTGGCTGACCGGGCAAATCTACAAACGCGTCCGCAGGCGCGAAGGACTTGGGTTTGGCGACGTGAAGATGTTACTCACGGTAGGGGCGTTCTTGGGGCTGCCAGGCTCTTTGTTGACGGTGTTCTTTGGTTCAGTCCTGGGGGCAATTATTGGAGGTCTATTTATCTATTTGTCCAAAGAGGACATGACTTACGAGTTACCATTCGGCAGCTTTCTGGGAATCGCGGCGCTGGTGGTCGAGCTGTTCGGGGAGCAGATTACGGCGTGGTATTGGAAGTTGGGCTGAAGGGGCGCACGACACAGAGAGTGGGAACCACTGCAAGCCTGCAACTGACCTGTCTCAGGCCGCCGATGAACGCTGGTCAACGCCGATAGCCCCTGGATTGTCCATCCGCGTTGATCGGTGTGGATCGGCGGCCAATTCAATTTCCACAACGTGCCCAGGCGCCTGAGTACCTGCGCCGCGGACCCGGTTGAAGGTCAACTGCCAGGGCCAGCCCGGTAATGGAGTAGACTCGTAGAAACACTTGAGTTTAAGGACGCTCCCATGCCGGAAACCACCTCCCGCCGCACATTCATGCAGAAAGCCGTCACCGCCGCGGCGCTTGCCGAGCAGGTGATTGCGCAAACCAGTCCTGCCACCGCTACCGGGCTGCCGACCCGTGTTCTCGGGCGCACCGGCGTCCGGGTCTCCATCATGGGTATCGGGGGCTGGCATGTCGGCGTCATCCCGGATAAGAAGGAGTCGATCCGCATCATGCACGCCGCCATCGATGAAGGGGTCAATTTCTTCGACAATGCATGGGATTATCAGGACGGCGGCGCCGAGTCCGTCATGGGGGAGGCGCTCTCACAGGGCGGAAAGCGCAACAAGGTGTTCCTCATGACGAAGAATTGCGAGCGCGACTATGCGGGGTCCGTCAATTGCCTCCATGACAGTTTGCGCCGGCTCAAGACGGACCACCTCGATTTGTGGCAGTTCCACGAGCTCGTCTACGACAATGACCCCGACTGGATCTTTGAAAAGGGCGGCATCAAGGCTGCGCTCGAGGCGCAAAAGGCCGGCAAGGTCCGTTTCATCGGGTTCACCGGCCACAAGGATCCGCACATTCACCTGAAGATGCTATCGAAGCCCCACGCATGGGATACGGCGCAGATGCCGATTAACGTCCTCGATGCGAATTATCGCAGCTTCCAGAACGAAGTGGTGCCCGTGTGCTTGAAGAAGAATGTCGGCGTCATCGGCATGAAAGGATTAGCGGGAGGGCACCCTCAGGGCAGGCTGCTGAGCCATGTGGGGCTTACCGCGGAAGAGTGCTACCGCTTCTGCCTCAGCCTGCCCATTACGGTGCAAGTGATGGGAGTCAACACAATGGAACAGTTGAAGGCGGACATCGCCCTGGCCCGCAACTTCCAACCGCTCACTTCCGAGGCGAAACAGAACCTGCTCGCCAGGGTGAAGGAGGAAGCCGGCGACGGCCGCCACGAACTCTTCAAGTCGACGAAGGTGTTCGACGGGCCGCACCACCGCCGGCAGCATGGTTTCGCACTGGAGCCGGCGGGTTAGGCTATTCCGCCCGTGCGAGCTTGCGTTTGCCGAACACCATGGCAGCCATCCCGATGGTGAGATAGCCGATGGTGGTGGCTTCGGGCGTTTCCGAGTCGCCGCCGGAGGGAGGCGGGTCGGCGGCGTTCAGTTGACCCCAGGAGTAGTTGTCCAGTGCCACTTGACCGACGGAGCTAGCCCCATCGTGTGGCCCAGTTGTTACAAACTCGACTTTGGAGACAGCCGTGTCCGATGTGTAGCCGAAGAACACTGCCGGATGGTTACTCGGCTGGCCTTGGTCGTAGGCGGTAAGGACAGTGTAGACCGTAGGTGTTGGGTTTCCCACGTCATACACCCGGACATCAATGGATTTTCCAGGGTTATTCAATGTCCATAGGTCTACCCCGAATGCGGCTACGATGCTGAGGGCATTTGTCACACTGAATCCTAGAGTCCCAGTAGCCGCGGCGTCGTTCCAAAGGTATTGACCTGTTCCCGCCGGGCCATAACCGCTTGCGGGCGCGAACCACACGAGTCCGATACCAGCAACCGTCGCCTGATCCGGCGCACTCCCAATAGCGAGTGAGGTCACTGGATTGGCAGTCAACAAATCAAAATTCACATCCGTCCGGTTCGTCACCGCGCCATTCCACGTGGCGCGATCCGTATAAGTCAAAGTAGCCGCCGGCGCCGCCGGCACAACCGCCAGCGCACCCCACAATGCCGCGAATGAAAGCGTTTGGACAACGCGCATAGTTCCTCCCCTGATGCTGCGCAAAAAACAAATCAAGCAAACTCTGTTTGGAGCTTCAGGAGAGTAGTTGTCTCAGAGAGACTCCTGTCTCAGGCGGAAATCACAATTAATTTAGGGGATAGGTGTATACGTACGGGGAATAGAACTCGAGCCCGTCAATGCCTAAGAGATTCGCTGACCCTCGCTTGATACTCACTCACTTTCCGCGCGATCTCCCCCGCGTCCAGCGTCAGCACTCTCCGGTCCCGCACGATCAGCCGTCCGTTCACCATCACATCATTCACATTGGCGCCCTTGAGCGCGTATACCATCTGGGACATCACGTGGTACATCGGAATCGCATTCGGCGCATTCACCATCACCGTGATCATGTCCGCCCGCTTGCCCGGTTCGAGCGACCCGATTTCTTTATCCAACCCCAGGGCGCGCGCCCCCGTGATCGTGGCCATCTCCAGCGCCTGCGTGGCCGGAAGCAGCACCGGGTTGAGGTTCGTCACTTTTTGCAGCTTGGCCGCCAGGTCCATCTCCTCGAACAGATTCGCATCGTTGTTGCTTCCGGCAAAGCCATCGGTGCCCAGGCCCATGGGGATGCCCATTTCGAGGATTCGCGGCACGCGCGCGACGCCGCTGGCGAGCTTGGAATTGCTCGAGGGGCAATGCGCCAGACCCGTTCCCCGCTCCTTCAGAATGCGCAGGTCGTTGTCATCGAGCCAGACGCCGTGCGCGCCCAGCGTGCGCCCGTTCAATGCTCCCAGCGAATCGAGCAACGCGGTGGGAGTCATCTTCCGTTTCGCAAGCGAATCGGCGTTTTCGCGCTTGGTCTCGGAAAGGTGGATCAGCATCGGCACGCCATACTTGTTGGCCAGCGCCCGGGAGGCCTTCAGCACGTCATCGGGCGTGGTGTAGATGGCATGAGGAGCCACGGCGGGAACAATCAGCGGATCGCCGCGGTATTGCTCGATGAACCGTTCCGCGCGGGCGAGGGCATCCTGCGGCGTCCGGGCGTCCGGGGCAGGGAACCCGATTACGGTCTGCCCGAGCACTCCGCGCAAGCCCGCGCGCTTCGTCTCGGCGGCGATCACCTCCTCGAAGTAGTACATGTCGGTGTAAGTGGTGGTCCCGCTCAGCACCATTTCGAGGCATGCCAGGCGCGTGCCCCATTTGACGAACTCCGCATCCACGTTCTTCGCCTCGGCCGGGAAGATGTACTTCTCGAGCCACTCCTGAAGTCGCAGGTCGTCGGCAAGGCCGCGGAACAACGACATGGGCGCGTGCGTGTGGGTGTCGATAAGTCCCGGCGCGATGAGAGATTGCGGCCGCGCCAGGCGGCGCCGGGCCTTGTATTGGCGCTCGATTTCGGCTCTCCTGCCTACGGCCACGATGCGCTCGCCGCGTACCGCTACAGCGCCGTCTTCAATCACCCGCCGCCCGGCATCCATCGTCACCACATACTTCGCCGACCAGATGGAATCCACGGGCTCCGCCGCCCTTAAACAGAAGGCGGCCAGCAACAACAGGACAACACGCATCATTTGAGACTGTTCCTATCGAAGGCATCCGGCAGCAGTTCCGCCACGCGCCACGTTTTCTCCGCTCCGCCGGCATTCCTCGCCGTCACCGGGATGTCGCCGCAGAACTCCCACAGCAATTGGCGGCAGGCTCCGCATGGCGGCGTCACCTCGGAGGCGGTGGTGTAAATCACCATGGCCGTGAACTCGCGCGCTCCTTCGGAAAGCGCTTTGAACAGCGCCACTCGCTCCGCGCAAACGGTGAGGCCGTAGGTGGCGTTCTCGACATTGCATCCGCTGAAGACCGCGGGTTTCCCGTTCACCACAGCTTGCAATCCCGCCCCCACGCGAAACCCGGAATAGGCGGCAACGGCATTCTCCCAGCCCTTCACCGCCGCCGCCAGCAGTTCGTCCATTTCAGGCCTCCAACCGCGGGAGGACTTCTTTGAGCAGACGCACCAGCGTATCCCGAACCTTTGCCCCGGTCTCCAGTACTTCCTCGTGATCGATCTTCCGCGGCAGCATACCCGCCGCCATATTGGTGACGCAACTGATGGCGAGCACCTTCATTCCCATGTGATTCGCCGCGATCACCTCGGGCGCCGTCGACATTCCGACAAGATCTGCGCCAATCGCGCGCAGATAGCGGATCTCGGCCGGCGTTTCATAGCTTGGGCCCAGCAGCGCGGCGTAGACACCCTCGGCCACGGTGATGTGCAACTCCGCGGCTACCAGTTTCGTGACGTAGCGGTACTGCTCGCAATAGGCCTCCGACATGTCCGGGAAGCGCGGTCCCAGCGCATCGTCGTTCGGCCCCACCAGCGGATTCATGCCTTGCAGATTGATGTGGTCGCTGATCAGAACCAGTTCCCCCCGTTCGAAGGCGGCGTTGATCCCGCCGGCGGCATTGGTCAGCACAAGCGACCGCACGCCCAGCATCCCCAATACGCGGATGCCGAAGGCGGCTTCCCGCGGCGTGTAGCCTTCATAGAGATGCGCCCGCCCGGACAGGCAGAGCAGATCGAGATCTCCCAGCCGTCCCAGGATCAGCTTGCCCGCATGCCCCACGGCGGTGGAACGCGGCCAGTGAGGCAGGTCTGAATAGGGAATCTCCTTGCGATCGGAAAGCTCATCAGCAAACACGCCCAGGCCGCTGCCGAGCACAATGGCCATCTTCGGAATTCTGGGCAGGTGGCCCTTGACAGTAGCGACTGCTTCTTCGAGATCGGTCATACCAGCATCCCTGCAATACAGGCGGACATGAAGTTGGCCATGGTTCCAGCGGCGACTGCCTTGAGCCCCATCCGCGCCAGGTCCGACTTGCGGCTCGGCGCCAGCGCCCCGATGCCGCCGATCTGGATGGCGATGGAACTGAAGTTCGCAAACCCGCACAACGCATACGTGGCGATGGTGAACGAGCGCGGATCCAACTGCGTCTTCATCGGGCCAAGCTGAAGGAAGGCCACAAATTCATTTAACACCAGCCGGGTGCCCAGCAGGTTCCCCACGGCCTGCGCATCTTTCCAACTCACGCCCATCACCCAGGCTACGGGAGAGAAGAGCCAACCGAAAATCTGTTCGAGCGACTGCGGCACCCACCCGAGAAACGGCAGGTGATGAACGCCGCCGAGAATCCCGTTGACGAGCGCAATCAGGGCCAGGAAGGCGATGAGCATCCCGCCGATATTCAGCGCCAGGTGGAGCCCCTCTCCGGCGCCCCGGGCGGCGGCGTCGATCACGTTCACCCCCGGTTTCTCGATCTCGATCTTGACGGTCCCCTTGGTTTCCGGATCGCCGGTTTCCGGCGCCAGCATCTTTGCCAGCATGATGGTGGCGGGAGCCGTCATGATGACGGCGGTCAACAGGTGCTGGATTTCCACTCCCGCGATCTTCACATACGCGGCCATGACGGCGCCCGAAACATGCGCCATGCCGCTCACCATGACGGTGAACAATTCCGACTCGGTCATCTTCGCCAGGAATGGCCGGATGGTAAGCGGGGCTTCGGTCTGTCCCATGAAGATGCTGGCCGCCACGTTGGTGCTCTCGGCCCCGCTTGCGCCCATGATCCGCAGCATCACCCAAGCCATACCCTTGATGACATACTGCATGACGCCGAAGTAGTAGAGGATGGAAAACAGCGAGGCAATGAAGATGACGATGGGCAGCACCTGGAAGGCGAACACCACGCCGAACTTCACTTCCGCTCCTGCCACGCCCCCGCCGGATACCGCCACTCCCGCGTTCTTCGCTCCCAGGGGCCCGAACACGAACTGGCTGCCGGCCTCCGCGTACTCGAGCAGCGCGTTCACGGCATAGCTGGCTGCCTGGAACACCCTGCCTAACTCAGTCTTCAGCACCAGGAAGGCGAACAGGAACTGGAGCCCCAGACCCCAGCCGAGAATCTTGACTTGGATCGCCTTGCGGTTGGTGGAGAAGAGCCAAGCCGCTCCCAGAATGATGATAAGGCCCAGCAATCCCGTGAATCGGCCCACGGCTCCCCCCCTTGTTACGCCGAATGTTATGCCGAATGTTACGCCAAATGGCAGGCGAACGCTATCCCACCACCTCGAGAATCAGCTCGCGGTCCTCGGGGGCCTGCTGGGAGATGCGGAAGGCATCCTCCACCAGTTCGGCGGCCTCATCGACGTGATCCTCGTGCGTATAGTAGATGCGGCAGAGCACTCCGCCGGACTCCACCTTCTGTCCGGTTTTCACCTCGAGAATGACGCCCACCGCGGGGTCGATGCTATCGTCTTTCAGATCCCGTCCGGCCCCGATCATCGTGCTGGCCTGTCCGATCAGTTCCGCCTCGATGGCGCTCACATAGCCGGCGCGTGGAGAGTAGATCTCCCGCATGCCGGTGGCGTTGGGCAGCAGTTCAAAGCGGTCCATCACTTGCGGATTGCCGCCTTGCGCCGCGATCACTTCCTTGAACTTGCGGTAGCCGGAACCGTCCAGCAGACGCGCCTGCGCAACCTCACGGGCTTCCTCGAGCGTTTCCGTGATCTTGCCCAGGTGAATCATGCGCGCGGCGAGTTCGAGCGACAGCCTGGTGAGATCCACGGGGCCGGCGTTTTGCAGCGTCTGCGAGACCTCCATGATCTCCAGTGCGTTCCCGATGGCGAAGCCAAGCGGCTGGTTCATGTCAGTGATCAGGGCCTGAACTTTCTTGTCCATCCTGCGCCCGATGCCTACCATCATCTGGGCCAGCCGGCGCGCATCGATCTGCCGCTTCATGAAGGCCCCGGAGCCTACTTTTACATCGAGCACAATAGCGTCCAGACCCACTGCCAGCTTCTTCGCCATGATGGAGGAGGCAATCAGCGGAATCGACTCGACGGTGGCCGTGGAATCGCGCAAAGCGTATAACTTTCCATCGGCGGGAGCCACTTGCGCGGTCTGCCCGATGAAGGCCAGTTTGTGCTGCTGCAACTGCGCAAGGAAGGCTTCGATGGTGAGGTTCGTTCGGAACCCGGGTATCGCTTCCAGCTTGTCGAGAGTCCCGCCGGTGTAGCCGAGCCCGCGGCCGGAAATCATCGGGACCACGGCGCCGGCTGAGGCTGCCAGCGGAGCCGCGATGAGGCTGGTCTTGTCCCCTACGCCGCCGGTGGAGTGCTTGTCGACTTTCGTTCCAGGAACCGCTGAGAGATCAACGCGCTCTCCGGAATGGAGCATGCATTCAGTGAGAGCCGACACTTCGCGGTCAGTCATTCCCTGCCAGC
>JADLBD010000046.1 GCA_020847975.1 Bryobacterales bacterium | reverse complement strand
GTTTTTCAAACTCTGCGTAGGCCGCACTCGAATCAGGATTGTCATGGAACAGCTTCAGGGACACCATTACGTTTTAACATGGAATTGCGATGTTCTCCCGCCGCTCCTGCTTTCTGCTTCCCCTCACCGCCCTCTCCTGCCGCAATCCCGGCGACCGTCAGGAAGTCCTTCCCATGAACCTCGGCGCCTGGAAACGAGTAGCTGTCGAAACCATCCCTCCCGAGGAATACCAACAGGATCTGCGGCGCCTCGGCGTCAAACGGGCGCGCCGTGCTGTTTATCGGGGCCCCATCCGCCTCACCGCATCCCTCTACCAATTCCGCGCCCCCGCCGTCGCCTTCGAACTCGTGCAAAAGTGGCGCCCGCGGCAGGGGAAACTCGCCTTTCAGCAGGGAGATTATTTCATCATCCTCGAATCGGAGCAGGATGACCATGCGTCTATGAATTCGTTCGCATCCACTCTCGAAGGATTTCTCAAGAAGTGACCGCCCCACGCTGGAACGTTGTCGAGCCTTTCTTTCAGTTCTCCCTGCTCGCTCTGCTTACCAGCGGATATCTTGCCGTCGCCGGTTCCGGCTATCTGGATACCCCCACTGCCATCCTCACCGCTCTCGGCCTCCTCGCACGGGCCTTCCTCTGTGCCGGTTGGCTGAAGCTCGATCTTCCCCAGAACGTCATCAACGCAGTCACCGTCGCCTATATCGGGTTCTGGCCGGTTGACTACCTCTACCTCTCGCGCGACTTCCTCACCGCTACCGTCCATCTTGTGTTCTTTCTCGCCATCGTCAAGATCCTCACCGCCCACACGGACCGCGACTACTTCTACGTCAAAATCATCGCCTTCCTCGAACTGCTGGCCGCGTCCATCTTCTCCTCGAGCGCTAATTACTTCCTCTTCCTGGCCATGTTCCTCTTCTTCGGAGTGGCCACATTCGCCGCCAGCGAAATCCGCTCCTCCGCCGCGCGGCCCGGCGTCATCGTCCGCCACACGCAGCGCCGCTTGAACACCCGTCTCGCCGGCCTCACCGTCTTCACCGTCCTCGGGATCCTCGTGCTCACCGGATCCCTGTTCTTCCTCCTCCCCCGCACTGCCCGCGCCGCCTTCCAGCACTTCATCCCGCAGCGCTATCATCTGCCCGGCTTCTCGAACGAAGTCACCCTCGGCCAGATCGGCGAATTGAAGATGCGAAGCACCGCCGTCATGCACATTCGCATCATCAACGCCGCTTCGCCCATGGATATCAAGTGGCGCGGCAATGCCCTCATGCAGTTCGATGGCAAGCGCTGGTTCAACACTGCCGGGTCCTCCGAGATCCTGCGCGTCGAAGACGGCATGCTCCGCCTTGCCACCGTCGAGGAAACCCTCCGCCGCGGACCCCGCATCACCTATGAAGTCGCCATGCAGGAGAGCGCCTCCGACGTTCTCTTCCTCGCCGGAGCACCCGAGTCCGTCCGCATCTTCGTTCCCCGCATCATCCGCACCCCGGCCGGCAGCTACCGCCTTGGGTTCGGAGCCCCAGACCGTCTCCGCTACATCGCCTATTCCATCCTCGAAGTCGATGGCGATCCGCGCTATGACGGCGAGCCCCTCTCCCCCCTTCTGCGCGAAACCAACCTCCAACTCCCCCCGCTCGACCCGCGCATCGCCGCTCTCGCCCGCTCCCTCACCGGCAACCTGGTCACCGACGCCCAGCGCGCCCGCTTCCTCGAAAACTACCTCCGCACCCACTACGCCTATACCACCGAACTGCCCCGCCACGAAACCCCTGATCCCATCGCTGATTTCCTCTTCCATCGCCGCAAAGGCCATTGCGAATATTTCGCCTCCTCGCTCGCGGTCATGCTCCGCTCCATCGGGATTCCCGCCCGCGTCGCCACCGGCTTCCAATCCGGAGTCTACAATCCCTTCAGCGGCTGGTATCTCGTCCGCGCCAGCGATGCCCATAGCTGGGTCGAGGCGTGGCTTCCCGCAAAGGGCTGGACCACATTCGATCCCACCCCCCCTGACCCCAGCCAGTCCGGCGCCTCGCTCTCCACACGCCTCCAGTTGTACCTCGACGCCATGCAGGTCTTCTGGCAGGATTGGGTCCTCAGCTACGATCTCGAGCGGCAACTCAACCTCGCCGCCCAAATGGAGCAATCCAGCCGTAATTTCCAGCTCAAATGGCTCGATGGTTCCCTCGCCAGCCTCACTTCCGGAGCCAAGTCTGGCTTTGACGCAGCGAAACTTTATGCGCCGCGCGCCGCCTTGGCCATCACCTTGCTAACCGCCGTTTGCCTGCTTGGCCCTTTCCTCTGGCGCCGCTGGCTCGCCCTCGTCCGGGTGCGCCGCGTTCAGCGTGGGGAAGCTTCCGCCTCCGATGCGACTCTCCTCTACCAGAGAATGCTTGCCTCCCTCCACCGCCGCGGCATTGAAAAGCCGGCCTGGATCACCCCCGCCGAGTTCGCCCGCATCGTCCCCGATCCCCAGGCCGCCGCCCTCCTCCAGGACTTTACCGCCGCCTACAACCACCTCCGCTTCGGCAATCACGCCGAATCCGCGCCGAAACTTGTCCAACTCCTCGAGCGGCTGGAACAGACCCACTTCCCCAGACAAGAACCGCCGCGCCCCGCTGCCTGATCCCTACAGGCGTAGGATGGGAAGTGGAGGAGTGATACTCCATGAGCGTTACACTCGATCTGCCGCAAAGTGGCCAGTCCGCGCCGGTTTCCGTCACTTTGTCGGGGAAGCTTACTCGATCGGATTACCAGGAATTTGTGCCGCCGCTCGAGAATTACATGAAGGAACACGGGAAGATCCGCATGCTGGTTCGGCTGGCGGATTTTCACGGCTGGGATGCCGGAGCGCTTTGGGAGGACATCAAGTTCGACATGAAGCACTTTTCCGAGCTCGAAAGACTGGCGATGGTCGGTGATTCGAAATGGGAAAAGTGGATGGCGTCGTTCTGCAAGCCATTCACAACCGCGAAGATCCGTTACTTCGATTCCTCTCACGAGAATGAGGCGAACGCCTGGATCCGCGCCGAGGCGAAAGCGCCCGCGGCCGGCGCGTGAGGCAACCTGGGCCTGGGCCCAATACCGTTCATTTAGCGGGAAGTGGGATAGGCCTCCTGGTCTGTCCCCTTCATGCTACAAATGCGTCTTGACGCATTTCCGTCCCGCCACTTAATTAAGTGAACCGTATTGGGCCTAGGCCCAATACTCTTCACTTAAGAACATTCCTGTGATATTCTGTTTTGGGGCGAATGCCTCCAGAAGGGGGCTGTTCCATGTGTTTCACCACCGTTGAGTCCTCGACACTCGCAACGGTCGCCTATGATCAGGATCGCGAACTGCTCGAGTTGGAGTTTCGCAGCCGCACGGCCTATCGCTACTTCGCCGTTCCTGCCGCTGTGCACGAGGTTCTACTGGCGGCAACGTCCAAGGGCCGCTACTTCAACCAGGCGATTCGAGGCCGGTACCGGTTCGTTCGAGTCGTTCCGCTACCGGCCACCGCCGGTGTGCCCAATGCGGTTCCATTCCCGAACCAGCGAGGTACGGCATGGCCCGCACGCTAGCAACGTTACCGGCCGGGAGCCGGATCAGTGATTACATTAGCGTTGGTGTGATCACCACTTTCTTTCCCGCCGATAAGGTGCGGGAGGTGTTGCGGCAGACCAATCGCGAAAGCGTCCGGGAACGGGATCTACCAGCCCAGGTGGTGGTGTATCACGTACTGGCGCTGGCCCTGTACATGCGATCTTCGGCGCGGGAAGTGTTGCGCTGCCTGCTGGAAGGGGTGCACTGGCTGCTCGATCCTTCAGCCAAAGTGAGAGTCGCGGGCGACTCGGGTATTTCACAAGCGCGTAGCCGGTTGGGAGCCGAACCGTTGAAGAAGCTTTATGAGGCTGTGGTGGGGCCGATTGCGATCGAGTCCACCAAGGGAGCGTGGTACCGGAAATGGCGGGTGGTGAGCTTGGATGGCAGCACTTTAGACGTGGCCGACACGGCGGAGAACGACCAGGCGTTTGGTAGAGCGGGAAGCGGACGGGGCAAGAGCGCCTTTCCCAAACTGCGTTTCGTGGCGTTGCTGGAGTGCGGAACGCATGTGTTGTGGGGCGCGCGGATGGGCAAATACTCCACCGGAGAAGTCACTCTGGCCGACAGCGTCGTGGAGTCGCTAGGGCCGGGAATGCTGTGTTTGGCCGACCGGCTGTTTTTTGGTTACAAGCTCTGGCAAAAGGCGGCCAACACGGGAGCCGCGCTGTTGTGGCGCGTCAAGCACGGCCTGCGTTTGGAGATGGAGCAACGGCTGCCAGACGGCTCCTATCCCAGCCACATCTACGCTTCCAGTTCCGACCGTCGCAATCGCCGCAACGGGATCGCGGTGCGCGTCATCGAATATCGCCTGAAGGGGGTCAAGGGAGCGGAGTCGTTGTATCGGCTGGTGACCACCATCCTCGACCCCACGCAGGCACCGGCCGCTGAACTGGCGGCTCTCTATCACGAACGATGGGAAATCGAAACTTCCCTCGACGAGTTGAAAACCCATCTGCGTGGCGCGCAGATCGTGTTGCGCAGCAAGACGCCTGAATTGGTCCAGCAGGAGTTCTTCGGCCTGCTGATGACGCACTACGCCATCCGCAGTTTGATGCATCAGGCCGCGCTGAAAGCCGGGGAAGACCCGGATCGGCTCTCCTTTCTGCATGCGGTGCGCGTTGTCCAACGGCGTCTGCCGCGCTATGTCGCTATTCCCCCCTCGGGGAAAGAAAATCTTCCATGAGAGGATCCTCGACGAGATTCTCGAACAGCGTGTAGTATCGAGCCGAAATCGGATCAACCCGCGTGGGGTCAAAAGAAAGATGAGCAACTACAAGCTGAGACCTCGCCAACGCCAGCTTGGGCCTAGGCCGAGCGTTTTGCCTGAACGCGCGATGCGAACCGGCCGATGTGTATGACGAAGCGCTCGTGCAGCCCTTCGCCGATCTTCTCCCGCTCGTCGTATGCCTCCACCTTGCACAGCACGCGGCGGTCGTTCACCTCGATGACCTCGGCGTGACACGTCACCTGCATGCCTAGCGGGGTCGCCGCCAGGTGTTTCACGTTGACGACGGTGCCCACCGAGTCGAAGCCTTCTTCGAGGAACTCTTTGATGAGGTTGCGCGTGGTCATCTCCATCAGCATGATCATGTGAGGGGTCGCTAGGACCCGGCCTTCCTCCACACCGAGGAAATTGATGGCGATGTCTCCGGTGACGAGGGTTTTCTCCTCGCGCCTGGCGCCTGGCGGAATTTGCGGCATAACTCTTCATGATACGCTCTCGATATACGTGTTGAACCCAGTTTCTTCGGTCACTTTCACCACCCAGGGCGCGTTACGCAAATCAGCGCTGCGGCAGGCCAACCAACGGCTTGTCCTCAACGCAATCCGCGAGAATCCACACCTGTCCCGCGTGGAGATTTCGCGCATCACGGGCCTGTCTCCCAGTTCGGTGACCTTCATTGTGAAAAGGCTGTCAAAGGACAAGCTGATCCGCGAACAAAAGGTGAATGGATCCGCGCCGCAGGTGGGCCGGCCGCCGACAATTCTCCGCCTTCAGCCTTCGGCGCGATACGCGGTGGCGGTGGACATCTCGCCCACCGGGTCGCGCGTGGCTCTGGCCGACTGGACGGGGCATATCCTCGAAATGCAGCGCGTGGATTGGGGAACCGATCCGGAAACCCTCCTGCGAACGCTGCACGGAGCGGTCCGGAATTTTGTGAGCTCGAAGCCCGGTCACCGCATCTTGGGAGTGGGTGTGTCGGTGCCTGGCACCTGGGATGACAAGACGCGCACCGTCACCTCAGCGGTCAATCTCGGATGGAAGGACGTGGCCGTGGCGCCCCTCCTCGAGAAGGGTTTCGACGTGCCGATGTACTTTGACAACAACGCCAACCTTTCCGCCCTGGGGGAACGGTGGTTCCGATCCCAGGGAGCCCGCCCGCTCGAGAATTTCGTGTTCGTCACTCTCGGCGGAGGTATCGGCACAGGCATCATCGTGGCCGGACACATCGTGCACGGCGCGTTCGGCCGCGCGGGCGAGTTCGGACACATGACGGTTTTCCCCGATGGCCGGCGCTGTCTGTGCGGAAACCTGGGCTGCTGGGAAGAGTATGCCTCGGACCGGGCACTGGTGCGGATCTACCAGGAGAAAACAGACCGGAAACTGCAACTGCATGCCGTCATCGAGCGCGCCCAGCGCGGCGAGGCGGCCGCGATCGAGTCGCTGCTCGAGGCAGGGCGGCACCTCGCGCTCGGGCTCGCCAACCTGGTGATCGGGCTCAACCCTGAGGCGATCGTCGTGGACAATTGGGCGGCTTCAGCCTGGGACATCATCGACAAGCCTGTCTGGGAAGTGCTTCGGCAGCGAGTCCCGGCGGCGTGGTTGGAGGGGATTCGCGTCTATCCCTCGGCGCATGCGGAGGACTCATCCCTGCTCGGGGCCGTGGCGCTGGCTCTCACGCGCTACTTCCACTCCTTCGACCACAGCGAACCCGACGAAGCGCGAAATTTCGTGCAGATGCGCGGCTAGAAAGGCCAGGACGGACGATTTTGCTTGACAAACCGGGATAAATCTTGCAGTAACTAAAATAAGACATCCAATGAATCTCCCATCGCCCGCCAACCCTACCCCCGGCGTCTCTGCTCACGACACCCTCGAACAGTGGGAGGAGTTCGTCCGCCAGCGCTACGACCCGAACAGGAAAAAAGAGGATTTCCGCAACTACGAAACCGCCACTCCCGGCGTACGCGAGTTCTACCGCCTCAACCACAGCCTGATGACCCGCGACTTCGTGCTCGCCCGGAAGCGGAAATACCTGCCGCTCGACAAAATGCGGATGGGCGTGTGGGAAGCGATGGAGCAACTGGAAGCGCTGGTGGATGACAGTGATCCCGACACCGACCTCTCGCAGATTGACCACAACTTCCAGACGGCGGAGGCCTGCCGCCGCGACGGGCGGCCGCGTTGGTTCATCCTCGCCGGCCTCGTCCACGACCTGGGGAAGGTCCTGTGCCTGCTTGGCGAACCGCAATGGGCCGTCGTGGGCGACACGTTCCCCGTGGGGTGCGCGTGGTCGGACAAGATCGTGTTCCGGGAGTTCTTTGACGGCAACCCCGATGCGCAAGTGCCCGAACTACAGAGCAGGCTGGGGGTCTACAGCGAGCGCTGCGGGCTGGACCGCGTGGACATGTCGTGGGGGCACGACGAGTACATCTACCACGTTATGAAGCCCTACCTGCCCGAGGAGGCGCTGTATATTCTGCGCTATCACTCGTTCTACCCGTGCCACAAGGAAAACGGCTACCAATACCTGATGAACCCCCACGATGAGCGGATGTTCCACTGGGTCAAGGAGTTCAACCAGTACGATCTGTACTCGAAGTCGAATGAAAAGCCGGATCACACAGCGATCCGGCCCTTCTATGAAGATCTGGTGGCGGAGTTCCTGCCGGCTGCCGTCAACTGGTAGCGGCGCAGCCGGCTATTGCTTCACTTCGTCCGGGCTGACTCCTTTCGTATCCCCGAAGGCCACCCACCGAATGTAGGAAATCACGTCGGCCAACTTCTCGGCGGACATGCCGGCCGATTCGGGGGGATGTTTCCAGGTGCCGTTGTCGCGGACAGCATAGATCGCCGATTTTTCCAGCGTCATCGGCGCGGGCGGCATCTTCGAGAGGTCGTAAAGCTTTATTTCATTCCCATTCTCGCTGGCGATCATCGCGGGAAACTTCTCCTTCGTCTTGAGTTCCACCTCTTTGACGTAGACCGTGCGAGTGGACAGCATGGAAATGAGTACCGCCCGGGGGCTGAGCCGCCCAACTTTGGTCAGGTCCGGGCCCACCGCCGTCCCCTGTTTTTCCATCTCATGGCAAGTTGAGCAGTGGTTCTTATTGGCGGTATCGAAGAAGATGCCTTTGCCGCGTGCGGCCTGGACGGGCATATCCGAGCTTGCCGCCGGAAGAACGGGTGTAAATCCAGCCAACAGTAAAGGAAGCCAGAACATGGTCCACCTCCATCTGGACCTGTAGTTAACTGCACGCCTGTCGCCAATCAGGAAGGTACAATATCCGCGCAATTTCGTAGATTGCATCACAGTGAATTGGGTGGATTGGCGCAGCTATGGTGGGCACTGACGCTCATTCGACATCAAGGGTGGGTGGAACCGGGAGACTTTTTCTCTTCGGGGAAGGGACTCGGCTTGGGCGGCAGTTCGGTAGCGGCATCGTGGGTAAGGCCGGTCTGGTTGAGGATGATGATATCCACCCGGCGGTTATGGGCGCGCCCCTCCTCGGTATCGTTGGAATCGGCAGGGACGGTGTCGGCATAGCCGGCGACGGCGAACTTCGATTCCGGGATGCCGAACTTCCGCGTGAAGATCTCAAGCATCGCGATGCTGCGCGCGGCCGACAGCTCCCAGTTGTTGCGGAAACGTTCGTTGTGGATGGGGCGGGAATCCGTATGGCCCTCCAGGCGCACCGGGTTGGGCAGCTTCTCAATGGCGGCCGCGATCTTCTCAATCGTGGGGTAGGTCTCCGCGGAGATCGCATCGTCGCCGGGAGGGAAGAAGGCGGCTTCCCGCAGGCTGACCACGAGGCCGCGGGCCCCCATGTGTACCCGGATCTTGCCCGTCCTGATCTCTTCCTTCAGTTGCTGGGTTAGAAAAATCTGTGAGGGAAGCAGTTCCGCCAGCTTCGTCGGGGGATCCTTTTCCTCCGTGCTGCGCTTGGCCCCCCCAGGTCCCCTCATCATCGCATTCCCCTTGCCTTTGTCATCCACCGTGCCGCCCAGAATACCCGCGATGGCGGCGGCAATCTGGTTTTCCTCGAGAGCTTTCCGGACCGACTCGGACACTTCATGCGCCTTGCCGCGATCGGTTTGCGAACTGGCGAACATCACCACAAAGAAAGCGAACATCAGCGTGATGAAGTCCGCGTAGGAAACCAGCCAGCGCTCGTGGTTCACCTTATCGGCTTGCCGCTTGCGAGACATTTCTTTCCACTTCCTTCGACGGTCTTGCTTGTCTTTGCTTGGAATCCACATCGCCGTGGGAATAGGCCTCGAGTTTCGACCGGATCAATTTCGGGTTGAGCCCTTCGACGATGCCGCAGACACCCTCGAGCATGAGCTCCTTCATTTTGATTTCCTCCTGGGCGCGAGCCTTGATCTTTCCAGCCACGGGCAGAAAAAAGAGATTGGCGATCCCCACACCGTAGACCGTGGCCACGAAGGAAACGGCGATTCCGTGGCCGACTTCCTCGATGTTGGCGAGGTTCTTCATCACCTGGATCAGCCCCATGACGGCGCCGATGATGCCCACTGTGGGAGCGTACCCGCCCGCCTGCTCAAAAACTCGAGACTCCGCCTCGGCCCGATGCTCGTCGAGTTCGATCTCCAGTTCCATCATCTTCCGCAGTTCCTGCAGATCCGTTCCATCCACCGCAAGCGTGAGCGCCTTTCGCAGAAAATGGTCCGGAATCGCCAGCGCCTCCTCCTCGAGCGAGACGATGCCGGATTTCCGGGCCTTGGTCGCGAATTCGATGATTTGATCGATAACGTCATTGGGGGAGTGCGCCCGGTCCGTGAATACGTGAAAAAGCCGCTTGAAGGCTTCGCGGAACGCCGTCACGGGCGAATTCAGCATCGTCGCCCCAATCGTGCCCCCGAGAACGATGAGAGCCGCGGTCACCTGCGAAATATCGGAAAGCTTGCCGCCCTCCAGAAGCAGCCCGCCGATGATCGCGCCGAAGGCAACCACCACGCCCAGAACGGAGGCCAAGTCCGGCTTGGTTCCACGCTTTGCCGCCATGCCGGTAATATCCTACTCACCCGCGGCCGTAAGCTGTGACACCGCAGGCTGAAAGGCTCGCTCCAGGATGGCGCGCCGGAACGCGATCACCCGGTCCACCACTTCCTCTGCCGATTCCAGCACTACGATCTTTTGCCCGTTGGTGAGGCTGATTACCGTGTCCGGTGTAATCTCGATGTGCTCGATAAGGTCCGAGTTCAGCAATACGGGCACGTGGTTGAGACGAGTTAACCGGATCATGAGGGGCTCCCACAAGCCTTATCGGATCGGACCGGAAAGATTTGATGAAAGAATCAGGCTCAGCCAAGAAGATCGAGCAGAGACTTCAATTCCTTGCGTATCTCCTCGAGCGCCGCCGGCGCAACACCGCTTCCAAACAGGTCGCCCTGAATCGTCGGAGCCGGCGGAGGCGGGCTCTTACGCCCCTTCCCTTTCGCCCCGCCCTTCGCAGGTTGCGCCCGCGTTTGCAGGTAGTTCCGGGCCCCTTCAATAGTAAACCGCTCGTCGTACAGCAGACGCTTGATCTCGAGAACCGTCTCCACGTCCTTGCGCCGGTAAAGCCGCTGCCCCGTGCCCGATTTCTTCGGAGCAAGCTGAGGAAATTCCGTCTCCCAATACCGCAGCACGAACGCCTTCACTCCCGCGAGTTTGCTCACGTCCCCTATGCGAAAGTAGAGCTTGTCGGGAATTTCCGTTGTGTTGCTTGCCGGCACTACGGGATCGGCCATCATCACTGTTCGGCCATCATCAGAATTCTTACGCAGGGGAGGTTCTTTCATCCTACGGAATACCGCGATTCCCGTCAACCTCCTCCAACTCCAGTGTCAACCCCGCGGCTGCCGCGCATTGCGCGGCTTCCAGCGGTAGGCACGGATCGAGTTCCTCCAGAAATACTTCTCCGCGATCGCCCGGCCCTTCGCCGTGAAATATTCGTGCACCACGCGGAAGACCTCGCCATAGGGAGCCCAGTTGTCGCTGTTCGGCCAATCGCTGCCATACAGAACCCGGTCCTCTCCGAAAATCCCGAAAAGATGGTCGATACGCTCTTTGTAAAACGCGACATCCTGGGGCACCCGGCCGTCGGCACGCCGTAGCACTTCGGAAATCTTCACGAACACATTCGGGTTCCGCCCGAGTTCCGCCAGTCCCGCTTCATAAGTCTTCCGGCCGGCGGCATCCGCGGGCGGATTGAGTTGCGGCAGATGGTCGATGACGAGGCGCAGGCCGGGGGCGGCGTTGGTGAGGCGGACCAGGTCGGCAATCAGGAGAGGATTGGGATTGGCGGTATCGAGCGTGAGACCGGCGTCGGCAAGCCTTTTGATGCCGGCGATGAATGCCGGCTGCGACACCTGCGCATGAAAATCGCGGCCCCAGAGGTTTCCGTATCGGATCCCCAGAAACAGCGGATTCTTGTGGAACCGCTCGAGGTTGCGGGCAAAGTCGGCCTTCTCGGGTTCGAGATCGCCGATGGTGCCCACCATGATGTCCTCCTTGGCCTCCACATCCAGCACCCACTGGTTGTCCTCGAGCCACGGGCTGCATTCCACCTCGATGGCTCCGACGATGCCATGAGGCTCGGCGAGCTTGCGGTATCGGCTGGGGAGGGCGGTCTTGTAAAGGATGGCGTTATCCTTGGGCGGCCAGGGTACGCCTTGGGGCCGGTTGATGTCAAAGAGATGGATATGCGTGTCGATGACTGGCATCGGGGACGCGGCGGCCGGAGCGGAGCTTGATCCGGAGGTGGCCAGAGCCGCGGCGGAGCCGGAGAGAAATTCGCGTCGATTCACGTTGCGTATTGTATCGAGGTTTGAGACACGATTCTAACGCGCCGATTCGGTCTCGAGGCGCTGCGCTTCCTGCCAGCGCAGGCGGTGCTGGTATTCCTGCCACAGCGTCGAGAATCCAGCCCAATAATAGCCGCCCACAAAGAGCAGAAGCACAGGGACCGCGAGGAAATTCAGCGTGTCGATCGCGTAGGCCACCATGAACAGAAAGTAGCTTCCAAGCGCCAGTTCGATATAGGGAAGAGCTCCGCTGCGCGAGCGGTACTTCTTTTTCTCCACCTGCCTGTTGCCGCCGTAGGCGAACTTGGGCGTGCGCACGAAACTCGTCTGGATGCCGAGGAAGGCTTCCATCACCGCTTTGGTGTTGATGATGGTGAGCGCTACTCCCGCGCTCATCAGGGCGGGCAGAAAGAAGAAGGCGCGCTTCCAGCTATGGGGATAGAGTTCCCTCTGCGCAATCACATAGAAAGCGGAAATGGACCAGAACGAGGCAATCACCAGCGGAAAATCAATGAACAGCATTTCGCCCCAGCCGATGTAGAAGCGCACAATCATCACCGGCAGCATCAACGCGGTGACGACGATCATCAGCGGATAGGAAATATTCGGCGTAAGGTGGCAGAACGCTTCGGCTTTGATCCGGAAGGAGATATCGGATTTGAGAATTCTCGCCAGCAGTTTGATGGCTACCTGCATCAGGCCCTTCGCCCACCGCGATTGCTGCACCTGAAAGGCATGCGTTTCTTCGGGAAGCTCCGAGGGGCATTCCACCGCCGGCGCGTAAACGAAACGGTAGCCTTTGAGCTGGGCGCGATAGCTCAGGTCGCTGTCTTCAGTCAGCGTGTCATGTTCCCAGCCGCCCGCATCGAGAATCATCTGCCGGCGGAGAATTCCGGCTGTGCCGTTGAAGTTGAAGAACGACCCGCTGCCGTAACGCGACCCGTGTTCCAGCACAAAGTGGCCGTCGAGCAGCATTGCCTGAACCTCGGTGAGCACGTTGCTGTGCCGGTTGAGGTACGTCCACCGCGTTTGCACCATCCCCACTTCCGCGTCTGTGAAGTGGTGAATGGTGCGAATCAGGAAGTCCTTCGGCGGGATGAAATCCGCGTCAAAGACCGCGAAAAACTCGCCCGAAGCCTTCTCCATGCCCTCCTGAAGGGCGCCCGCTTTGAACCCGTGGCGATTCGTGCGGTGAATGTAGACGATGGGATGTCCCATGGCCCGGTATTCGTTCACCAGCCGTTCCGTAAAAGGATGGGTTTCATCCGTGGAATCGTCAAGCACCTGAATCTCCAGCAGTTCCTTCGGATACTCCATCTGGGTGACGGTCTCGATGAGCCGCTCCACCACAAATCGCTCGTTGTACAGAGGCAACTGGATGGTGACCCGGGGCAATTGGGCGAACTTGGCCGCGGGCGGTTGATTCAGCTTTCCTTTGTACTTGAAGTATTCACGGATCACGAAGTAACGGTGGAGCCCGTAGATGGAAAGAATAATGAGGACAGTGAAGTACGGGATGAGGAGCGCGTAATCGAACCAGTCGAGGCTGTGCAGGCCGGCGAAGGTGTCGTCAAACAGCGTCCGCTGCATGCGCGTGAGGGTCGAAGCTGCCGTCAACAGGGCGAAAGGGAATGGGGCTGGTACCATAGGGCTTGCTCTCGGCTAGCAGGAAATTGCCATGACAGCGGCTCGACTGAGTCTACTGATCCCGGCGCTCCTCCTGGAGTCAGCCTTCATAGGGCTTGCGGTGCTCGGGCCATTGCGGAATCGTGTGGTCGAGACCATTGCCGTCCTTATCGGAACATCCGCAGTATACCTCATTTCCACCGCGTTGATTCTGAAGGATTCTCAATCTGATGAGAGGCAACGCCGCCCACAGTTGGCCTCCATTCTCGCCTTCGCCTTGCTGTTCCGCCTGACTGCCTGGACTCTGGAACCGGCGTTTTCGGACGACTTGAACCGCTATCGCTGGGAGGCCCGCGTGGCGATCGCGGGCGGCAGCCCCTATGAAGCCGCTCCGAGCGACCCGGCGTGGGCGGCCCTGCGCGATGAGACCTACAGCCGCACCCCGGGGCTCGAATTCCGGGCGGTTTACGGTCCCTTCACGGAAACCATCTACCGTTGGGCATACCAGGGAATCACCGCATCGGGCATCACGGAGGCCGGGCAACAGGTCTTCTGGCTCAAAGCGGTCTCGGCGCTGTTTGAACTCGGAGTGCTGGCAGGCGTGTATCAGTTGCTGCTGGCAAGCCGCGTGCCCGCCGCCCGCATCCTCATCTACGCCTGGTGTCCGCTGCCCGTGTTCGAGTTCTGGGCCAACGGACACAACGACACGCTGCTGCTCTGCCCGCTGGTCTGGGCGCTCTGGGCGGGAGTGAAGCAACGCTGGACGCTCGCGTTCGCGCTGCTGGGTGTGGCCATCGCAGCCAAGGTCTGGCCGCTGGCTCTGGTTCCGCTGTTCCTCGGGTGGGGCGGGCGGGGGCCGCTGCGCTCGAAGCAAAGCCTGGCCATGCTCCCTGTAGTCGGCTTGTTCCTCGCTCCTTACGGAGCCGGGCTGATCCGCAACGCGCCGTTCCTCAGCGGGTTTCTCGGAGGATGGCGGAACAATGACAGCCTCTACGGCCTGCTCTTATGGCTGTGGGGCGGCCAGTATCCGGCCAAGTACAGCGCCTTCACGATCGTCGCGGCGGCGGCAGTGTGGGTGACCGTGCGGGGGTGGAGCCTCACCAGGGGATCGCTGGCGGTGATCGTGACGATGCTCCTCGTATCGGCGAACTGCCATCCCTGGTATCTGAGTTGGATGGTGATTCTGTTGCCCTTGCACCCTTCCCTCGGCCTGCTGCTATGGGAGGCTCTGGTTCCCTTGGCCTACCAGGTCCTGCCGGCTTGGGAGATTCTGGGCGAGTGGAACGGATCGTCCCCGCTGCGCTGGCTGATCTACGGTCCCCTGTTCGCGGTTCTTGCCTGGGAAGCGGCCGCCCGCCGGCGGACGACCAAAAAACCCGCGCCGGCGTGATGGAATCGGGCTGCGTTTTCCACGTTGTTTGTTTGAGCGCGATCGCGCGATGGAACTGACAGCTTGACTTGGAGGAGACGCTCCTGGTGCGTGGGGCGGGGTTTGGAGGAAATCCCGCTCCACGCTTTTTTATGCCCGACAATAATCGCGAAAAATGTTTTGAAAGGAATGATGGGATTCGCGGCTCAAAAGCGCATTCATTGATGAGGAGCAAACGGGAGGCGGAAACCGCCGGAGGAGAAAAAGATCAACAAATCAGAAATCGGATCCTCCGCAAACCAGTCAGGGAGAGAACATCGGAGAAGTGGCGGAATCTCGCGGACGTCGGCTTGCCGCCACACCACAGGCTGAGGAGCGCATCAAACAAAATCGGAGGTTGTGGGGCAGTCCCGCTCAAAGCGGGCGCTGCCCCACACGTTTTTTCGCGTAGGTTTGATCCGTGCGGCTACAATAGAGTGGAGTTCCTAAAGCACATGGACAGGCACCTGAGGATGATCGGCATCCTGAATGCGGGGTTGGGAATCCTTGGGGTCCTGGTGTGCATTCTGCTCCTGATCATTTTCCGCGGCCCGGGCGGAATCCTCCTGATCAATGCGCGCATCGGCGGATCCGCAACCACCATGGAAGGCTTCGTCACCATGTGCGTCATGGTCTACCTGCTGATCATGGCGGGCCCGTTGATCGCCGTCGGCTATGGCCTGATGAATTATCAGGAGTGGGCGCGGAATCTGGGGATGATTCTCTCCATCTTCACTCTCGTCCATGTCCCCTTGGGAACCGTGGTGGCGATTTACAGCCTGTGGGTCTTGACATCCTTCGAAGTGGAGCCCTTGTTCAAGGCTCCCCCGGGACCGCCCCAGGATTATCATCACCAGCATTAGCGCGGCCGGCAGGCTCTGCAATCCCGTGCCGCCGCAATAACTCCACTCCGCGCCCTTCCCCATGCGCCTCCGCCGCCCGCGCGTGACGCCATGCCGCCGCATAGTCCCCGCGCACCCCGTACACCTCCACCAGCGCCGCATGCGCCGGAGCATACCTCGCGTCCAGCCGCACCGCGTGCAGCAGCAGCGCCAATCCCTCGTCCTCCTTGTACTGCATCCGCCGCAACTGCCCCAGCGCATAGTACGGAGCCGGATTCTCCGGCTCGCGCGCGATCTCCTCCATCTGCTCGGCTTCCGTCTTCAACGTCTCGTGATCGAGCGCGAAGTCGATCAACTCCCGCCACATCCCCATAACCGCCTACTTCCCCGCCAGAATCAGCCGCACGTCCATCACGTTCGTGTTCGTCGGCCCCGTGCGGATCAGGTCCCCCAGCGCGTCAAAGAAAGCATACGAATTGTTCTCCGCCAGATACACCGCGGCATCCAGCCCCAACTCCCGCGCCCGCCCCAACGTCGCGCCGTCCGCCAGCGCCCCCGCCGCGTCCGTCGGCCCGTCCGTGCCGTCTGTCCCCGCGCTCAACAGCAGCGTCTTCGCCATCCCCGCAATGTCGATCGCTGCCGCCAGCGCAAACTCCTGGCTCCGTCCGCCCTTGCCCTGCCCGCGCAGCGTCACCGTGGTCTCGCCCCCCGAAATCACGCATGCCGGCGGGCGCAGCGGCTGCCCGGAACTGTGTATCTCCCGCGCGATCGACGCGTGCACTCCCGCCACATCCCGCGTCTCGCCCTGAATCGTCGTCGACAGCACCAGCGTGTGATAACCAAGCTCCTTCGCCTTCGCCTTCGCCGCATCCACCGCCAGCCGGTTGCTGCCCACAATCAGGTTCTGCGTGCGCTCCAAACCCTCATCGCCCGGCTTCGGCGTCTCGGCCATCTCACCTGCCGCCCCTTTCTCCAGCCGCTCCCTCACACTCGCCGGAACCTTGTCCCTTATCTTGTATTTGTCGAGAACCCCTAACGAGGAGGAAAACGTGGAAACGTCCGCTGCCGTCGGCCCGCTCCCGATCACGTCCAGATTGTCCCCAATCACATCGGAGAGAATCAGCGTCAGCACCGTAGCCGGCGACGCCAGCCGCGCCAGTTGCCCGCCTTTCAGCGACGAAAGATGCTTCCGCACGGCGTTCATCTCATGAATGTTCGCTCCGCATGCCAGCATCAGCCGCGTCGTCTCCTGCTTCTCGGCCAGCGTCACCGGCTCTGCTGGAGCAGGCAGCAGCGCCGACGCTCCCCCGCTGATCAGGCAGATCACCAGGTCCCGCTCCCCCGCCCCCGCCGCGATCTCCGCAATCCGCCGCGATCCCCTCACTCCCGCTTCGTCCGGCACCGGATGCCCGCACTCGTTCAACTCGATCCGCCGCAGCTCGGCCGTATGCCCGTACTTCACGTTCACCAGCCCGCTGTGAATCCGCTTCCCCAGCAGTTTCTCCACCGCCGCCGCCATCGCCGCGCTCGCCTTCCCCGCGCCGATCACCAACACGCGCTCCACCCCGGAAAGCGGATACCGCTTCCCGCCGGCGATCAGCACGTTATCCTTCACTCGCGCGTGCCGCTGCACCGCTTCCCGCGGATCCGCTGCCTCCAGCGCCGCCCGCAGGATCGCCCGCGCGTCTTTTCTCAGTTGCTTTTCCACCGGCATTTCTTCTCCATAGAAGCGCAAAGGGCACGTCCCGCGCCCCCATAGTACTAGGAACACCGCGATGATTCGCGGCGCGGGCGGGCTCCGTTTTGCGCGTCTTCCTCAACGATTTGTCAACGTTCTTTGGTCAGCCCTCGGCTTCAGCGATGAGCCAAGCCTGCTTGGCCGGCCCCGGCGAAGCCGGTAGCCAGGCGAAAGGCTGAGAGCCGATCGCTGACGGCTGCAATAGCTCTCAGCGTCAGCGCTCAAACAACCCTTGGAGTTTCAGGATCTCACGAACCGCCTCCCCCGGGTCGTCACTGGCGATGGCGACGTGATAGTCCGCCATCGCATACGCCGCCTGGCGCGCAACGAACAGTTGCCGGAACGCTTCCGCGTCCCGCGCCAGCGGCCGGTGCGTGAACCCCGCCACCCGCTTCTCGATCCGCTCGAACGGACAGTCGAGCCATACCGCTACCCCGCTCGCCGCGATCAACTCCCGGTTCTTTGCCTGCACATACGCGCCCCCGCCGAGCGACACCACCAGCGGCTGCGACGCGCGGATCTGCTTCACCCGCGCTTCCAGGCATTCCCTCTCTACCCGCCGGAACTCCGCTTCGCCCCGTTCCTCGAAAATCCGGCTGATCGCCGCCTGTTGCCGCGCCTCGATGTCGTCATCCAGATCGACGAATGTCCACCCCAGTTCCTCCGCCAGCAGCCGCCCGATCGTCGTCTTGCCGCTGCCCATGAACCCCACCAGAAACAGCCCCGGAGTGCGTTTCAATCGCAGGTTCATGATGCCAGTCCGCGCCGGTACATCTCCTCCAGCCGCCTGTCGATCCAACTCGGGAACAGCCGCTCCAGCGCAATGAACACCCATCCCGCCCGCGGCGTCACCACCGTGCGCGCATTCTTCTCCACCCCCCGCGCGATCGCCTCGGCGCACTCCTCCGGCCGGATGCGGAATAAGTTCGAGTCGCGCACGTTCGCCGGTGCTCTGCCGAGCAGCATGTGTTCCTGGAACTTCGTCGACACATACCCCGGACACACGGTCATCGCGTGGATCCCGTCCCGCCGCAACTCCATGCGCAGCCCGTCCGTCAGCGAGCCCAGCGCATACTTCGACGCCGAATACAGCGTCAGCCACGGCAGCGTGACTTTCCCCGCAATCGAGCTCACGTTCACTATGCACCCGCCGGACTGCCGCTGCATATGGGGAACCACTCTCTGGATCATCCCCAGCGCCCCAAAGAAATTCAGCTCATACATCCGCCGCACCGCGTCCAATGGAGCCTGCCATGCCGGCGCGTATAGTCCCGCCCCCGCGCTGTTGATCAGAATATCGATCCGTCCATACCGGTCGAGCGTCGCATCCACGGCCATTCGCCGGTCGTCGTCCGCCGTTACGTCTCCCGCAATCACCAGCCCTTTCCCTGCCGCCACGCTCTCCAGATTGGTCCGGTTCCGCGCCATCAGCGCCAGCGACGCCCCGCGCTCCCGGAAGCGCGCCGCGCACGCCGCCCCGATCCCCTCGGACGCGCCCGTAATCAAGACTACTTTTCCTGGAATGTCCATCCGCCGTCGGTGAGCCATAATAGTACCATGCGCGAGGATCTGCTGCCGCTGTTTCCCCTCCCGCTGGTCCTCTTTCCGCGCACGCCCCTTCCCCTCCATATCTTCGAGGAGCGGTACAAGGAAATGATCGGCGAGGCCATCGAAGACGGTTCCGAATTCGGCATCGTGCTCGCCCGCGATCAGGGCATCGTCAACATGGGCTGCACCGCGTCCGTCGATCACGTCGTAAACCGCTACGAGGATGGACGCATGGACATTGTCACCGTCGGCCGGCGCCGCTTCGAGGTGTTCGAGCTGGTCGACGGCAAGTCCTACACTCAGGGCCGCATCCGCTACTTCGACGACGACGATCGCGCCTCGCTTCCCCTCGAGTTGAAGCAGCGCGCCGTGGAAGCCTACACCCTCGCCCGCAAAGCCACCGGCCAGGAGCCCGGAGCCGAGCCCGCCTGGGGCGACCCCCAGTTGAGCTTTCAACTCGCCCAGATCGTCGAGGATCTCGACTTCCGCCAGCAGCTTCTCACCATTCGCAGTGAGGCCGAACGCCTCAAACGCCTCGCCGATTACTTCCCCGTCCATGTCGTCCGCTTCCGGCACTCCGAACAGATTCGCGCCGTTGCCCCCCACAACGGCCATAGCAAGCACTTTCCCATCTCCAACTGACCGCATGCGCCAACATCTCCTGATCGACGCCGACGACACACTCTGGGAAAACAATATCTATTTCGAGCAAGCCTTCGAGGAGTTCTGCGCCTTCCTCGACCATTCCACGCTCTCCCCGCCCGAAATCCGCGCCGCGCTCGACGAAATCGAGATCGTCAACATCCGCGCCCACGGCTACGGAGCCGCCAACTTCGGCCGCAACATGGCCCAGTGCTATCTCAATCTCGCCGAGCGGCCCGTTCGCGGCGGCGATACCGCCCACATCGCCGCTATCGCCCGCCGCATCAACCATCATCCCCTCCAGATCATCGACGGCGTCCCCGAAACCCTCCACTACCTCTCCCACCGTCATGACCTCATCCTGCTCACCAAGGGCGATCGCCACGAACAGAGCGCCAAGATCGAAAAATCAGGCCTCGCTGTCTTTTTCCGGCAGACTGTCATCGTCCGCGAGAAGGACCCCGACGCCTACCGCGGCGTCGTCCTCGAACAGGAACTCGCCGGCGAGGCATCCTGGATGATCGGCAATTCGCCCAAGTCCGACATCAACCCCGCCATCGAGGCCGGCATCGGAGCCGTCTACGTCCCTCATCCCCGCACCTGGCGCCTCGAACACGAGGAGATCCGGGAAGGCGACCGGCTCCTGATCATCGAGCGATTCCAGGATCTGTCAAAATTTTTTTAGCTACTTTCTCACACATTCCGCGGATCTGCCGATGAGAGCGACAAAGGAGAAGACTATGGACATCCTCCAGACAGGTCTGGACGGTTTGCACGTCGCCGAGTCCAAACTCAACCGCGCCGCCTCCCAAATCTCCAAAAGCTTTTTGTCGCTGGATGAGCCCCAGGACGTCGTCGACCTCAGCTCCGAAGCTGTCGCCCTCATGACCGCCAAACATGCTTTCGAAACCAATCTTAAGCTCATGGAAACCGCCGGCGAATTGCAGCAGTCCACGCTCGATATCCTGGGATGACACCCGTTTCCCTTGCTGTTAAGGCGTGCTCACCAGCGTGTGCATCACGCGCACCAACTCCGCCCCGAACCGCATCCGGTCCTCCGGCAGCGGCAGCCGCTTCAGCTTCTCGTTATAAGAGATCCGCTGCTCCATCAGAAACCCCGGCAGCTTCCAATCCTTGTACAAGCCCTGAATCACCGTCATCCGCCCCTTCATCCCTTCCGTCGTCGTCTCCGAAGCGAATGACAGTTCCCGCGAGGGGAAAAACGTCGTCCGCTCCACCAGCAACTCGTGGAACCGCCGCGCCAACTCGCGATACCCCGCCGGCGGTCCCTCCAGGTACTCGCCGGTCTCCGTGTTGTGCAGCGAAAAGAACAGGTCCACATGCCCGCCCTTATCCAGCCACCTCTTCACCGCGCCGCGCTGCGCCGTGATCTCCGGCATCTTCACCGCATCCTCCACATCCCAGTTCCGGTTCAGGTCATACCCATTCATGTTGAACCGCACCCCGCCCCGCGCTACCCCGTCCGGATCGCATAGCGGAATAATCTTCCACGTCACATCCCGCCGCAGCGCCGCATTCCCGAGCAACTCGCGTACGGCCCCCTCCCCGGCCCACGAACTGCCCGTCTCCCAACTGTGCTGGCGGAACATCAGCCATACCGTCTTCTTCCTGTCCCTGCCGCCGATGGTCCACAACACCAGATCGCGCCCCCCCACCGACTTCCCGATCTTCTCTTCTGTGAACTCCGGATTGCCTTGAATCTCGCCCCGTAGCCTGGCGAGCGTCTCGTTGGTGTACGGCGCCACATGGGCAATCCAGAAGCGCGAACCCTCCGGTTTGACGCGCAACCGCAGTTTCGGCTCCACGGGATCATATTCGAAGCTCTCCACGTGCCGCCAGTGATCGCCGTCATAACTGATCACCGGCGGCGTGTCCTTCGTGATCGCGCCGCGGTTTGGCTTGTAGTTGTACTCGCCCGGCAGATCCACTATGTCGAGCGTCAGTTCCTTCCCCGCGCTCGCGCCGTCTACACGGAAGTAATACCAGTTCGCCTGCCGGTTGCGCCCGTCCTGGTCCTTGTCCCCCTTCGCTCCCAGCCGGAAATGTGTCTCGGAGACCTTCTCGATTCTGCCGAGACTGCCGCCTTCGAATTGTGTCTGTATCGTCACCAGAGCCAGCACCGGGAGCCACATAATCCTCGAAGGTATCACGTCCGCAACCGCTGCCCTCGTGCGCTATCCTGAAAGGTCACTCCATGAGCGACGTCGTTAACGAATTTTCCCTCACCGTGGATCAACTCCAGGACTATGAATTTGTCGTGAAGTTTGACAAGCCCACAGTGGCGGATCTTACTACGGACGAGGGACCGCCCCTCGGAAAAGACGCGGGCCCCAGCCCTGCGCGGCTCCTCGCGGCCGCTGTGGGCAATTGTCTGGCGGCGAGCCTTCTCTTCTCCTGCCGCAGAGCGGGCGTGCCGACCGCCCCCATCCACGCCGATGTGAAAGCGCGGGTCGTGCGCAACGAAAATCGCCGCCTGCGTATTGGCGGAATCGAAGTCACTCTCGATCCAGGCATTGCGGCCGGGTTTCTCGAAAAAGCCCGCGGCCCGAGAAGCGTGTTCGAGGATTTTTGCACCGTGACTCAAAGCATTCGCGATGGCGTCGCGGTTGACGTAAAGGTGAAAGGAATCGATGGCGAATAAGCGTATTGGCATTCTCACGGGAGGCGGGGACGTACCCGGCCTGAACTCTGTCATCAAGAGCATCGTCTACCGCGGCAGCGAGATC
>JADLBD010000045.1 GCA_020847975.1 Bryobacterales bacterium | reverse complement strand
GCGCCGCCTCCATATTCGCAGCCGTGAGCTTTCCTTCACCGCGCAGGTTTTTGAACACCCGCTGCAGTTTGTCTGAGAGATTCTCGAACATGCCTGGAGGACCCTTTGGGGCAGGAGTGTAGCCGCGCGAGCCGAAACTGACGCAGCCCTTACATTATACGCAGGTTACGGATGTCTTTGCACGCCCCATGGGGTTATGTCTCGACATCCGCGAAGATTTCCGCGACCGGAATGGCCAACTCGGGGAGCAATTTGGGGGCCGTCAGCGTGTCCTTTCCGGTCAGAATCAGAGGTCTTTCGCCGGCCTCATGGACTTCCACTTCCCGGTTCTCCCCATCCACCATCCAGACGTAAACCGCTCCGGTGTTGAGGTATTGCCGCAGCTTCTTGCGCATCCGCGATGCCGTGTCGCTCGGGGACAGGATTTCGACCGCGATCTCCGGTGAGCCGGAAAGATAAGGGCTGTCTTTTCGTTTCCGCGCCCGGTCGCGCCGGCAAACCGAGGCGTCCGGAGCCCGAACGGTGTATGGGTCTTCATCAAGCACGAACCCCGATTCGCTCATGACCCGGAATTCCTTATGATCTTTCAGTGCGACGCGCAACAGGTAGACTATCTGTGCCGTAAGGCCGCCGTGGTTTGTGCTGGAGGGAGGTGACACAAGAAGCGCTCCTTCATCGAGTTCGTGCCGGCAGCCGTCGTCCGGCAATGTCAGGAACTGCTCCAGGGTGGTCACCGCCGTCGTCCCCATGTCTTCATGTTACGCGAACTCGTGCCTGTGCGTTATCCTGTCCCTTTGTTCGCCGGATAGATTCCATGGACAAGCACGCAGCCACGCGCCGTAGAGACCAGGAAGACCTGAGGCGGTTCGGCTACGCGCAGGAACTCTTCCGCAACATGGGCGGATTCTCGAATTTCGCAATCAGCTTTTCCATTATCTCGATCCTCACCGGCGCGGTGACACTGTACGGATACGGCCTCGAGATGGGCGGTCCGCTGGAAATGACTCTGGGCTGGCCGGTTGCGACGCTGTTCACGCTTACGGTCGCGGCGAGCATGGCGGAACTGTGCTCGGCGTATCCGACCAGCGGAGCCATGTATCACTGGGCGGCGGACCTGGGTGGACCTGTCTGGGGGTGGTTTGTCGCGTGGCTCAATATCTTCGGTCTCATTGCCGCGGTGGCCGGCATCAACTACAGTTGCGCTCAATTCATTCTCCCGTTCCTCAATTGGCCCTCGACTTCGGGGAACCTGTTCGCCATGCTGGCATTCATCCTGATCACACAGGCACTACTGAACCACTATGGAGTGCGGTTAGTGGCGTGGCTGAATGACGGGAGCGTTGCGGTGCACATCGTCGGGGTTCTGGTGGTGGTGGGCACGGTGTTCTGGTTCGCCCCCTTGAAGCCGGTTTCGTTCCTGGCGGAGGGGATCAACAGCAGCGGCCATTCCCCATACGTATGGGCCTTCCTGCTAGGGTTGCTTCAGGCGCAATGGACCTACACCGGTTTTGACGCCTCGGCGCACATGGCCGAAGAAACGGAAGATCCCCGCCGGCGGGCTCCCTGGGGCATCGTGCTTTCCGTGGCGGTCAGCGGAGTGGTTGGCTACATCCTGCTGCTGGCGCTGACTCTGGCGGTGCCTTCCATCCCGCAGGTGTTGAACGCCAGGGACTCGAGCGGCAATCCCATCTCCGCCGCGATTGCCATTCTGCAATCCGCTCTCGGGGCGAAGGCCGGCAACGCCGTGGCTGCGCTGGCTTCGATGGCGATGTGGTTTTGCGGGCTGTCCGCCATCACCTCCGCCTCGCGCACACTCTACGCCCTTGCCCGCGACCACGGGACGCCGGCCTCGAACTGGCTGCGCGGGGTGAATCCGCGGCATGGGACTCCCGGCCCGGCGATCTGGTCGGTCACGTTCGCCGCGATGGCTGCGATGGCCTGGAGCGGCGCCATCCCAGTGGTGACCTCCCTGAGCACGGTGGCGCTCTATGTCGCCTACGTCATCCCGATCATTCTCGGGCTGCGGAGCAGCCACTGGCGTGCGAACGCCGTTTGGAACCTGGGGAAATACGGCCGGGCGGTGAACTATGCGGCAATCGGCTACACTGTGATGGTCTGCTTCGTGCTGATGATGCCACCGAACGACCTCGCCGGCCGCACGCTGATCGGGATCGTCCTGCTGCTGGCAGGAATCTACCGCATCGAAGCCCGTGGAACATACAAGGGCCCGCACTGGGCTGTTAAGGATCGTACAACGGGATGACACTGGCGGAAGTTCTCGACAAATTTGAAGAAAACAACATCGAGCGTGTGAAGTTGGGCGCGGTGGATATTGACGGTGTTCTGCGGGGAAAATACATCAGCCTGGAGAAGTTCAAGTCGGCGGCGGACACGGGCCTCGGGTTTTGCGACGTGATTTTCGGCTGGGATATTTCCGACGTCCTTTACGACAACGTATCCATCACGGGGTGGCATACGGGCTATCCGGACGCTCACGCCCGGATCGACCTTTCCTCGCTGCGGATGATTCCCTGGGAGCCGGGGACGGCGTTTTTCCTTCTCGATCTCTGCGATCACCGCGGAGAGCCTTTGACCGTTTCCCCGCGCCAGTTGCTGCAGCGCGTGGTGCACCTTGTGGAAGAGCGTCATTTCCGGCCATTTGCCGCCGCCGAATACGAATTCTGGATGTTCGAGGAGACCCCCCGGACACTGCGGGAAAAGGGATTCCGCAATCTTACACCGCTCTCTGCCGGAATGTTCGGCTACAGCGTGCTGCGGGCCTCCCAGAACTCACCGCTCGTGGTGGATCTGATTGAGCAGCTCAAAGGATTCCAGGTGCCGCTTGAAGGATTTCATACCGAAACGGGTCCCGGGGTGTACGAGGCGGCGATTCATGTGGATCATGCGGCTGCCGCGGCGGACCAGGCGGTGCTGTTCAAGACGGCGGTGAAGGAGATCGCCTCGCAGCACGGCGTTATCCCCACCTTCATGGCGAAGTGGAATGCGGACCTGCCGGGTTCGAGCGGACATTTGCATCAAAGTCTGTGGAGCAGAGAGCGTAATGAGAACCTCTTTTTCGACCGCCAGCAGCGGATGTCCTCCCTGATGAATCATTACATCGCGGGCCTGGTTCAGTTCATGCCGGAGTTACAGGCGATGTATTGTCCCACAGTGAACTCCTATAAGCGCACGGTGCCGGGGGCTTGGGCGCCGGTGAATGCGACATGGGGAATGGACAACCGGACGACCGCGGTGCGAGCTATTCCCGGCGGCGAGAAGTCGACCCGCGTCGAACTCCGTATCACCGGCGCGGACATCAATCCATATCTCGCCCTCGCTGCGTCACTAGCAGCCGGATTGGAAGGGATCGAGCGGAAACTCGATCCTCCCGCACCGACGACGAATGCCTATACGGCCAAGGAGGCGCCGCCCCTGGCTGCGAATCTGTTCGAAGCTACCTCGCGGTTCCAATCGAGTGCGGTGGCTCGGAAATGGCTGGGCGACGCCTTTGTCGATCACTATGCCGCCACCCGGAGGTGGGAAGTACGGCAGTTTGAAAAAGCAGTTACCGATTGGGAGCTGGCGCGCTATCTGGAATCCATATGATCTCGACGTTTTCTTTTCCAACCAAGATCCTGTTCGGTGCCGGGGCCGTGGAACGGCTGCCCGAGGAGATGCAGCAACGCGACATGCGAAAGCCGCTGCTGGTGACAGACGCCGGTCTGGCCAAGACAGCCGTGTTTACACGAGTCCACAAGCTGGCTCCTGAAGCTGTTGTGTTCACGCAAGTCGATCCCAATCCGACGGAACAGAATGTGCTCGATGGCGCGGAGCTATACGTGAGCGAAGGCTGCGACAGCGTCATCGGGTTAGGAGGGGGATCGCCGCTGGACGCCGCCAAGGCCATCCGCCTCAAGGTGACTCATCCGCTTCCTTTAGCTGATTACGACGATCTCATTGACGGCTGGAAGCGCATCTCTCCGGACCTTCCGCCGTATGTCGCGATTGCCACCACGGCGGGTACGGGGAGCGAAGTCGGGCGGTCGTCTGTCATCACGATTGAGAAGACGAACCGCAAGACGGTCATTTTCAGTCCTTATCTCATCCCGTCGGTGGCTATCAATGACGCGGAACTGACTTTGGACCTGCCGGCAGGCGTGACGGCGGGCACGGGCATGGATGCCTACACGCACAATGTGGAAGCCTATCTCGCCAAGGGCTACCATCCTCTGTGCGATGCGATTGCTTTGGAGGGCGCGCGTCTGGCGTCGGAAAACCTTCCCCGCGTGATGGCGAATCCGAGGGACGTCGAGGCCCGCGGCAACATGTTGATGTCTTCGATGATGGGCGCCATTGCCTTCCAAAAGGGACTGGGCGCCACGCATTCTCTCGCGCATCCGCTCTCTTCGGAGTTCGGGATGCACCATGGCACCGCCAACGCGGTGCTGCTCCCTCACGTGCTGGAGTTCAACCAGGAATCCGCCAAGGAACGCATGATCACGCTTGCCCGGCAAGCCGGGGTGGCGAGTATCATCGATCGCACAAAGGAGTTGAACCGGCTGTGCAATATTCAGCCCAGGCTGCGAGACTATGGCATTCCCGAATCGAGCCTCGGCATGCTGGCCGGGAAGGCTATCGAAGACGGATGCCACCTCTCTAATCCGCGGCCGTGCACGGAGAACGATCTGCTCGATCTCTACCGGCAGGCCTGGTAGGGCTACTCGAAGGTTTCCGCCGCGGTTCGAGCGTCGATCAACCGGAGGCTCCAGCGCTCGAGGGTTTCCAGATCCGCCGATTCGATTCGCAGAGTCAGTTCCAGGGGTATGGGGCCGAAGCGTTGTTCGAGGAGTCTGGTGAGCATATGGCGGGCGGACTCGGTGCGGCCTTGGGCTAAACCTTTCACCATTCCCTTTACCATCCCCTGCTCGAGCCCTTTCACTATCCCTTGCTCGAGTCCTTTCTCTTCGCCCTGGTGAAAGATCTCCGCCAGCCACTCGTTTTCCATGATGTCGATTTCGATGGGCATGTTTTCAATCTCCTCTTTGACTGCCGGAACCAAGCCTCTCAATCCGG
>JADLBD010000044.1 GCA_020847975.1 Bryobacterales bacterium | reverse complement strand
CTTACTATTGTTCGCATGGTAGAGGGGACGTGATTCACGTTTACAATACCGGCGCTTATCTGATCGCGGAATTTCATGAGCAATCCGGTCAACTGAGATGGCAGCGTGTCGTACCCGCGGAACAAAAAAAGGCGATTGAGTCGTGGCTCAATCAGCACTTTCGCAACACGCCGCGGGAGGCAAAACCGAAAACCTCCACAGCCCACGCGTAATTTCAGCGAAACTCCAACGCTGTCACGACACCCGCGGTACCGTGCTCCGGATCCGCGTGCGCTTTGTATTCCACAACCACCGGCACGGGCTTCTGCGCTCCGCAGTGAAATTCGAAGGTAACCGAGGAGAGGTTCTTCAGGAGGACCTCTCCCGGGTTTTCGACCAGGAAGGCTGTGGAACGCCCTGCGCCGCGCACGTGGAAGCGGGCTGATTTTCCCATACAATCGATCTGTTCCAGCACGCCCTCGAGACGCGAATCGCCTTCCTTGTTGCGCCAGCTATCGGGCACATTGACCTCAGGACGCATTGCGCGGGACGGCGGGTCCGGCGTTTCGATGAGCCGTACGGCTTGGCGCGCCATCTCCGCCTGCTGCGGCGTGGCGGCGGATTCCAATGCTTTGCGGGCCGCGCGCTGAGCATCTTCCTTCCTGCCCGCGGCGAAATAGCTGATGGCGAGAGCATGCCAGAAGTAGGATTGCCGGGGGAAGATGGCAGCGGCACGTTCGAGGTAGGGGATCGCCTCGGCGTGCCGGTTTTCGTTTGCCGCGGCGACACCCAACAGGAACTGCGCTTCGGCAAAACCCGGATTCCGCTTCACAGCCTCGAGGAGGTTCTTCCGCGCCAGGTGAGGACTTCCACCGGTATCGCGCAGGAGCATGGCGTACTCGAAGAAGACAGCGGCGGCGGCATTGGGGAATTGCGTCGCCATCTCGAAGTAGCGGGCGGCGGCTTCATTCCGCTTCTGGGCGAGCGCCAGCCTGCCGAGAGCGAAGGCAGTTTCCGAGTCTTCCGGCTTATGCTCAGAAATCCGCTGGTACACTTTTCCGGCTTCTTCGGGGTGGCCCGCCGCCCAGGCGAGTCCCGCATATGCCATCTCGCCGCGCAGATCGGAGACTTGCCGGGGGGCGGCGGTTTGTTGGGGCGCGCCCAGATCCGCCTTGTACTGCACCACGGGAAAGCTCTGCCGGTCCATGTACTGCTTCAGGTCCGTCACGGCCTCGAAGAAGGACTTGCCGAATGCCTGGAAGAAAGCCGCGGCTTGGCGGTCTCCTTTCTGTAGCGCCGCGAGGAAAAAAGGGAAGCCTTTGCGATAGCCTTCGCTCAAGCGCAGCATGTGGACCATGGCCCAACTTTCGGCGTAGAACACCCCGGCGCGCGTCCCTTCATTGAACTCGCGGGAATTCTTGTCGATCCGTGACAACTCCGCCGCGCCCAGCCATGGGCTGACGGCGAGGAGGCGCACATGCTCGGGAACGGGAAGGCCGAGGCGGACCCGGTCCCCGGCCGCCTCGAGGGTGGAGTGAAACTCGGCCAGACCTTCTTCGAGCCACTGCGGCAGGGGCCCCGAACCGTGGTTGAGCGCCATGTGGACGTACTCGTGGAGGACGACGCGCGGGAAGTCGAGTGAACCCCAGCGGAGGGCGATGAAATCACGCTCGGGCGCGCTTTGGTAGAAGCCTTTCGTGTTGGCGGCGGGCCGCAGCACGTCGAAGCGGCGCTCGGAGAGTACGAACGCCGTTACAGGCAGCGGCAGTGTGCCGCGCCCGCCTGCGAGGCCGGCGAAGGCTCCGCGGGCGAGATCCAGGCGCTGGGCGGTGATGGCGGCGGCACGTTCCCCCACATCGGAAAACACAACAAAGGGGCCGCTTTCCACGCGCCACCATTTCCCGAACGCGGGCCAACACAAGACCAGCACCCAGAGCAGCCGAGCCATACTCTTAGGGTATCGGGTAACAGTTCAAGTGGTCTGGGCCGGTAGCTGACCGGCACGCCGGCCGCATCCGCCATACGTGAAACGATTCGGCGAGATACGTTTCAGCGAAATTCGCTCTGATCAGCCAAGCAACGCAGCGGAGACTCGGAGATGAACCCATGCCCATGATTCCCTTTATGGAGCTATTCCCGGAGGTGGGAGCACGAGAAACAAAGTCTGTTGCGATTCCGCCGGGCCAAGACCTTCCGGAAGGGGAATATGGGTTCTTGGAATTGTACTGCGACGAACCGGGTTGCGACTGCCGGCGGGTGATCATCGATGTGTTGCGACCCGAGACCGGATGGAGCAAGGTTTGGGCTACCATCGGCTACGGCTGGGAAAGTCTGGATTTCTACCGCCGCTGGAGCAGTGCCGGCAGTGATCCCGCCGAAATGAAAGGCCCTTATCTCGACCCGCTCAATCCACAGACCAGGTACTCCGCCGCCCTTCTGAATCTGTTTCGACTCCTGGTTCAGTCGCCGGAGTATGTGGCGCGTCTCGAACGGCATTATCAGATGTTCCGCGAGTTCGTGGACGGAGCCGCCGCGCGCAGCGATAGGCAGGAAGCCAATCGCATTGAAAACAGGCGGAAGCGCCTGCGCGACCTCAAGCGTCGCCGCAGGCGTTCCCACTGAGCTGCGCGATGCTCAGCGGCACAATGCCCTACGCGCACGTGAACTGTTGCGGGTGTCGGGGTATGCACGCCAACGCGAATCCGCGGCACCATTGGGGCGGCGGCACTGATAGAATGAACGTCAGAGGTACGATTGCTTTCGCCAAGGTTACAACTACGGGTCGCGCAAAAGCAAATTCTCACGCCTGGCCTCGTCCAGATGGTGACGGTGCTCCATCTGACCCGCCTGGAGTTGAAGGAGATGATTTCGGAGGAAATGGCCAACAATCCATTTCTCGAGGAATCAGAAGGCGGAGAGGAGCTTACACCGCAGGAAGTGCAGACGCTGCTCGAAGCGGAACGCGTATCGGACCCCGCCGACAGCGGCATCACACAACCCTTGCAGGTGGAATCGCAGGCGGAGGCGCTGGAGAGTACGGCGGGGTTCGAGCCGGAACTCACTGAACCGGATCGTGGCGGCGCGGTGGAGGGGCAAAGCGCCGAAACCGCGGCCACACAGACCACGGACAGCTTCGACGAGATCGATTTCGGGTCTTATTTTGACGACTACCTCGATCCCGGCTATAAGAGCCCGGCATCGGAATCGGTGGACAAGCCGTCCTTTGAGACCTTTCTGTCTTCGCCGGTCACGCTTACCAGCCACCTTGACCAGCAACTGGCGCTGATGGTGTTGACGGACGACGTTCGCGACGCCGCCGACGCGATTGTGGGCAACCTGGATGAGAACGGCTATCTGACGGAACCGTTGGAAGAACTGGCGGCGGCGGGCAATCTGAAGGCTGAAGATCTGGAAGCGGCGCTCAAGGCGGTACAATCCTGCGATCCCGCGGGAGTTGGCGCGCGGACGCCGCAGGAGTGCCTGCTGCTGCAACTGGAGAGCCGGAACGGCAAAGGCGGCGTAGCGTGGCAGATCATATCCGAGCACATGAAATTGCTCGAGAAGGGCCAGTTCAAGGAAATGGCCCGAGTCATGGGCCGGCCGCTCGAGCACATCCGGATCGCGATGGAGGTGATCCGCCATCTGGATCCGCGCCCAGGGCTGCGGTATTCGAGCGTCGGAGCGCGCGTTGTCCAGCCGGATGTCTATATCTACAAAGACGGCGATGACTATATCATTCAGATCAGTGATGAAGACCTGCCGCAGATCCGTCTGAATCCTGAATACCGCAAGCTCCTCGATCGGGATCAGGAGCCGAGCAAGGAAGTGCGGAACTACATGAAGGAGCGTTACCAATCGGCGCTCCAATTGATGAAGAACATCGAGCAGCGCAAGCAAACCATTTTCAAGGTCTGCCAGGCGATCATCGGACGCCAGACGGAGTTTCTGGAGAACGGGCTCGATTACCTGCGGCCGATGATGATCAAGGAAGTGGCCGAAGAGATTGGCGTACACGCCTCGACTGTGAGCCGGGCGGTGGCCAACAAGTACGCGCACACCCCGCAGGGTGTTTTCGAGTTGCGCTTTTTCTTCTCGGAAGCCGTACAGGGGCCCTCCGGCGGCGGCACTCCCCTCCTCATTCTCAAGCGCCGGGTGAAGAAGATGATCGAGGAGGAAGATCCGGCGCATCCGTTGACCGACGAGCAGATTACCGAACGGCTGCAATCGGAAGGCATTCAGGTAACGCGCCGGACGGTTGCGAAATATCGCGAGGACATGGGAATTCCGTCCACGCATGTGCGGCGGCGGCGCGAATAGAGGGAACGCGCATGCCGTCGCGAACGGTCCTTCTCATTGGAGAATCTCATGAAAATCAATTACACAGGCCAGGCCGCTTTTTCTCCCGCGCAGCAGAAGAAGCTTGACGCGAAGTTCGCCAAGCTTGCGAAATTGCTCGACCGCGGGGGCGAGAAGGGAGCGCACGTGATTCTGACCACTGAGCGCCACCTTCACCGCGCGGAGATCACGGTCCACTATTACGATCATCCGCTGGCGGTGTTGCACTCGCATGCGGATCAATTGCAGGCCATAACGGGGGCGATTGACAAGCTGGAAAAACAGATAGTCAAGTCGCGGGCCAAGTGGCGCGACACGAAACGCCGCCCCGCGGCCAAGTCCAAACAGGAAGTAGCCGCCCCGGTGGCGGCGGCCGCGAAATCGAAGGCTGCGGCGCCGCCGGCCGCCAAGACGGCAGCCAGGAAAGCCCGTCCCGCCTCGAGCAAGGTATTCAAAGTCGGCAATGACGGAGCGGCAAAGCCGATGACCGTGGACGAAGCGATCCTGGAAATCGGAGAAGAGGACTACATGGTCTACCGCGACGCCGAATCCGAGCGTCTGCATGTCCTCGTGAAGCGGCGGGATGGCCACTTCGATCTCATTGAATCCTGAAAATTGCTCTGATGGCGAAATCCGAGAGTCCGGCGAAACCCAGCGGTCCCCAACCGGAACTGGTGATCATTACCGGACTCAGCGGATCCGGGAAGGGCACTGTACTCAAGTGTCTGGAGGACCTGGGCTACTATTCGGTGGATAATCTGCCCACTTCGCTGATTCCGAAGTTTGCGGAATTGACCAAGTCGTCTCCGAGCATTGTCAGCGCGGCGCTTGGGGTGGATGTACGGGAAGGCGACTCGCTGCGGCAGTTTCCGGAAATCTATTCGCGGCTGCGGACGGAGCTTCGGACGACGCTCGTTTTTCTGGAAGCCGATGATGCGGTCCTCATTCGCCGCTACAGCGAAACACGCCGTCCGCACCCTCTCGGCAAGCAGGTTTCGGTGGCGCAGAACCTGCGCAAGGAGCGGGAGATGCTGGCTCCGGTGCGCGCGATTGCCGACTACGTTTTCGATACCACGCGGTTCAATGTCCATGAACTGCGCGAGGTCATTGCTGAGAAGTTTCGCGGCGCGCGTGAAGAATCGAAACTGCTGATCTGCGTCACCAGTTTCGGATACCGCCATGGGGTGCCGCCGGATAGCGACCTGGTATTTGACGTGCGGTTTCTACCCAACCCCAACTACATCCCCGAGTTCAAACACCTCACCGGCAGGCACCCCAGCGTCGCGCGCTATATCCGTTCCTTTCCGCAGACCCGGGAATTCGTGGAGCGCATCACGCAGTTGCTGGTATATCTCATTCCCCATTACATTCGCGAAGGAAAGAGCTACCTCACGATCTCCTTCGGCTGCACCGGAGGCCAGCACCGCAGCGTCATGATGGCGAGCGAGATCCGGAAGCGTCTCGCCCGCGCCGGTTACAAAGTGAAGGAAGTCCACCGGGACTCCCCCCGGAAGTAGACTTTACTTTTTCTTGCCGGCAATCTGCCACTCGGTGAATGGAGAACGCGATCCTTTGATGACGAGGTTCAGCAGGTAGGGCTTGCCGGAAGAAAAGGCGCGCTTCACGGCGGGGGCAAGGTCCTGGATGCGCTCGACGGTTTCGCCATCGCCTCCAAAGCCCTTCATGATGACGTCATAGCGCGTCTGCTGCAACTCACAGGCGACGGTTCCATTGCCCGTCAATTCGCGCTGCAGTTCGCGCTCCAGGCCCCATCCGCTGTCGTTCCCGACGATGATCACAACGGGAAGTTTGTAGCGTACGAGGGTCTCCAACTCCGCCAGGTAGAAGCCGAGCGAGCCGTCGCCGGTGATCATGACCACGGGTTTGCCGGGATTCGCCATCTGAAGCGAGATGCTGATGGGCAGCGCTGAGCCGATGGTTCCCATGGGGCCGAGACGCAGCCACCCGCCGCGCTGGGTAGCGGGAATCATGGCGCGCCCCCAGTGGACGAAGTCTCCGCCATCCCAGGCATAGAGCGTATTTTTCGGGAGCGCGTCGCGGAGCGTGGCGAAGACGGCCGCCGGGTGCATGGGGGAACTCCGGTCTTCGGCCAGTTGGTTCAAACCTGCCTGGTATTCCGTTGCGTACTTGCGCAGTTTGCGGGTCCACTTATCGAGCGGCGCCCAGGGCTTGGTCCCGGCCAGTTCGCGCATGGCTTCGAGCGTGGCTTTGACGCCGGCGCAGATGCCTTGCGCAATGGGCCGCGCCGCGCCGAGTTCAGGCGCGTGCAGGTCCACCTGGATGATCTTAGCGGAGGGGGAAAACAGCCGCGGACCGCCGAGCGCCAGGCGGTAATCCAAACGCTTGCCGAGCAACAGCACGACATCGGCTTCCTGAAATGCGGGGAGGCATCCCTTGTTGATGGCCGGGTCGGCGTAGCCGAAGACGTTCCGCGCGTGATCGGAGATGACCGCGCGAGACATGGTGACGGTGAACAGGGGCAGGCGCGTGACCTTGAGAAACTGCTCGAGTTCGCGCTCCGCCTCGCCCCACCAGATGCCGCTTCCGGCAATCACCACAGGTCGCTCGGCCTGAAACAAGGTTCCGATGGCCTGTTCCACTTCCTCCCGCGAGGGGGCGAGGCAGGGTTGAGACTGGGCGGAAGGCATCGGCAGCGAAGTGTCGGTGGAGGAGGCAAACACATTGACGGGGATGGAGAGATGAACTGCTCCTTTGCGGCCCGAGTTCGCCTCGTTGTAAGCCCGGCCCAACAAGTAAGGAATATGCGCCGGACTGACGGCATCGGCGCTCCATTTGGTGGAAGGCGCCGCCATGGCCGCCTGGTCCATGACTTGAAAGACCTGGCGCCCGGCGAACAGCGTGGAAGGCGAGCCGCTAACGGCAATCAAAGGACTACCGTTCAGGTGCGCGGTGGCGATTCCGGTGAGCGAATTGGTGTGTCCGGGCCCGCCCGTTACGAGAGTAAGAGCAGGCTTGCGATGGATGCGCGCCCAGCCGTCGGCGGCGTGCGTGACGCCCGATTCGTGCCGCTGATCAATGATGCGCACTCCGGCCTGAGCCAGGGCCAGCAGGACTTCATTCAGATGATCCCCAACGAGGGTGAAGATGGTATCAATTCCGAGTTTGACAACAGAGGAAGCAAATAATTCCGCGCCAGTAGGCATACCTTTGCATGGTAACCCAACCT
>JADLBD010000043.1 GCA_020847975.1 Bryobacterales bacterium | reverse complement strand
CCACTCTGGAAGAAAACTGCGATAAATCCTGGGGGGCTTGGGGGGGCAAAGCCCCTCATCAGAACAAATGGATCTCTTCCCAATTAACAGTTGCCCGATCTGCCCACAGATTCTGCTATAGAGCCGGAATACTTTATGTCCACAGACCTCTTCGATCTCAGCGGCAAAGTTGCCGTGGTGAGCGGCGCCGCGCAGGGGATGGGCCGGGCGATGGCGCTGGCGCTGGCAGAAGCCGGAGCAGACCTGCTGCTGGTGGATCTCAACGAAGCCGGCTGCGCACAGACGGCGGAAGCCATCACAAGACTGGGGCGGCGCGCCATCGCGCTGCGTCACGATGTGTCCGAACCCGCACAGGTGAGGGAGATCTTCCGCCGGCTCGACAATGAGTTTGGCCGCATTGACTTTCTGGGCAACGTGGCCGGGGAGTCCATTATGACTCCTCCGGAAGAGATCTCGCTCGAAGCGGTGGAGCAGGTATGGCGCAATCTGGTGCTGGGGCGTTTCTGCGCCTGCCAGGAGGCGGGGCGGCGGATGCTCGCGGCGGGCAAAGGCAGCATTGTCAACATCGGCTCGCTGGCGAGTGTTACGGCGCTTGGACGGGGCCATATCGCCTACAGCATGGCGATGGGCGCCGTAGTCCAGATGACGCGCGAACTCAGCACGGAGTGGGCCGCCGGCGGAGTGCGTGTGAATGCGATCCTTCCAGCGCAGGTTCTAAACCCAGGGCTTGAAAAACGCATCGCGGAGAAGCCGGGCCTGCGGGCGCAGTTTCTCAGCGGCATCCCCGTGGGCCGATTCGGCCATCCGGACGACATCAAGGGGTTGTCGGTGCTGCTAGCCTCCGACGCCTCGCAATGGATCACGGGAGCGCTTATCCCCATGGACGGCGGCAATCTGGCGATGAATGCCGGGGGATCGGTACGCCACAAGGCGACACGCGTATGACGGAGCAATTCCGCTTTCTGTACCGCACGATGCAATTGATCCGGGTTTGCGAGGAGCAACTGGCGCGATGCCACGCGCGCGGGCTGATTCACGGCGCCTGCCACACGTATGTCGGAGAAGAGGCGATAGCCTCGGGCGTCTGTTTGCACCTGCGTCCGGATGACGCCGTGTTCAGCACGCATCGCGGACACGGGCACGCGCTGGCCAAGGGGATGCCGCCGTTTGCCTTGATTGCCGAATTATTCGGCCGCGAGCCGGGATGTTCGCACGGGCGCGGCGGCTCGATGCACCTGTTTTCGCCGGAGATCGGGATGATGGGCACCAGCGGAATCGTCGGACCGTGTATCTTGCAGGCAGCGGGCGCGGGATACAGCTTCCAACTGCTCGGCGGCAGCCGGATAGCCGTGGCGTTCTTCGGCGATGGCGCGGTGAACAACGGAGCGTTTCACGAGGGGCTGAACATGGCATCCATCTGGAAACTGCCCGCCGTCTTCGTCTGCGAGAACAACCAGTTCGCCACCGAGGTTCCGTTTCAATATGCGGCCGGGAATCCGGATGTCGCCTCGCGCGCGGCGGCGTATGGGATGCCGGGCATCCAGGTGGACGGCAACGATGTGCTCGCGGTGGCGGAAGCAGCAGAGATAGCGATCCGGAGAGCGCGCTCCGGGGGCGGGCCCACTCTGCTGGAATGCAAGACGTACCGCACGCGAGCGCACGCGGAGGGGATGGGCGATTATACGTACCGGACGAGAGAGGAAGTGGCGGCGTGGCGCGAGCGGTGTCCCATCAAACGGTTCCGGGCGACGCTGATTGCTTCCGGCGAGTCCACCGAAGCCGAACTGGATGCAATGGACGCCGGGATAAGGGAAGAAGTGCGGAATGCCAGCGAGGAGGCAGAGCGGGCTCCGTGGCCTCCGGCGGAGGCTGCGGCCACGCATGTGTATGCGGCAGGACGCAGGGCTCGAATCCCGGACCCGGAAGTGGTTTCCTCGGCGCGCCCCCCCATTTCGCTGGCGGCAGCCACGCTCGAAGCGCTTGATCACGAGATGGAGCGGAACCCCCGGATCTTTGTATTTGGCGAGGGCATTGGCGCAAGGGGAGGCAACTTCGGCACGACAGCGGGACTGTTTGCGAAATACGGCGCGGCGCGTCTGCGCGACACGCCGATTTCCGAGCGCGGCTTTACAGGGTTGGCGTGCGGCGCTGCGATGGCGGGGGCGCGGCCGGTGGTCGACTTCATGTTCATCGACTTCCTCAATGATGCCTTCGGCGAAATTGTGAACCAGATTGCGAAGTTGCAGTACATGAGCAGCGGAAGGCTGAAGATGCCGGTGCTGCTGCGCGGCTGCATCGGCATCGGGCATTCGGCGGCGACGCATCATTCCGGAAGCTATCAGTCGATCTACAGCCACATTCCGGGCCTGCGGGTGGTAATGCCATCCACACCGTACGATGCCAAGGGGCTGTTCACCCACGCGCTGCGCTGCGACGATCCGGTGTTGTTTCTCGAGCCAAGAGAGCTGATGTCCGTGAAAGGAGCGGCGCCCGCGGAGCCATATGAAATCGAGTTCGGCAAGGCCCGGGTGGTCCGCGAAGGGCAGCAGGCGACGGTGGTGGCGATCGGACTGATGGTGCAGCATGCCGCTGCAGCCGCGGAAGCGCTTGCCGGGGAGGGGATCTCCGTGGAGGTGTTGGATCCGCGAACGGTTTCGCCGCTCGACACGCCAGCGATTCTTGCCTCGCTGCACAAGACCGGAAGGCTGCTGATCGTCGATGAATCGTTCGGGCCTTGCGGAATTGGAGCGGAAATCGCCGCCCAGGCGGCTGATGCGGGCTTCAACGATCTGGACGCGCCCATCCGCCGTCTCAACGGCGCGTTCGCACCCACGCCGTACAGCCCCACACTGGAAGCCGCGGTGACACCGTCGGTGGACCAGATTGCGGCGGCCATCCGGGCCTTGATCCTGGAGTAGCCATGGCAATCGAGATCACGGTTCCGCGGCTCGGCTGGTCGATGGAAGAAGGCGTGTTTTCGGCTTGGCTGAAGCGCGATGGCGAGCCCGTGAGCGCGGGCGAACCGTTGTTTGCTGTGGAGAGCGACAAGGTAACGATGGACTTCGAGTCTCTCGATAGCGGCATTCTGCATATTCCCTCCGGCGCGCCACTGCCTGGGGATGCGGTGACGCCCGGGCAGCGGCTCGGGTATTTGCTGGCGAAAGGAGAAGCTGTTCCGCAGGCGGCGGCTGTTGCCGTGGTGCATGTTGAAACGGTGGCGGCGCAGCCGGGCAAAGCGCCCGTGACGCCGCGTGCCAGCCGGGTGGCACAGCAACTGGGTGTCGACACCTACGCCTTGCAGGGAAGCGGAAAAGGCGGCAGGGTTCGCGAGAAGGATGTGAGGGAGGCGTTTGCGAGGAAAGCGGAGGCTCCGGCAGCGGTAGAGAGCGTTCCGCTGACGACGTTGCGCCGGACTATCGCCGCGCGCATGATGCGAAGCCGTGAGAACACGGCTCCGGTCACGCTCACGCGCCGGGTTGATGCCACGGAAATGGTCCATCTGCGCAAGCAGTGGAAGCTGCGCGGGGGGGCGGCGGCGCCTTCGTACACGGACATCGTGACGAAACTGGCGGCGGCGGCCCTGCAAGCCCATCCGCTACTGGCGGGGCGATGGGAGGAGGACCGCATCGTGCTTACCAAAGAGATCCACATCGGAATCGCTGTCGATACACCGCATGGCCTTCTGGTTCCGGTGGTTCGAGATGTACCCTCGCTCACTTTGGAGCAAGTGGCCGCGCGTTCGCGGGAGTTGATTGCCGCAGCGCAAAGCCGCCGCATTCCGGCCGCTGATCTCGAAGGCGGCGTGTTCACGATCACCAACCTGGGGGCTTTCGGAGTGGAAGCATTTACACCGATGATTCAATTTCCGGAAACTGCGGTGCTCGGGATGGGAGTGATCCGGTGGGAGGTGGTGGCGTCCGGCAACGGGGTGCTGGCGACACGGGAGCAGATGATGCTGAGCCTTACTTTCGACCACCGGTTGATCGATGGGGCGCCGGCGGCGCGGTTCCTGCAGACGCTGGCGGGACTGATCGAGTCACCGCAAGAGGCTTGTGGGCCGATCGAGGTCACGAAGGCAGCACGAGGAAGAACCGAAACCCGCCAAGCATGAGCCACCCCACATCCAGTAATTCATGCGGGTGAGCAACATAAAGCGCCCCTCACGCCGTGGCGCAACGCCAGGGAGCACCTGGGAAAATACGTATTCTCATGCCGAAGGGAAGCGCTTATTTTCAGAAGGAGATGGAGCCACCCGCCGGGATTGAACCGGCGACCTGCTGATTACGAATGTGGGGATGACGTGTTTTCAAAGACTTAGCAGATTCAACGGTTTGCAGCTAAACCTTTTATTTACTATAAGTTCAGAATTCTATCCGCTATTTTGCGTCTATCTGGATCATTCGTCGTGACTGGACCCGTGACTTGACCCCGGAGAAGCGTCCTCCTTCGTCGGCCCATGCCGGCAGCATCTCTCAGGCCCACTTTGACGGACCATGATCCCTACTGCCTGCTCAGAGTCACGAGCGCCGCTTGTACGACGGCGGCCAGTCCTGCACAGAACGCTGCGATAGCGCTCCGACGCGACTGCCTTCGCATGATCTCAGTAATGGATTCGGGCCCACTGAGCCTGGTTTGCATCAGATCGGGAATATGCATAATCGCAGACCAAAACCAGAAGAGCGCTGCACCAGCAGTCGCGATTAACTGAATCCACGTGAGGATGGTTCTCATTCGACCTATCCTATACTGCCGTCAAGCTCCGATAGATCACCACACGTTCTTCTGTCTTCGCGCATGCTCGACGAGAACATCAAAGCCTCTTTTGATCAGCAGGAACCGATCGTAATTCAGGTTGCCGCCGGAAGAACCGAAGAAGCCGGCCCTCAAGATGGCAGTCACGGCATCAGGGTACGCGCCGCCAGGTTCAAAGCGGGAACGCCTTTGAATGCTGCTATCGGATGACCGCTGGCTCCACAGGAATCGGCCAATCGGACCCCAGATGCCGGCGGCCGGGTCGTTCTTCACCGCGTCGATCTCCTCTGGTGTGGCGGTGAGGTCGCAGTGCACCAAGCCGACCAGATACTCGAACCAATCGAACGCCTGTTCGTAAGCGAGGTCATCGGGGAGGTAATCACGGAGCGGGCCCCGCATGACTTCGAAGACGTGGTTGTTGAGCGGTGTGAACTCACGGTCACGTCCAGGAAGGAGTTGACCATCTCGTTCGAGCACTCGCAGCGGTGAGAGCGGTTCCAGGAGCAACTCCTCCGGTCGGTGTCGGTCTTTCCTGATCTGGAGCCCGAAGATGTGCTTCAACAGCCCGTATTTCCTATTGGCCACCGCCGCAATGCCCGCCGCGTAGAACGCCAGCATTCCGGGATACCTGCGCAGGCTCAGCCACACTACCAAACCGCCCCTGCCGCCTTCGTCGTTCGCCAGGCGCGTTATCGCACTGCCCAAGACTTCGAATTGCTTCTTGTTCGCCCGGTAGCCTCCGCAGGCAAGCATCGAAAGCAGGACGCTCGTTTCCGCTTCATAGGCGCGCAATCTGGCGAGCGTGATTTCCGGACTGATGTTACGATCATCCGGATTGAACCTCGCTCCGTTGATGGCAGCATGCACGCGCTCTGTTTCGGCGTTCACAAGGTCATACAGGTTGATCCTCTGATCCGGAGAAGCCAAGTACCGCTTCATCCGAGTGACCGCCACTTTAGCGGACACTGGATCTGTCAACGCGAAGTCTTCGAGCGCGGTGATCTTCTCGGCGAGCTCCCGGAAGAAGGAGTCGGCATCCGTGATCGGCACCACAGTGGCGCGGCGCAGCCCAATCAGCTTCTCGGCTTCACCTGCAACCTTTCCGCGGTGCGCGGCCCAATAGGTCCCGAACCGATGTGTGGCGCACCGCTCCATTGCGGCTCGCAGGGCCACATCCCATTCAGCCGACCATCCGCACACGATGATGCCGTATTCGTCGAACACGCGATCCAGCAAATCGTTCAACGGCCTGTCGTAGGCGGCGAGTTCGGGCCTGGTGTTCTTCAACCTGCTGTCCAGGTAGTCGCCGTGGACCTTGATGATCGTGCATGTCGAGTGGGTGAGCGGGAGTGCTCCCTGGACTGCGTCCAACGTGCTGATGACAGTCGGTTGGACACCCACATCGGCCAGCGCCTGCTCCAGAAGCCTGTCGAAGTTCGTCGTGACGACCACGCGGACATAGCCCTTGGCCACCAACGTCGCGACCGCGCGGTGAGCCGGCGACGGTGCCTTCCTGCCGCGCTCCCGGTCCTCGTCGCTGGGCTCAAAGTACGACCGCAGCAATTGCACGCGCTCAGCCGACGTCAGCGTGAGTTGATCGAGGATGTCCGAGTAGTCTGGTTCGGCGCCGGTTAAGGCCCGGTACCAGGCCTCCGGATCGGGCTCGCAGCTCTCACCCTTCGCATGAGCGAGCTTCCGGATGAGATCGAGGATGACCTCCCACCCCGTGGGAATTGCGGCAGATCGTGACACGCCGGAGCCCAGCAACGGCGCGTACACGCCCTTACTGCTCTGCATGGCCACAGCAAGCCTTAGGATCGGATCGAGCATCAACAGGTTATTTTATCGTTCGACTCACCCCCGATTGGTCACGATGATCATTCCGGCGCTGTTCGGAGAGACGCGAGTTCTGCTCGATCGTGGTCAGGGCGCCTTGTGCCCACGCCTTGAGCGCATCACGCATGGGCGGCGAGGCTCTCGTGCAGCGTAGGCTGAACGGGAATTATGTCGCGCGGCTCTGGCCACTCGGCGCTGGCCGCTCTTCATCACACCGCCGGCCCGACAACAACACAGGATACGCGGACAAGAACATGAACAAGAAGTTGAGATAATCGTGATTCTCACGTTCGCAGAAAGGCAGCGCAACCGAAGGAGGAACCGTGGCACTCTACGAGCTCACCAAGACCGCGATCACCGCCCTCAATCAGACCACATTTGCCGCCCAGGAGATCGTCGAGCGGTTCGATCTCCAACGGCTGCTGAAACAGCACATTCACGTAATCGCTCCTGACACGCTGGTGATCGCCGAGGAATTCTGCGAGTGGGATGAAAGCAAACGCCGCGTCGATCTTCTCGGTGTTGACCGCGACGCGAACCTGGTCGTGATCGAGCTCAAGCGCACCGAGGATGGCGGGCACATGGAATTGCAGGCCGTTAGGTACGCTGCGATGGTCTCGGCCATGACATTCACCAAGGCGGTGGAGGTCTACGCGCGATACCTGGAGCAAACCGGAAGCACCGACGATGCCGAGACCGGGCTTCTGCAATTTCTGAATTGGGATACCGCCGATGAAGATGTTTTTGGCCGCGACGTCCGGATCGTACTGGTCTCGGCTGAATTCTCCAAAGAGATTACAACCTCCGTGCTGTGGCTCAACGAGCACGAACTCGACATCCGTTGTGTCAGGCTGCGGCCGTATGCGCTAGAGAGCCGCGTTCTGTTGGATGTGCAGCAGGTCATTCCGCTCCCGGAAGCGGACGCGTATACTGTACAACTCAAAAAGAAGGCTGAGGAGAACCGGAAAGCCAAGCACGTCGAATTCGATTTTTCGAAATATGAGCTCACGGTTGATGGAAACGCGCACCCGCACCTGACAAAGCGCCGGTTGGTGTTCGAAGTCGTAAAGGCGGCCCTCGCCAAGGGCTTCCCACCGGAGCAGCTTGCCTCGCTCGTCCCGCCGAACAAGTGGATCTCCGTTGACGGGGAGGTCACCGCAGAAGAGTTTCAGGACAAGGCCTCAAAACTCCAGGCCAAGCTCGGGGGCAGGTACAATCTCCGGCGATATTTCTGCGATGATGGCGAACTGTTCCATATCGGCGGGCGGACCTACGCCCTCAGCAACCAATGGAGCGTGAACACGATTTCCGTGGTGGACGAGGTGATCGCAAAGCTCCCGAGCGGCAGCGTGAGCTATGTGAAGGAACCAAGCGTCACCTGATCCCCGCCCCAGTCCTCAAGCCGGACGACGACACCGCCGTTCATGCAGTTGGTGCTGTCGAACGCGCAGGGCGAGCTCGCGCCGCTCGAACGTGGCATGCACGCCTTGGCAGCGACGGAAAAGGGCCGGATGAACGGTCGGAGCGTGAAGGCCTATGCGGAGCAAATTGGCCGGCCACCGCGGAGTGTCGAACAGGAAGTTTGTGCGGCAAGAGTAGTTTGCGCGGTCGTCGAGCAGGTTCAGTCTGTTACTCGCACTTACGGTTTGGAGGACTTCTGCGAAGTTGGCGCAATGCGCCAACTTGCCGAGATCCATGCGGCGCCGGAACCCTGCTGGGCGAGGCTGGGGCAGCGAATGCTCGAAGAAGGATGGACCATCGAGCAAACCAAAGCCGTCGTCAAGAGTATCCTGGCCATCCGGCCTCCGCGTGGCTACGAAAAGCTCTTCGCCATCGAGAAGATCCAAGAGATCGCGGCAACCGGCCAGGATCCGAACGCAGTTACCAAGCTATCCATCCGCGCCATTGAACGGGCCCGTGCCGACATCCGCGACGTGCAGTTCGCGGTGCTGCTATCCCCTTTGACGTGCTTTCACATTGTATTTACAATGTGAAACGTGGAGTTCGTTTGGGACGCCAGGAACATCGAGCATCTGAAGCGGCACAAGATCACTCCTCAGGAAGCGGAGGAGACCATCCTGCTCGATTGTCTGGAGTCAGATCTTCAACAGCACGCCGGTGAAGAGCGGGTGCTGTGTTTCGGCCGCACAGCCCAGGGGCGGCTACTAACGATCATTTATACGATGCGTGGCGAGGCTGTCCGCGTGGTCACCGGCTATCCGATGACGAGGAGCCAGCAGCGCCTCTACTTCCGGAGGAAATAACCGATGCCCAAGAAGCCGATCACGATTCCGAGATTTCGCAATGCCGAGCAAGAGGCCAACTGGTGGGAGAGCCGTGACGGCAAGCGCGTAGCAACAGAACTGATGAAACATGCGATCGGCACCGGCCAGGTCCGGCGGCGGAAGGTTGCTCTCAAAACGGTAACCATGCGCCTGCCGGAACCCGATATCGAAGCGGCCAAGGACCTCGCGTTCCGTAAAGGAGTCCCATACCAGACCTACATCAAGATGCTGCTGCACGAAGCCATCGAGAACGAGCGCCGTTCCACATAGCCGCGAGCACGAGTGGAAATCCTCCTGGCCGGTGGCCTATTGCTCCACCCGCATATTGCGCTCGGCTTCAATCAACCGAAGCACAATGATGCTACGCGATCCACCAGGATTTAGCGCATGTGCAGCTCGGTTGTACGCGTTGACCGCATCAGCCTTCTTGTGGGCAGCTTCGACCCAGGCCTTTATCAACTCCGCTCGCTCAGGACATGCCCTCGACGCCACCAGGCTCTTGGTTGCTGCCGCGGCGGCTTTCCGCGCGGCGACAACGTCGGCGTGCAGTTCGTCAATTGATTTGTGCATCGATTCTCCTTACCGGTGGAAGAGTTTTTTGCCACGGTGGCAAAAAAACCGACTACATGAATCACGGCAGTCCACACACCGTCGGCGCGGAAGGCGAACTGGGGTAGAAAAAGATTCCACCCCTTCGAAGCGTTCACCGGCCCCACTACCAGCGGCCCCATCCCCGCGCCGCCATCCGCTGTTCCCACCATATGTTGAAGCCTCGTCGGCGCGGACGCTGTTGTGCCTGTTCGCGTTGCGGCTTGCCGACCTCGAGCAGTGCGGCCCGCGCACGCGAACGGCGGATGCCGGCGGCGGCGGGAGAGAGATAACTGATGATGGCGTCAAGCCACTGCACTGCTCTCATACGCGACGCCCTCCTTCTGGTTGTTGCCGGTAGGCGCGACCGGCGCAGTCAGCACATGGCGGGCGAGCTGGTCCCGCGCCGAATCAAGAATTGATGTTGCTTCCTGGCCGCTCAACATCAGCCTGGTGCGCAAGGCTTCGGCAACCTTGTGAATCGGATAAAGCTCGGCGCGGACCAACTGCTCGGCGCGCTGGCGCAGCCGGGGCAGATCACGCTGGAGCTCACCAATATCCGGAACGTCTCGGCGATCAGGTCGGTCGGCACCGTTGTCACTCGCGAAGCGGCACCGGCCCAGACTGCATTCGTCCACGACGATGGACACCTCCTCCAGCCGGAGGCCGAGTGCGGTGCCAACGGCGGCGCGCGCGGATTCGCGTAACGCGACGCCCCATGTGCGATAGCGGTCGGCGCGGTTGCCGCCCGTCATCATTGCGGTTGCGACCGAGCCGGCCAGCGCGCCCATAACGTGGATCTCACCGTGTGTACTGGCGCGATAGGCTGCGATGAGGTCGAGCAGTTCGTCTTCGCGCATGCCTCCTTTCAGCAATACTTCGATCTCCTCGCGCGTCACCTCCGAGAATTCGAAGAGACCCGAAGCGACCGCCTGGATCTGCTCCCAGTGGTCGTCAACAAGTTGGCGGGTGATGGAACGTAGTTCATGCACCCACTGGAGCATCCCCCGCCAACTGATCTTGTCGGCCAGCAGGAGCGCGTATCGGGCCACCCGCTGCCGGTCCGTTTGACTCTCTTCCGGCCATTTGGGCTTGGCGTCCGCCGGCAGAGGATTCTCTGGCCTCTGAAACGAATACCACGCATAGCCTCGGAGATGGCCGTTGCGGCCCACCTTGAGATGTGGTTGCCTGATGATGCTCGCGCTCAACGGAAACAGATCGAGCGCCGCCGCGATCACAATATGTGCCGCCTCATGGTGCGCTATTCGCTCGCGGCTTCCAAGGTGGGCCACTTTGCTTTCGGCAATCCTGCCGGCCGCAATCGCGATTGCGTCATTGCGCATCCGCGACCGAAGATCGTCCCCGGTCACGCGGCGGCGCTCCGGTCGCCGATGCCCGAGGCTTCTTCCAGCGTGATCCGGTCAACCTCGGCCTCCACCTTCGCCGCCTCGGCAAACAACGACTCGATCTCCTCCCGCAAACGACGACTCCGCGGTGTCTGATATCTGCCGTTTGATGGATCCGGCGAAACGTCCGACGGTCCCAGCCACTCTTCGGGCGGTCGCCGAAAATTCGGAAGGCTGTACCAATCTCCGCAGCGCTGCGAGCTCAGAATCGAATGGTCGTAATCAACCCCCTCGAGTTCGGCGAGCTTGCGTAACAGCGCGCCGGTCTCGCTGTTCAGCGTGTCGAGTTCGGCCTTCTTCTCTTCGGCCTGGCGCCGGATCTGACCGGCCCGACCGCGTACCTTCGCACGCGTCGCCTCCAATCGGCGGTCACGCGCGGCGATGATCGCACGGTTGATCGCCTCGACCTGAACGCGAAGGCGAGTCAGATCGGTGAGGCTTGCCTCGCCATCGCCGTCGAGATACTCCTGGCCGATTCGCTGCTCGAGCGCCGCGATTTCCTGCGCCTTCGCCTGGCGCTCGGCGACGAGTTCCTGCTCGCGTTCGAGCAAGCGGTTGATCTCCGCATCCGCGTCCTCTGGGGAACGCCGAAAAATCTGTGGTAATAGCTGCATCGAATTTCTCCTTTCAAACTGTCGTTAGAATCCTGACCTCGAACACCCGCGCCGCCTCTTTGCCCGACTCTGCCGCAATGATTTTCTGCGCCAGAAACCCGCGTTCCCATTGCACGGATTCGATCCTCTTCAGAAGCTCGCGCTTCTCGGCATGAAGACAGCGCCGCTTCTCTTCCATCTCGCCAGGGTCGGCCTCATGTTCATCGATCTCGGCACGAGTTGCAGCCAACCGCCTTTGCAGTTCAGCCTCAACCAGCGCCGCCCGTCGAGCATTCACTCGTAAAACCTCCACGTCGGAATCTGACATTCGGTGTTCTCCTTTCCAAAAATCGGGGCGGCCTCGGCCGCCCCATGAGGTGCAGCGATTCAACCTTCACGGATTGAATTTCGGGCTTGCGCCCGCTTTAGGCTTACGCCCAAAGATCGATTGCGATGGTGAAGGGGTCAGTTAGTAACCGACCCCTTGCGAGCCGCAGGCGGCGTTCAGCAGATGCGTGCGGATCTCACTCCTGGAGCCGAGCAAGATGCGCTGCCAGTAGCCGCCCATGAAGCTGTGGATCAGGATTTCAGTCGCGCTCTCTCCTGCTCATCCAGCCAAGCTGCAAACGACTTACCGCTCTTGGTTCGATTGCAAGAACCGCAGGAGATGTGAAGGTTTCGCGCATGCAACAGCGCCCAATCCTGAGCGTGGCACGGAGGTTCTATGTGCTCGATCTGAATGTCCCGTTCGTTCACGAACGGATGACCACAGCACGGGCAACGCCCCTGGGGGCCCATCAGTGCACGCATCGTGGAGACCAGTGCCCGGTAGTTCATTTGCACCATGAAGAACTCGGTGGTAGTTCCCGCCTTGCGCGCCGCTTGCGCTGCTAGATTCCTTATGATCGCCAGCGGACGGTCGGCACCGAGAGTGGTGCTTCCACAATCCGCATTGCCTCCATACTTCCGGAACATCTGTCACCTCCAGTGATTCAAACGAGATCAGCGGTTTCCGCTTGCCTTCTGGCACGGCCTGAGTGATGAATCGTCATGCGAATCAACCGCACCGAAAGGACAAGCATGAACACCGATACCAAGACCGCCGCCGCCGCGGAACCGGCGGCCACCAACGCGCCGTCGAAGGCCTCCTCGACGCAGAAGGCCAGCCAGAAGAAGCGCGCGCCCAAGGCCAAGAAGAGCGCCAAGAAAGGCGCCCACACGAAGGAAGCCAAGCCGAAGAAGCAGGCGATGGCCACCAGCAGGAACGAATCCAAGGCCGCCACCGCATCGCGCCCGGATAGCAAAAAGAGCGCTGTTATTGCGCTTCTCTCGCGCAAGGGCGGCGCAACGCTGGCTGAGATTATGAAACAGACGAATTGGCAGGCGCATTCGGTTCGCGGATTCGTCAGTGGCCAACTGACCAAGCGGATGGGCCTGACGGTCCGGTCCGCCAAGAACGAGGCGGGCGAACGCGTATACCACGTCGTCGCCAAGTAGACACGTCCTTCCGAATTCCAACGACGCCGCCGGCCCACGCTGGCGGCGTTTTGCATTTCCTAGGCCGTCGTGACGCACGAAGGAGCGAACGTGCGGGGAGACGGCCACCCCGGGGGGAAGAGGAGGCCCCGGCCCCATGGCGCGAGTCCCCACGGTGGGGACTCGATAGAGTGGAAACGGCTTTATGCCGCCGGACCAGTTAATCCATCGGCGTAGTCATTCAATCCCTTTCGAATCTCGCCGACCATGATCGTGTGGACCCTGGTCATGTCAATCGCGTTGGCCTGCTCGACCGGCACACCCGCGGCGATCATGATCTCCCGAACTTCTGCCGCGATTGCGGCACAGACCCGATCGGCGATGTTCAACATCGAGTCGCGACGCAATCTGTCGATCTGGAATTGCGCGATCCGCGCCTCATCCGTCGAAATCACGCTGCCGACGAGCTTCTCGTATTCAATTTTTGAAATTCTGGCAAGGTAATGCTCTCTTACTGCTCTTGCTTTTGTGTACTGCGAAAAATCGAAGCCATCGTCGTCTCCCACATCCCCCTGGCGGTGCCGATTGACCCCTCGCACGTGAATCTGCCTGGTATTGCGGGCCCACTCCTCGTCGGCGACGTCCGGATCGATCCGGCCATCCGGCAGGGTGCTGATGCGGCTCTCGGCAATCGCGCGCTGGATCGCGCTACGAGCGCAGTTTCGATGCTCGGCGTACTGCCTTTGACTCATCGTCGCCATATTCCCTCCGCAATAGACACAGCCTGGCGATGCTCCACCGTGATCCGCATTTCCAGCTCACTCGCGAGGAGGAGCAGCGCACTCTGCATCAGCGGAAATTCGAATAACCGGTGGGCGCCAGAGAGTGCGTTCGTGGCGAGTTGTTCTTGCTTCTCCAGCGGCTCGTCACCCATGCCAGCGATCTTCATCATGTGCTCATAATCGGACGTCTCTTCGAAGCGCTCGTACCGGGCATCCAAACCTGGTACCCGTGCGGCGAATCCTCGGTGCTCAACGGCGGCGAAACCCGCCGCAATGACGACGCACAATTTCGCAGCGAGCTCGGCAGGCGTTTGACCGGCGTGAGGAATCCATGAGTCCGGTATCAGCCGAAGATGACCAGACACCATCCCCATGCTGGGGCGAATGGTCACCACGTCGAACGGAATCCGGTACCAAAGCGCAACAACGGCATGACCACTCTCGTGGACGGCAGTCGGCCACCTACTCGGCACGCGCCGCCACGTCCGCCGAAACCGCCGCGCTGGCATGAAGTCGAACAGCGCTGGTTGTTCGAGGCGCTCTCGAATCTCCATGATCCTCCTATGGTGGCCACGGCCACTTCTTTTTTTCCCTGGGGCTATCGCGGTTGTGCGGCAATCCACCTCGCCGCCGGACCGGTCGTTCCGGGGAACCAAGCGGCCACCGACGCCAGCCTACGTCCCAACGCGTGCCTCAATGTCGGGTTTCCTGTCGGGTTTGTCGGGTCGATGTCAGGTGCAAAATGAAAACCCGACATCCGCAACTCGTACTGCTGCTTGGGCTTCCTCTTAAAATGTCGGGTTTGTCGGGTTTTCTTTAGAGTAGAGAGGTCCTGGGGAATTTTCGTGCCTCCCCCACCATTGACTGTCACCTCCGTATATTTCCCTGGGGGGTGGTATCACCATTTTCACCCGACATTCCCGACATTTCCCCCGGAAGCTATTGAACCGCAATTACTTCCGCTTGTCGGGTAGCAAAAAAAACCCGACTACGACCCGACATCCGAGCCCGAAAACCCGACAATCGCGGTGGAGACGTGCAGTACGGACGCCTGCTGCCGCTGTATCGTCTTGCGAACCGTCAGCACCTCCCTGCTCTCGTCCACGCTCTTCAAGAGTCCCTTCTCCCTCATCCGTTTTCGCAATGTTGTTTCGCCCACCACCAGCGGCTCGCCGGTCTTCCGGCCGAGTTCCTGCGCAACTGCGTAGCTTGCAACCGGCTCGAGGTACAGATCGGCGCCATCGACCCACCCGATGCACCGACCTTTCGGGATCGACCGCTGCTTGTCGCCCGAGCCGACGACCGACCAGCCCCACACTTCCGGATCGTCCGGCGGGTTCCCGTAGGTAGTTGCGATATGCGCCTCCCCAGACAGGATGGCGGCACGAAGAAGCTCGATGAATCGTGCGGCCGGCTCACTGGATGTCTGTTGAATCCGCTGCGCGCGGGCAACCTCGTTCATTGCTTGCCAACATCTGCTTGAGTAGGTCTCCCTCTGCTCGGTCGTGATCGCACCTACCTCCACCGCGAATACGAGGAAGAACTCGAACCCGGCGCAAAGGTCGGCCACGATACCGGGAGTTCGCGCGTGAGCCTTCGTGGCTTGCGTGCGGGCATCCTCGACGCACTTCTGGAAATCAGACTGCGTCGTTTCATAGCTGCTGGCGAGCCACCGGATGAACCCGCCCATGGCTCGCGTAAACATACCGGAGGCGGCTGATCGTTGGCACTCAGTCAGAATGTCAGTACGCACGTCGCCGGGGGCTACCTCGACGATGAAGGTGCGGCCGCGGATGCTCTGCCCACGCGGAAGATCTTCGCCGGTCGCTACGACCAAGCCGCGGGGTGGCTTCTGCTCGCGCAACCTGGCGTCCGATGATAGGCGCCCGCGACCTTGATTGTTGCCGACTGCTCGTAGAAGGCGGTCCGCAGTAGAGTGGTACCGATTCACATCTTGAGCGCTCCCGTGCGGAGCGAAGTCATCGACGACGACTACGGCATCCTTCGCCGCGAACGCCAGCATCTCCAGCGCATTGCCGGTCGAAGCAAAGTTACCGGGGAGATGCCGCGCGTTCATTGTCGCTCCATAGTGCTGCTGTGCGAGCGCCGCCAATTCACTCTTGAACACACCGGTTGGTCCAACAAGCCAAACGGAGAAATCGCATGCCCGGATGCACGCGCGGTAGGTTGCGCCAAGCAACGAATGGCTGATGCGGTCGGAAGCAACATCGAGCAAACGCAAGCTGGCGCGGATGGCGTTGATCAGTGCCTGGTTCGAATCCGGCAGAGTGAGGTTGTAGTTGGCCAGCGCGCCCGACAACCGCACATCCACATCCTGAACGCAGCCGCCTTTACCTATCGCACCGCCGCCGTGCAGATACAGATCTCGTCCTTCGATCGTGCGCCAACCAGTATGGGTGTAAATACGGCATTCGCGGATATCACTGGATAGAGTTTGGATCGCCGTCCGCGCCCATTCTCTTTGGTTAGGATAGACGATCGCTCGTGGTCCAATGCATTCGATGGCCCAGTCCATCGACGAGAACCGGTTCGCCGGCACGATGACTGAGTACTCCTGACGGTATAGCTTTCCCTCAATCGCGAAGGATCGCCGAATTTCGACGCCGTCGTCCTCGCCGACATTCGACGTGATCCTGGCGGTGAAGTTCGTTAGTAAAACGACCTCCTCGGATGATCCATCTTTCCCGGCCTTCACGCGGATGATGCCGGAGTCTCTTTCTTGATAAGGACCGTGATTCACGCTGCGAGAAGGCTTCTCAAAGCCCAGCCATTCAGCGAGCAGGTCCACGACTTCGCCGCCCACGGCTTCGATGACGTGTGGCCACCCGGTGAAGTCCTCGCCGCTTTCCTTCCTTTTGTAGGTGGATTCGACCTCGCCGTCCGACCGGTTCATCGCCGTGCGGTCCGGATCGGCCAGCGAATGGTAGATTGCCTTGCAAAAGAGCCTGGCCTCCTCCTGGTTCCAGCCGGCCCGCGCCAGCCCTCCGGCAAGCGCGAGCATCGTGTTGTGACGACCGCTACCGCGTGCGGGCCAATGCCGGGCCAGGAGTGCCGCAGCAGCGGTCCGCGCAACCGCTGGAAGTAGCTCGTCCGCATCGATGTTCGCCGGCATCAATCCACAGCCAGGCGCGAACTCGATATCCTCGCCGGTCTTGTCGTGCCTCGAAGGCGGCACGATCGTCTGCAAGCCGGCGGAGCCATCCTGTTTTTGACACCGCAGTTCGACGATCATGGGCCTCTTGCCCTCGGCGTCCTTGATGTCGCGGTATTGGCGGCTCGGCAGCGGTGGGTCCATCCGGTAGAACCAGTGACTTCGCGGCTTAGATTTCCGGCCGAAGATCATGCCCGTATCCGGCAGGAAGAAGTCCGCAGCGCGCACAGCCTCATGCCAGTCAAGATCGACGTCAGTTGTGCCGTACTCGTCGCCCACCAGCACGCCGATGTTTTGAGGCCTGCCGTTGAAGTACTTGGGTATATCGTCCCGTCGCAAACGGAGGTTTTGCCATCCGTCGAACCCTGGGTTCTTCGAGCGGTCGGGTACAGGGATAGGATGAAATCCGGCGTCGATCAATTGCTCTGCCGGGTGTGGCACCGCCGCGCTCATTCCGTTAGCCCCATTCCCGCCAGGATGGCGGCGAAATCGCGGAGCGCGCCGCCGTGGACGCGGCCGTAACGGAGCAACGACTGGGCGTTAAGATCCCGCTGGTTCAGGTGGAACCAATACTCGTCGAAGCATCCATAGTCGAGTAGGAGATCGAGGAGTCTGACAGTAAGGGCTTCGGCCTCCGCTGGCGAAAGGCGCTCGCGCACTGCGCGCTTTTCTGGCAAACTGGAGATCGTAGAATCCAACTCGGGACCACCTTTCTCGCGCGCGCCGCCCATGCAAGGGACGGCGCGCTTCAGTTTTTGTCGGCCTGACTGGCCGTTCGGTGCCGCCGCTGGGTGGTGGTCAGGAGCGACATCCATTTCGAAAACTCCGGGCTCCGCTACATTACGTGCGCAGCAGTAATACCCGGCAACAACTCGGTCAACACGTCGCTGAGGCGTCGCGCTTCAGCGCGCTCGAGTGCGCCCAGCACAACATCTGCCTTGGATATCTCGTCGGCACGCGCGGTAGCGGCGGCTATCGCCGTTCGCGCGACAGTATCGACGAGGGCATCGTCCGCGACTCTCGCGAGCGGAATCGTTTTGCCGCCGCTTTCGCAAACGAGTACGACGTGAACCTTGCAGCGCATATCCTCTGCTCAAGACCTAGTACCCTCTTTTCGGAAATCGGGGACATTATTCATCAGGTTTTTTATGGGTCCGCAGGATGTCGCGGACAACCGGCATCTTGCGGCAGACGCCTCTCCACGCCGCTTGCATCTCTAGGCGTTCGGCGTCGGTGTCGCAAGTCGCCAGAACCTCAGATCGCGAGAGCCCAAGCGACCGCAACTCCAAGATCTGGGTCTCGATCTGGCTGAGACCTGCGGCTTGACCGACCGCGCTCCAATCCACGGTGAAACCGCGTGGAGCGTCCGGACGCACCCACACCCAATCCACGTTATCCATCGCCTGCGGCTCCTCGATGTCATCGTGGCGAGTGTGTGCCTTCCAGACACCGTTCCTACTGATCGAGATGTCCTGGCTGAGATAGTCGGTGGTGTCCGCTATCGTTCGGCCGCCGACCGGCGTTACCTGCAACTCCTCGCTTTTGTGGTCGGCCAGTTGTAGCCGCTTGGCCTTGCGCTTTGTGACCGAGGCGACCCATGCGTACGGGTGGTTCTTATCGCGCCATCCTCCCGCGTCAATAACCAGGCGTGCCGGAATGTAGTGCCAGACTTCCAGGCGCATCTCCTTGAGCACCCGCTCCCACCGCTCTTGAGCGTCCTCGAAATCCCGCTGGTAGACGGACTCGATCATCATGATCTGGTGCTCGCGGACTTCGGGCCACAGTGCGGGGCGGGGCTTCCGCTTGGTCGGTTTTGCCGCGCTCGTGGCCGGCGGCCCGGCGTGCGCGGGGTGCGGAGCCTGAGACGAGGAGCTCACGACGACCTCCGCAGTGCCTGAAGACGGACGATGATATGGAACAACATCGCGTCTCCCATCTCGCTCTCGGCGCTGAACCGCTGCTCCAGTTGACGGACAACGGATTTCACAACCAACTCAACGGTGGACGCGATCGAAACCGGCGGTTGTTGACGCAGGTGAGCCGCGGGGAACGGTACATGAATCGCCTCCGGGGCTGCATCTGGAGCTTTCGGCACTTCTGACGAGTCCTTAGCCGGGAGGCTGACTACTGCACGGATCACCGCGTTGGGGGACGTTTCCTTGCTGAAAGTGGCGACCACCTTAATGGGCTCAGCGGGCGGCTGCTCGCGCATGATTACAGTGGGGACGATCACGCGCGACTCATGCTCGGCAGGTGCGACCACAACGTTCGCGGGCGACGAACTCGGCGGCGCCGTTTCCGGCTTTGGGTCAACCGAACTTGTGGTTTTGGGCTGTGCCGTGCGGTCGGTGGACTTGCCAATCTTCGCCGTGTCGATGACACGGCCGTCCTTGCCGGATCTTAGCGTGGCCTCACTTGCACAATTTGTGCAAGTGGCCTCCTTGCGGTAGGCGAGCACGGTGTTCCGGTGGACGCCAACGTGGATCGCGATCTGCTCGTCGCTCAAGCCCGCCGACTTGGGATGCGTCAGAGCAGCCATGACCGCCCGCCGCTTGTCCTCGTTCGTCCGTCGCAGACCATGGGTCTGGTTTGCTGAGAAGCTGTACCAGCGCGCATCATCCAGCGTCCCTTGGCGAACCAAGCATTCGATCTCAATGATGCCGGCCTCTCGATAAGCATCCACCCTGTGGAAGCCGTCAGCCAACCAGTAACTGTTGCCATCAAAGAATACGACGACTGGCGGGAAGGTCGCGCCAGCCTTCATTTCATCCGCATATTCGTTCACGATACTGGGGTCAATCTCTGTGCGCGGCTGCGTCCCACCATCCCTACGAATCGCGTCAAGAGCTAGAGTGGCGGGCACTCCCGTCACCCGGGCAATTTCCTGGATCACGGCTTCTGGCGACCTGCCGGTTTTGCGAGCGGACTCGGCAATTGCACGTTCTGCTCTTCTCAGAGCATCCTCCGGTGTATCGCCCCTTCCAGTCCTGTGGCCGGATGCAATGTGAGACACCGTCCAAGGGAGCAAACAGCCGATCGTACCCGCGGTGCGGTGGATACCGAAACCCTCGACACCATAGAGAGTGACCAGCTTAACAACGGGAATGCTTCCAGGCGGTTTTCCCTCTTGCGGTACGAGGATTTTTGTCCCTCGCGGCGCCGCACTGACACGAGAGGGCGAGACGGCTTTCGCGCTGGTCGTTGGTTCGACCGGAGCAGTGGGCGTCTTTGCGCGTGCGGGACGTTGGGACTGCGGCGTGGTTGCGCGAGGCATGGCTACGCCACCAGGTCGCGGATCGCCGCCGCTGGGATTCTGATGCTTGAGCCGACGCGGACCGCAGGGAGCTTGCCCTGAGTGACGTAGCTGTAAATGGTCGCCGGAGGAATGCCGCAAAGATCACTGACTTCCCTCACACGCAGCATGACGCGGCGATCCAAGAGGTCGGGCGTCGCCGGATTCGGCTTGGATGGTCTTTTCATGCCCCAGTGTATCTATGCGGTACCTGCTTGTCGATAACTTCTATGGGCGACAAGACGCTAATACCGGTGTTGTGCGAGGCGAGGTAGTTAAATGGTTCGACTATTGCCGGTATTTTATGCTTGATCGGATCATTTCTATCCTCTACAATAGCGCATGAGTGCTATGCAGAAACAACCAAAGTCGTATATACGAATGGATGTCCCGCGTGCCGTCCGGCAATTGCGGGATCGACTCGGCAAGATCTCCCAGGCGCGGCTCGCCGAGATGATCGGATCCGACGTCAGCGTGATCACTATCTCGCGCTGGGAAAGAGGCGAGCTGATGCCCTACCCCAAGAACCGGCAAAGGCTCGCGGACATCGCCTTGTCGCATCAATGGGTGGACATCGCAGCGGCACTTGTGGACGTCCCGTTCGAGGAGTGGATGGAGGTATTCCAGGCCAACCTTCCGCTGCGCTACCGCGACTGGATCGTGCTGACGATGTGCAGCGCCGATGGCGACCTGTTCTCGCCGGAGGATCCGGACAGCCCAACGGACGCCGAGCTCGAGGTTGTCCGAAAGTATGAGGAGATGATGCAGGCGGCGAACGAACTTCTGAATCACCTTGCCGACTTGCGCAACGCCGGCACCTCGTTCATCGTGCCGCCGCCTAACGAGCATTTCCGCGCGCTCTGGTTTGACCGTTTGGAGGAGAGGAGAAAGCACCATGGCCAAGAAGCCAAAAGCAAGGGCTGACGGAGAGGGCAGCCTTTTCCAGCGCAAGGATGGAGCATGGGTCGCACAGGTAGCCGCCCAGAATCCAGATGGTTCCCGCAAGATCCTTCAGCGCGTACGGCAGACGCAGGGAGACGCTCGCCGCGCACTCACGGACCTCAAGAGCAAGCAGGACTCCCACCGCCTCGTGGTCACGGGCAAGGCCACCGTCCGCGACTGGCTGAACACATGGTTGGACGAGTTCATCAAGCCGAACCGGGCGCCGCGCACCTACGTGAGCTACCACAGCGTGCTGAAGCTCCACCTGCCGGACAAGATCGGCAAGATGCCTCTGGCGCGGTTGGCTCCGGAAGACGTGCAGCGCCAGTTGAACTATGTCGCCAGCACGGAGGAGCACGGCCGCACCGCCGATTTGCTGCGCGCGGTGCTCAGGTCGGCATTCAACAAGGCCGTGAAGCTCAGGCGCATGGATATGAACCCGGTGCTCGGCACCGATCCGGTGCACTACACTCCTCAGGACACGGCAACCCTCACCGCCGATGAAGCTATCCGGTTCCTCGAGGCCGCGGAGCACGACAGACTCGGCGCCCTGTTCATCATCGCGTTGTCACTCGGACTGCGGAAAGGCGTGGCCATCGGATTGAAGCCCGAGGACGTCGATCTGGACTGCCGCATGATCCACGTGAGGCGGTCGCTCCAGTGGGTGAAGTTGCCAAACGAGAAGCAGGGCCACTGGAATGAGAGGCCACCGAAACGGAACTCGAAGCGCAGCCTGCCAATGACCGAAAGCATCTACCGCGCGGTCGATCACCACGTCGCACGCCGGGAGGAGGACGCCGCGAAAGTGAAGGCATGGAAGGACTGCGGATACTTCTTCACCAGCGTGACCGGCGCGCCTCTGCACGAACGAAACGTCAGCGAAGCCTTTTACGCGCTCTGCGAACGAGCGAAGGTCCCGGCGATCCGGTTCCACGACACGCGCCACAGTTGCGGCACGTTGCTCCACGTGCAGGGCGCCGATCCGTTCATCATCCAGACGGTGCTCGGCCACTCGCAGTTGTCCACCACGCGCCGCTACACCCATGTGCCGGTCGAGGTGACGAAGGCGGCGGTCACGGGGCTGGAGTCCTTGTTCGAGGTAACGCGCGAGAAGCGGAAAGCGGAAGAGGAAAAGCAGCGTGCAGCCGCAGAGCAGGTTCCCACGAAGCAGGTCCCCACACAGCAGGTCCAGTGATCGAATCTGATCGGCGCGGTTGCCCCAAGTCGGCCGCGCCGGTCGCTCCTTCGTATCCTTCACGAATGCTCGCAGGACCCGCCGCGGTTTTGGCTGGTGACTTGACCCGTGACTTGACCCCCCAGCATGCCGCAAAGCAGCGCCTCAGAAGTCTTTTGTTTTTAGAACGTTATGGAGCCACCCGCCGGGATTGAACCGGCGACCTGCTGATTACGAATCAGCCGCTCTACCAGCTGAGCTAGGGTGGCCCGCTTCCACATTCTACCACCGGGGTTCCCGGTTTCTCAATAACACCATCCAGAACCGCCTTTGCGCAAGTATATGAAGGGCCAGAACATCGGGGGCACCTTCTGAAGGCCTCCCCGTCTGGGCCGTTCTGACCCGAGTAGCGCGGGTTTAGAACGGGCCAGCCACCGGGAGCGGACCCCAGGGCTGGCCCGGTTCCTGCCTCGGCTCCGTTGAGGGAGGAGCCTATCCGACTGTCGCGCTGCGGCGCTCGTGGGTCGAGCTTGGCACCGCCTCACACCTGCCGCCCTGTCCGATTGCCTGCTCGCGGATCACATCAGGGATTCGGAAGAGGGACGGTTCCGCCAGGGCGAGTTCCGCGAGCCTTGCACCGAGGCGGCACAGCCCGTCGTGGTACTCAGCCGAGAGATGGTCGCCGCTGAAGTGATGCCCCAGTTCGTGGATTAGCAGGCGGTTAATCTCCGACAGGGACTCAGCACGGAACCATTTGTAGCCCAACCGCCTGAAGTTCAGGGTCAGATCGCCTTCTCCGTACGCTGCAAGGTAAGGCCACCCCGGATCATCGGAGATGCGAACAGCAACGTCAGCGCCGACGAGCATCGGACCGAGCCGTCGGATGTAAGCGACGACAGCCTTGATCTCCGGTGTCCACCGCTCCTCGGGCAACACTTTCAACGGTTCTCCATCCGGACTGAACGGCTTCGGACTCGGCGTGACCTGTCCGGCAGGGAGGATTGCATTGGTCCGCTTTACGGCCTCCCACTCGGGCCTTGACAGATTACCGCCGTGGACGACGGTGTAACCACGGGAGACCGCGAGCTTGTTTGCCTCGGGGTCCGACGGATCATACGCCACCCGCTTTTCTCCGAAGCGCAACTCGACAAGGCGCTGGATAGCACTACCGCCGAGCTTGTCCCCGTGCCGTTGCACTGCGTCCCTGACCCACGTCGAGGTCGCATCATCGACCGTCAACTTGCGCTGCATGTTCTCGATCACGATGGACCGAACGAGCGATAGATAGGTCGGCGGGACGTTGTCGCGGTCGACGGTGAGCGGGACCTTCTGCATTACATTGACGTGCCAGCGGTCGCCCGTTGGGATCACCGGGATTCCCATCTCGTAGAGCATTGCGGTTTCGCCGTCCTCCGGCTCGTGCAGTTCGATGGTGGTGCTGCGGCTGGTTCGCCGAAGGAAACCCTCGGAGTCGGCCTGCTCAGTAGGCAAGGTGGCGACCGCCGTCGCGAGAGGCTTTCGCGCTCCGATCTTCACCCCGTTGAAATGAGTCGTGATATTCGATGGCGGTATGAGCTGGTGAATCGCCTTCTCGCAGTGATCGATCTCCTCCTGCGTCATCCGAAGCGTGCCGCTGAAGACGGAACCCTGAGCACGTTTGATGCGCCTGTGACGACGGCCCGCGCAGTCGAACTGGATCGTGCCACGGGTCGAAGAGATTTCCGCCTCGTCGCACAACGCCAGTACGAGCTTCTCCCGCAGGTTGAACCGCCCACGCTTTCCCGCATCAGCCTTCTTTTCGCTCTCCGCAAACAGCGTGAAGGCGTGGGAAAGGTCCGCAAATCCGTTGGGGTTGTCATCCTCCACCGTCAGCCGCGCCATCCGAGAGCCGTGAACCCTCGCCAGGGAAACGTCGACTCTCGTCGTGTCCTCATCCCAGGCATTTTGAACCAGTTCATGTATGATGAACTCCTTGCCACGGCGGGCAAGGAGTTTGGCGAGGCCCGCCTTGTCAACATCAAACCACTGCATCGTCTACCTCCTTCCAGGTCCGCTCCGCAGGCTCGCGTCTTTCACACACAGCCCACCCCCAAGATTTCCCAGCCCTCGCGCCACTTCAGCCCATCGACAGTCTGCTGCGCCGCCGCCTCCTTGCTCGCTGCCATCACCACTTCATGGCCGTACGTGCCATCGGCCAGCTTGTAATAAACCGTGTAGTTATCGAAATGCACCTTCGGGGAGGTGTTGCGGGGAGTAGCTTGAACCCAGAACTCGTCGTCCAAGCCCCAGCCTTCTCCTAATTGCACACCAATCACCACGTCGTCGATAACCAATCTCGTTACCTCGTGAGCGGGCATTTCCCGGTGTGCCTCATTCATAGCGGCGGTGACTTGAGCCACGGCTTCTTCAACGGAATCTGCCGAGACCACGGTCTCCAGCTCATAAGGCTCATTAATGTGAATGACGATGTCGTATTCCACTAGTTCACCCCCGTCGCTGTCACGTCCGCTACTTCGAAACTGTCGGAGACGTAGTCGTCGTATTTGACGGGTGTTTCCTCGCCGTCGATAATCAGCTGGCGGACGTCGTTGGCCGTCTCTTTCTCCGTTGCCATCTCCATGGCGGCACGGACTTTTCTCTCGGCATCTTCTTGGCAATCCGCGTGGACGTAGGTCTTCACGCTGTCGGTGCGCGTGACCGTCATATGGACTTCGAATTCCATCTGCTACTCCCTAGGCAGGCCCCTGAATTCGGCCATCTGGCCTGAGCCTGTCACCCCCAGGATCACCGCGAAACGCAACTAGCACCCGCGATTTGGCGGAATCTGCATTGCCGTAACGTGCCGGGAAATAGTAAGGGCCAGCCGGGATCGAGATAGCTCCCAAGCTGGCCCATCACTTCTGATCAATGTCTCGAATTCGTCCACAACTGCGGCCCCTAGTTCGCGGTGCCTCCATCCCGCCCAAGATTCTCGCAGTGCTTATGGTATTCCTGCAGCAAGGTCTGGAAGACCCTCCGCCCAAACTCTTCCTTTTCGGGTTCAGTCAGCTTTTCTGGATTGCCACCAACTTCAATGTGAAAGTGCTGTGTCCAGATCGGTTTTACCTCGGGATGAAGCGAGGCGAATTCACACGGGAGGACTGCCACCAGAATGGTGAACCACTTCCAATCAGTAGACTCCATCACTTCCGCCCTCCTCGGAGGGAACGTCGAATTTGAAGTTGCGAAACTGCGCTTCAAAATCCTCCGGGGTGCTGCCTTCCGGGAGGCAGAGCATCATGTCGTGCCGCAATTCGGCGATGGCCTCCTCTCCCGTCGCGGCGTCGACCGTGACTGTACGACGACCACCAGTGACCTTGTCGTAGTGGACCATGAGTTGCGGCATCACTTGGCCTCCAGAAGCGTTCCGCTATCGACCCCTGTAGGGGTTTCTTCGCCAGTGAGATCCACTATCCCCACGATGCGTGCGGTCGGGCTGGCCACTCCACTACAGGTTTGGCAAGCACACGGAACGATTTCCACCCCCAACTCCTCGAACGCTTTTCGCTGCGCTTCGTTCTCATCTGCGGCGGCAACTACGAGTTTGTAGCGGGTGCCGTCTCTTCGATCTTCGGCCAGGACGCTATAGACCGTCGACCCTTCTGCGACATTTTCCACACCCTCAATCCGGAAGCTCCGCTGGTGCTCTTGCCGGACCAGTTCCTTTGCCGTTTCCGGACTCGCGGCATTAATCATGACGCCGCAGGTGTTGCCGTCGGATCTATAGCGAACGATGTACTGCCTCTCTTCCATATATCTACTCCCGCAGACTGCTGAATTTGGCCATCCGGCCTGAGCCTGCCATCCCCAGGATCACTGCGAAACGCATTCAGGTCGAACGATTTGGCGGAAGCTGCAAAGCTGCGAGTGCCCGTCAACAAAACGGACCAGCCGGGATTGAGATCGTTCCCGAGTTGGCCCTCGTAATCAACACGCCTGTACGGTCATATGAGCCTTCGCGGGGCGGAACAGCCGACCATGATGCTGTTACCGATCCGTCCAAAAAGAGAAGATGCCATTCTCCAGGGCGGCAACCTGTCGGTGAGCGTGATCCAAGCGCTCCTCTGCCTCGTCCCTGGACAAGCCGCCTTGGACGAGGTGATCTTCAGCCCTGGCACGCGCCAGTTCCGGGGTCTTGGCATCCAGCACGACGAGGCGGCAAGTTTTGGTTGTGCCGCGCATGCTCCAGATGATGGCGTCCGGCGCGAGTTGGATCTCATCAGCATCGCGTTCGGCCATCACTCCACCTCCGCGCTTGTCATTTCGGTGCTGGAAATCATCATTTCGACCTGTACGTCTTCCATCACAACAACACCTCCTCACAATCGCCTTCGGACACATACAGGATCTCGCCGTCGATGTGTTCCTCCGCGAGCACCTGTTCCACCCAAGCCTTCGCCTCCTCCGGCGTGTCGGCGTTGACGCACATGTGGGAATAGGATTCGCCGTCGCAATATCGGAAGTACACCGTGTAGGCTAGGTTCCCGTTGCGCGTCCACAGGTCTTTCCCTTCGACGCCCCAATTCGCTTTAACGGTCTTTCGCCTCAGCCGCGAATCGAATTCCGGTTCGGTCACCTCCAGTGCGCCGGTGACGGCGAATTCCTGGCGAACGAACTTCGTAGAGCGTATTCTCACCTCCTCGCCGTGGGCCAGTTCGTTATGGTTGCTGAGGGTGTAGGAAACCTCCCTGGTGCCGACGGGACGGTCCTTGAAGAACTGCACGGCGGATGCAATGTCAGCAGCGTCAACCGTCACCTCCAACGGAATGCAGCGGACTTCGAGTGAAACCTTGTATTTCGGCATTAGTCCTGCTCCTCCGCCTGCAAGCGCGCAAGGTCAACGAGGGTGGCCTCCTGGGTGGCTGCCAGCTTGTTTGTGGCGGGTTTCAGCGCCGCAAGGGTGAACGTGTCCTGCCACATCGTCCGCTGCAGCGGTACAGATTCGCCATCGATAGGCAATTCCACAAGTTGGCAAAGGGGCGTGGCCCGCTTCTCGAACAACGCTTGTCTAACCTTCTGCATTGCTTCCTGCTCGGATTCGGCGGCGACATCCACCCACAGGGAGTCGCGCCTTTCCGTTTCGATCTCAACACTAAACATCGGTTTACCTTTCTGGTCAGTTCGGCGGCGATGATGATCTGAACACCTACTGCCCTGTTCCCAGGAGACACTGGAAAATAGGCCGTGTACCGGAATTTGGCGGAATGTGTACGCGCTCCGGTGAGTACATGGCGTTCCGGTTGGAGAACGCCGATTGGCGGCACCCAAACGAATGGGCCAGCGCGGAGGTTACCCCGGCTGGCCCTTGAAAGGAACCCACAGGCGTCCGACTACTCGTTGATCGCCTGTACTTCTTCCACCTCCAGAATCGAGGCTTCCATGTGGTCGAAGCCCGCAGCATAGCCGACGCACGCTGCGAACGCTTTCTGCTTGGCATCATCCTGGGCGGACGCCACAACAACGTGACTGGCGCGGAAGCCCTCTTTGTTTCCGGCCAGTTTAACCTCCGTCATCACGCGGTAGACGGGACCAGTGACTTCCTCCACCTCGTGGATTTCCACGGGCATGTCATCTTGCGAGGCGGGGTCATAGTTCTTACCGAGATCCTGCCAGACCAACTCTTCGGCCTGGGCAGGATCGTCGGCCATGACGACGAAGCCATCCACCTCACCGTCGAGATCAAAGCGAACAAGATATTTCCGTTTTTCCATATCGAACAACCAGCCCTTTCTGCTGGGGGGGGGCCAGCCGTGATTTATCGGCGGGCTGGTCCGTGGCTCATTTGCTGGTCACCTCCTGGCTTCCGATGCGCTCAGCGCCAATTTCTTCTTTTTTACGGCGGCATTCCCAGTCGCGTTGCGGTGGCGGTAATTCATCGATTACCTCAATGGCCTCCTCGTACATGCGAATGGTGACATCGCCTTGGATGACGCCACCGCGAGCCACCACATCTCGATAGCGGGCGATGGCGTCCTGCGCGTCGTAACCACAGACCAAAATCTCGAACACATCAGTCGGCGTACAAACGACCTCACCGATGCGGTAGTACCTCCACAGTTTCATCAGCGCTCCTCAAGCGGACCCTGAATTGGTCCTTGGACCCTGGCCCGGTACGACCATGCTCCCCTACGCCGACCATCTAATCGATGAATTTGGCGGATCTTGCAGAGGCGACGGCGAGGCGAATTGCTTGGCTAGGGTTGTTTGAGTGTTTGGCTAATATCTTCCCGACCGACCCCACCCCAACAAGAAAGAGAAAAGCCACCGCCTCCACGGTGGTAGAGCCTTCACCGTGGCAGACTAAGTGGCAACTTCTCAGGAGTTTGAAACTTGCTTTACCTCGCCTTCTGCCAGGACTCGACGAGTTTGCGATATTCCGGCCCGCGCATAACGAAGCCGATTTCGCGGTGGCGGAGGATCAGTTCGGTGGGCACGGCGTCGGCGGGCAACTCCCCCCGCATCACCTTGCGGAGGATCGCCTTGGCCTTGCCGTCGTGCCCGATGATGAAATGCTTCTTCGGGTTCGGCAGCGTCTTACCGCAGCCGCATGCGCATTTCGGGTTCTCGGCGAACCGTCTCATCGCGAGCGCGGCCTCGGTGTCCACGGCGGGCACCTCCTTCGCGGTGGCCGTCTCACCCTCCGGCTGTGCCGTCTGGCTGGCTTCCGGTTCGGCGGCGATCCCGGCCACGCCCGCCTCCTGGACCCGCTCCGCGACTTCCACGCCGCCCGTCCCGGTCTCAACCCCGGCGGTCGCCGCGCCTCCCGGCGTCCCGGCGTCCGCCTGGGCCGTCTCCACGGCGTTGGGGTCGTCTTGCGCGCCGTCCGGCCCCAGCTGGGCCTCTTCCGCCGTCTCCGGCCCCTGGTGCCCGACGACTTCCTCAGTCCCGTTTTGGGCGTCTTTTGCCCCAATCGTCTCACGGCGCGTCTGAGCGTCCTTGGCGGGGAGTTTCTTCTGTCTGCCTCGCATGTTTCGATCCTTTCTTGGCCATTTGAATGGCGTGGGAAAAAGTAAACCTTACGGTGCGGCGCGGACGCAAGTATCCAGTTCATCGGGGTGAGCAGGGATATCGCAATCAGGGTTTCAGGAAACCAATGTCCGGGTATCGCTCTGGTGGGATGGCGTGTCGTTGAAATGCCTGGAGGACCCTGCTTCCCATGGCCCCCGAAAGTCGGCTTAGGTCCCGGAGTTTGATCCAGAACAGCCTTGCGGACCCTGCTTGGTCCGTGACTTTGAATCCCACACCGATTCGTTCGTCGCGAGCAAACATGGCGAATGGGCCATCTGGGAAGTCGAGGACATCTTCCAGGTACTCAGGGACGATGATCCTTGATGCCCATTCCTCTTCATCAACAATCAGGCGCTTCCGACCCTGGCGCTTTCGCGTGACGGCGGCAATGTCCTCATCACAGATCGGGTCGAGGCCCCACACGATGCCGATCTTGTGATGTCCAAGCCAGCCGAGTCGGAGCGGGCGGATGAGTTTCACGAAGTCAACGGTAAGGCCGCTGAGTTCGCTCAGCACCACTGCAATCGAGTCATGGCGAATTGCGAATAAGGTCTTGTGGCGCTCTTGACCGCTCTCATCCTTCCAGGTTCGATGAACATCCAGCACGCCAGAGTTCTTACCTGAGTGCAAGGTGTAGTGGTCGCCAGAGGACTTAACCAGCACGATCACCTTGTCCGCTAGAAACTCGACGACAAGATCATCGACCTCCAACCCTTTCGCGCCGTGAGGGAGAACTTGCTCCGCCCCATCCATACAGACATCCTCGCTTGTTTCTCGCCGCGAAGCCAACGGGCAGCGCAGGCAGGATCACTGCACCGAGGCATCTACCGCAGAGGGGTGTGTTTCTGGTGGAGTCACCCTCGCTGAGGAAGTACTCTGCTGCGCGACGACACCGGGGGCGAAGGCGCTGGCGACCCACAACAGGATTCTCTCGACCTCTGCGGTGATTGGCTCCCAGGGAAAGAGCGGGGCGCGATGCACGCCGCAACCATAGCATTTTACAACGCACACCTCTGTTCCTTCTATCGACAAAATATCGTCCGCCAATGGACACGACTCGCCGCCCTCGGGCAGTTCGTTCCGGCAGAGTTGGTATCCGGCGGTGCTGGTTAGGGCAAAGTTAGTGTGGAAGATTCTGAACGTGTCATTCACCTCTTCCATCAGAATTTGCGGCTGACTTTCAGCTTGCTGTTTCGTCATAGCGGTTTCCCATTAAAGATTCCGCCAGGGCGGTTGTGCAAGCTGCATCGGTTCAGTCCGACGTGCACCAGGACAACGCTCTCCTCCGTTCGATGCCGCGTCGGCGAGGCGGCTGGCGGCTGAGACCGCAGCGGTACAGTAGATCGTCTCCCCGTGCCAACAAGTGGGCAACGCTTGCGCACGCGCCGCGCACGACGCCACTGACGAACTGCGGCAGGGGGCACAGGGGCGGGCCAGTTCATTGGCGCGGCTTCGGGGCGGTCAGCTGCCCAGCGAGGACTCCGCGATTGTGTCCCACCACCGACAGGTGGTAGAAGTTATGTTTCGGATATTGCAGCCCCGAACTACACGTTATGGACAAACTGGCAATCGGCAAGGACGGCACCGGCGGGACGCTCGCTGGGACAGACCAACCTTCGGTGACATTTCTATCGGCAAAGACTGGTGCGGACTGGACGGACATTCAGCGCTCGGATGAGCCGACAAGTGCATTTGTGGCATTCGAGCGCGCCGTGCTCGATGTTCTCCTCTCGCCGAATCTGGTGGTTCTCTGTGGCCTCGGACCTTCAATGTGCTTGAAGGATGCCGCTGGCCTGTCCTACGCGCCCAGCATGGCCTCACTCTGGTCAGAAGCCTCGAAGCTCGCGCAGTTCGGGTCTGTCATCAAGAAGACTGCGTACTCGGTGTCAACGCTTGGCGAGAACATCGAACAGCTGTTGTCGCTTTGCCAGCTCAACCAACAACTTCACGCCGACGCCGAGATCGCCGAGTTCATCGCACAAGCCGAGAAGATCATCGTTGATCGTTGCCGGTTCATCAAGGCCGGAATGCACCTGGACGTCCACGAGGCATTCCTCCGTAAAGTGGCGCGACGCTCAACCCGCCTGCCCCGGATGAAGCTGTTCACCACAAACTACGATCTTTGCTTTGAGGCCGCCGCCAGCGCGACGCGATTCGTGGTCATCGACGGTTTCTCTCATACGCACCCGCAAGAGTTCGATGGGACGCACTTCGGCTACGATCTCGTAAGGCGAGACGAGGAACGCGAAGCGCCTGACTTCATCCCGAACGTCTTCCATCTATACAAGATTCATGGCTCGGTTGACTGGGAAAGTGACGGAACTGCAATCACGAGGGGTGGCCAACCGGACGCGCCGCTCATCATCTATCCTCGTCACAGCAAGTTCGAGCTTTCGTACAATCAGCCGTTCCTGGAGATGATGTCCAGGCTGCAGATCGCCCTGCGCCAGCCGAACACCGGACTGCTCATCCTAGGGTTCGGCTTCAACGACCAACACATCAACCAGCCGATCGTGTCGGCGCTGCGGTCCAATGTCGCCCTGAAAGCCATGGTCGTGGACCCGGCGCTCACTGCAATCCCATCGTCCAAGCAGCCGTTGCTCGACCTCAAGGCTCTCCTGGAGTCCGGTGACCTCCGCCTTTCCTTCCTCTCGGCGAAGTTCGAGCAGTTTGTGCCCCTCCTGCCGGATCTCGTTGCTGCTACCGAGGAGGAGCAACATCGCAGCCGACTTAAGAGGCTCGGAGGAAACTGATGGCGGGGTTGCCCTCGTACCCATTCGATCCCGAGTTGCTGGTTGGCACCGTCACCGAAGTAGGCCCGACCTCGGCGAAGGTGAACCTGCCACACGCAGCGTCGCCCGAGGCGCAGTGGCACCACGGACAGCGGCAAGGGCGTGGAGAAGTCGGTGACTTCGTCGTGATCGAAGTCGGCGACTCGGCGGTGTTTGGCAGGATCGTAACCATTCGCCTTCCCGAGAAGGAGCGCCTGAGCGTTGAACCAGAGCTTGGTAAACTCCGCGAGGCCCACCCAGTCGGGGTGGTACAACTGCTCTCCACGGTCACCATCCACAACGGCAAGGTCACCGGCGGAATTTCGCAGTACCCACGGCTGGGAAGTCGCGTCTATTCGGCGCAGAGCCACTTCGTTCAATGGATAGCTCAAGCCACCAGCAAAGATCCTGCAACGGACAAGCCGGTGTATCTGGACCTCGGTTCGCTGGTGGCCGCAAACACAGCGCCTGTCCAGTTGACGCCGGAGCGCCTTTTCGGGCGACATTGCGCCGTCTTGGGCGCGACTGGCGGTGGTAAAAGCTGGACTGTCGCCAGACTGATTGAACAGGCCAGCCGGTTCAACTCGAAGGTGGTCGTGCTCGATGCCAGCGGCGAATTCCACACTTTGGGCGGCGCGATCCGGCATGTCCACATCGGAACTGGCCCGCCCGCACCGGCGTCCTCGGAAGAGGTTTCGTTCCCTTACACTCAGCTCACTGAAAACGACCTGTTCGCACTCTTCAAACCGAGTGGCCAAAGCCAGGCCCCCAAGCTTCGGCAAGCCATGAAGAGCTTGCGGCTCGTCCAGTTGGAATCCAAGCTCTCATCGGCAAACGGGCTGTGCGTGAAGGCGCAGAAGGCAAAGCAGCCGATTTTCGATGCCCAACAGAAGCACGCGAAGAAGCTTGAGGACCCGCGTGCCGACTTCGATATCACGAGACTGCCGGAGCAGATTCTAGAAGAATGCGTATGGCCGTCCGGGGGGACCGCAACTGCACCCGATCAGTCGAAATGGGGTGGCTACCAGGAGAATGAGAAGGGCTTCTGCATCACGCTCATCACTCGCCTGGAGGATATGTTGGGTTCGCCGGAGTTGGCACCTGTATTGAAGCCGGGCTTTCTGACACCGGTAGCGGACATCATCAACGAGTTCATTACCGGCAGCAAGCATCGCATTCTTCGCATCTCCCTCAAGTACCTGTCCTTCGCCCACAGCACGCGGGAGGTTGTCGCCAACGCCATCGGACGTCTGCTGCTCAACCTCGCACGGGATCGGAAACTGACAGGCTGTCCGCTACTGGTCTTTCTCGACGAGGCGCATCAGTTCCTCGACAAGTCATTGGGCGACGAAGCGAACCGCTACCCGCTCGATTCCTTTGATCTGATCGCCAAGGAAGGGCGGAAGTACTCCCTCAACATTTGCATCGCAACGCAGCGTCCCCGTGACATTCCAGAGGGCGTCCTCAGCCAAATGGGAACCCTGATTGTCCACCGGCTGATCAATGACCGAGACAGGGAGGTCGTCGAGCGGGCGTCTGGCGAGATAGACCGCTCCGCCGCCGAGTTTCTGCCGACCCTCGCTCCTGGCCAGGCCGTGATGATCGGCGTCGATTTTCCGATCCCGTTGACCATTCAGGTTTCGAAGCCTGAGGCTGAACCAGACTCGAAGGGACCCGACTATCAGGCGAACTGGTCCCGCGAACCGGAGCCGGAGCCAAAGGTCATGGCCGTGGGGAGCGTCTTGCCTCAGGAACTTGTTGAGATTACGGACGATGACGTCCCGTTCTAAAGCTGCGGCAGAATGTCTCCCTAAGTCACGCCCAAGGTGCAGCGATCAAGTTCGCGGCCAGCTCCGTGGTCTGTTCCGATTGCTGTCCATGCACGGTTGGGCAACGCTTGCGCACGCGCCGGGAACGACGCCGCCAAGAAACTGCGGCGGGGGCACACGGGCGGGCCATTCTTACCAGGGCCGCCCTGCCCCCTTCCTCGCCTCGCTCTGATCGAATCAGGACGGACGCTTCACTGGGGCCGAGCGGACCTCGCCATCGGCAGCTTCGATGGCCGAATGGACCATCCCGCGAACGTCGTCGAGAAACTGCGATGCCGTTTCCGTGATGATGACCCCAGGCACGGGCGCTGCATCCTCGTAGATACCCCTCATCCTGAGCGCCCGCCGACTCGCCGATCCGCGTCCGCTCTCATCGAAAGCCGCCAGCCAGTTTTGGAGTTGGCCATCGGCGAGGCGCACACGAACCAAGTTGTGGAGTGCCGTGGAAACCTCCTGCCGAATGACGTTGATGGCTTCCACTTCCTCCTCTTTGGTTTGCGGTTTGGAGCGCCACGTCATCGGGTTGTCGAGGAACCTGGAGATGGCTTCCTGCAGGCGGAGGAGGAGGTCGGCGACGGGCCTGAGGTTGTCGTACTCCAGGTTGTCCATCTGGAGCGCCAGCCGCCTTGCCAGCGCCTTGACGCGAGTCCAATGCTCCTTGTCGATGCCGTTCTGCCAAGTGAAGCCCAGGCGGGCGTTCCATAGGCGGTGGAAGTCGTCCGCAGCCGTTTGCACCGCGAACATTAAGCCTGCGGTGTCGTAGACGGGTCCCATCTTCGCCTGCGCCACCGGGGCACGAGACGCCTCGAACAAATCGAGCAGCCGATCAAGTTCCTGCTTTGGACCATTCGGCAGTTGTTCGGACGGACGGTCGATTGCCCCGAGCATGAAACACCGACCGTAGAGTTTCGTCTCCAGGGAGGACACTGCGGAACCCGCCACCGCACGCAGGCTTGCGATTCCGTTCTTGAGCGACGCTAGAACGTGGTTGCGCTTGTCCTGGTAACGAGGAAGGTTGATCCCCTGAACTTGGTCGAAGTGCGTGAACGCGACGGCCAATTTCCGCTCGTAGCCGCCCGTCGCCGCGAAGCGAATGACTGACAGCGGCGAAGACTGGACAGGATTCTGGGCGTTGTCCACAAGCAGAATGACGTCAACTTGGTTGAACTGTTCCGTGATGTGCGTACTGATGGCACCAGAAACATCCGGCGTGTGGCCTAGTCCCTGGCCGTCGAGAAGGACGAGAGGTACCCGCCTGCGAGTGAACTCCGGGTACAGCGGGCCGTGGACGCGAATGCCGTCAACGAGCGGGGTCAGCAGCCTTCCGAACGAAGCTGCAGCGTTGCTGGAGAAAAACTTGATGGTGGAGATGAAGGCCTCGCGGTCGTCCGTCGAGAACACCCACTTCTCCGGCCATCCCGATTTCCTGCGCTCTAGCTTCCCCGTCGGCGCGATCAGTTCGAAGCGGGCGAGCACGGCCTCAAGAATGTCCGCGATGATCTCATCAAATTCGGGGTCCGCCTGCAACTCGTCTTCGTACATACTGAGCGCCGCTTCGCGCTCGGTCCCGTCCAGGGTCCGGATGTCCTGCTCCAGTGTTGAATTGAGCGATTCCAGGGTGCGCCCCGAGAGCGTCTTCACGCGGGCGACGTATCCTTCGAGCGCGGTTTGCAGGCGGCGGCGTTCCTGGCCATCAAGGTCCCCGTCTCCATCGCCAGCGCTATCGGCAGGGGAGGTGGAGCCGAAGTCCCAGTCCTCATCGCCCTCGGGGTCTCCGTTGGGCTGCCACTGGCCGAGAACATAGCTGAACCTGAACTTCTGATCCTTGTGGTTGAGAAGAAGGTCGGCAATCTCATCATCGGAAACCCCGGTGAGTGCTGCGACACAAGCCTCAGTCAGGCACTCGTGGATGGCGGTGCGGGTCGAGTTCTCGGCAAAGAAGGTGACAATAGCGCGGTAATTGTCGCCGCCGAGGATGATCTCAATGTCGGAGATGGTCGTTTTGGCCGTGGACGTCGAGGGGAAACGATCGTTTTCAGGGTGGCTGCCGATCAGGTGCCTGAGCAGCGTCGTCTTCCCGGCCCCGGTCGTCCCAACGAAGAGTACCTTGGCATACCCGTCTTCCCGGCTGGGGAGGGGCAATTCGCTCTCGCGAACTGCCCGGCTGTCCGTCTTGCCCTCTTCGATAACATCGTAGAAGGCGCTTGCGACCGCCTCACCGAACCGCTTCTCGGCTTCGGCTCTCCGGCTGAGGCTCCACCACTCCTGGTTCGCCAGGAGTTCGTTCATGTTAACGACGAGCTGGTCGGCCTCGGCTTCGACGGTGGTCTTGAGGCCGCGACGGATCTTCAACCCCTGCTTACCCTTAGCATCCTTCCGAAGCGGGTGTCGGAAGGTGATCGCCCATGCCGAGCGACCCTCGGAACGGGACTTCGACGCGGTGTACGCTGGCTTCTTTTCGGTGTTCCCTGTTGTTCCCATACACTGATCGTACTCGGGTCAGCTGCCGATGTCAACAGAAATCTGGAACACCCAGGAACACCGTGAATTGCGGGGGGGGATCGGAGGAGCTTATACCGCAAAATGTGAGCCGTCAGACGCGTAGCGCAGTGCTGGTGGTCAGCACCGGGTCCAACAGTTCGCCGGGGCAAACTACCAACTCCTCCAACAGGGAGTGTTGCTCAGATCGCGGTCCGAACCACTCCTCGTCGAGGTGACACACGGCAGAGCGGAATCTGGTTGCCTGATTGCCGTTCATATTTGAATAGCGCGGCAGTCCCACCGTCCGCAGCAGATCCAGCACGAAGGGAAGGTCGGTCGAATCCCTCCTCAGGTAGAGGACGGCCTCCATAGCGCGGTCGAAATTCGACGAGACCTCCTGCGCCGTCAGCGTCTGGGCGCGCAACTTGCCGAGCAACTCCCGGCGCAACTCGGCCTTCTCAGTATCACCGTCAAGCTTGGGTTTCTGGTAACGCCGCCCTTCCCGGAGCGCCTTGAGGAGCCGCCCCTTACCAACTTCGCGGGTGATCACATCCTCGACCGCCACTGTTGCCTCTGCGACGCTCGCCTTCGCCTGTGAAAGGAAGTAATGAACAGGGAAGTTCGCCGATTGCTCGTTGCAGATCGCCTTGACCCACTGCATCGGTTCTTCTACCGGGTCCTGCTTCAGAAACGCCATCAAGAGATCCACGCCGCAGATGACTTGCGGAATCTTGATCGTATGCGTCGGCTGCACCGCCGCCGCGCCGACCGGTCGCAGATCACCCATCAACCGCAGTGCCGGTTCGCCTCCAGTTTCCACGAAGCGACCTTCCTGGATGAACCGCAGCTTCGGCAGCAGTTGTTCGTCGATGAAGAACGACCCCTTCGCGCCGGAAACTTCTCCCGTGTTCAGGTCCAGAATGCCAACCTGAGACAAACCCACGGTTGCGATCTTCGAGAGAGTCTCCAGCCACTGATCATGGACCTTCTGACGTTCCGCATCCATGATCTGACGGAGTTCAGCCGGTCGGATTTCCTGCGTACGACCTTGGTAACGGTAGTAGATTGCACCTTCTCGAAGGTCGCGGTCCTTGTGCTTGCGGCAGATCGCGGGCTTTCGGTTCGCCTCGGCGACATAGATGAGGCCGAGCCGCTTCCCTTCAACGTCGATGTCGTGGTGCTTCCAAGGTAACGCCGGTTCGAAGTACTCGTTGAGGTTGTTGGTCGTGATGGCGGGGTCCAAGGTGAAGAACTGATCGTTGCACAAGCCGACAATCTCTCGCGGCTCGTTCCGCACCCCAAAGACCAGGTAGCCACCCTGCGCGTTGGCGAAACCAGCCATCGTGCGCCCATACTCCGGGATGCCAGCCTTGTTGAACGACTCCTTGAACTCGACCGACAACTCGCGGTCGTCAACGTCCGCGACCGACGTCTCCGACAACCGCTCGAGTATTCGCTGAATCGCCTCCGGCGAGAACGGTGAAAGCATATGCTGGTCTTACCCTCCAGGCACCAACTCAAGGCGCTTGTCCGTTATCCTCAAGCGCCCGAATGTGCGTTCCCCAACCTCGTAATCGGCCAAGGTTGGCGTAAATTCGGCCCTGGGGATAGCGACTTCGTAGCCAAGTCCGTCGCGGTCGAAGATAAGAAGGCAACGCCGCTTGTTGTATTGCGCCAGCGCCCCGCGCATCAGCGGCTCAATCAACCGCACAAGTTCAGCGCGCTCGATATTCTTCGCCGCTCCGAGTACGTACACCCATTCGGGTTGGGAGTCGAGCGTAGCGGCCATGAAGGTGATCCCCCGCTCCTTCTCCGCAAGCCTGACCGAAGCGCCATGGAAGGCCTCCCCGAGCACGGCGCGTTCGCGCAGCCGGAGGTCCGATAGCACAGCCTGCATTGCCAGGTATGCACTTCGCTGTCCGGGCGGGTCGAATCGATTGAGCAATTCTGCGGGAAGGCTACGCTCCAGTGCCGGATCTCTGGTTGCCAATTGGTCGGCGACGTGTTCCAGCAATCCACTGTAGAAGTCCGACTCCGCCTTGGCCTTGAGCGCGCTTCGCAGACGCTCACCTTGGCTCGCCACCGTAATCCTGGCGTCGGACAACCCCACGCAACCCGCGAATGATGCGTCGTTGAGCAGGTAGAACTGGAAGAAGTCCCGCTCGATCCCGATAATTCGCTGCTCGACAGTCGGCAGGGAGCGCTTCGCGTCGATATAGTTCAGCAATTCTGGAACAGTCCTCAACTCGGCGACCAGATTGAGGAAGTCGTTAACGCCGAGGTATGTCACCGGCGTCTGCCGATACTCCAACGGCAGACTGTCGGCGTCGGGAAGCAGGTCAACCTCCTGGAAAACCTCAACGATCACGATGCAATGAAGAACCGGCGGAAGCCCACCGGGAAACTGAACCCGTCCACGGCGAACATGGTCACACCAAATCGCTCGGTCTCGGAGACGGTTCAACGTGCGCCGGAGCTGGCTCCACGCGGCTTTGGCGTTCTTACGTGCCCAGAGATCGACCTTATCGGCGGTCCGTTTGAGAGGGTCCTCTTGGCATTTCTGGGAGACCAGGATGGCTTCGCCCTGATGCTGAATCAGGAAATCTGAGACCTCGTGCTCCGTCTTCCCGTCGAGCGTCCGAGGGCTTCGGAAAACGAATTCGCGAAGCAGGGGCGCAGACAAGAGGTCCTCCACGTGGAGTTCCGCCCACTCGGTACGCTGCAACCGCGAATTGGTTTCGACTCCCACGTGCTACTCCCCCACCACCACTTCCCCCACCACCGGCGCGGCCAAAAGGGCCTTGGCGATGACCTGGTCCAGGCTGCTCACCGGGAACAGCTTCACCGCGTCTTTGACGTACTGCGGCAGGTCAGCAATCTCCTTTAGGTTGTCGGCGGGGAGTATGACCTCCTTCACACCGGCCTCGTATGCGGCGCGGATCTTCCCGTGGATGCCGCCAACCGGCAGGACCTTGCCCATGATGGTGATTTCGCCGGTCATGGCGACGTCATTCCGCACGGGCCGGTTGGTCAGTGCTGACACAATGCCGGTGACAAGGGTGATGCCCGCCGAAGGCCCTTCCTTCGGAACCCCCATGAACGTCGCCAGCACGGCAACGTCGTAGTTCTCGCGCCACTCCGCCGTGATGCCGAGGTCCGCATGGTTCGCCTTGATGTACTGCGCGGCGGCTTCGATGCTCACCCGCATCACTTTCTGGATGGAGCCGAGCGGAACAATGCGGCCATGCCCCTTGGTCGCCTGCATCTCGAAATGCAGAATGCAGCCATGGTCGCCGGATACCGCCAGGCCGATCACTTCTCCAACGGTGGGCTTGCTGGGCAGAGTGACCCGCTGAATGCGATCCGCGTCCGGCAACGTCGGAACGATCACCTTGCCGGTGCCGGTCATGCGGACACCGAGATGCACCTTATCGTATTCGCCGGGAGAGATTAGGTGAAGTTGCTCGCGAACTCGCTGGCGCAGTTCACAGCCAAGCTGCAGCACTTCTTCGAGATCGGCATCGCTCACCTGACCATGGGGATGCAGCAACTTCAGCATCCCGGATGCGGTCTTGAACACCGCTCTCTGGTCGCGACCGGAGACACCTTGCGCGGTGTTGGCCGAATCCACCAGTTCAAATCTGGGCCGAAGACCGCCGAATACGTCCTGCCGCCGCAGCTCGTGCATGATCTCGCAGAAGTAGTCCGTGATGAAACCGTAATCCTTCGAGAAGCTGCCCGGCGTCAGCTTCGGAATCTCCCATCCGGGCAGGTATGCATGGATGCGGTCCAGGAAGGCGATCACCTGGAGGAAGTCCGGTAGCGGCTCGAACAGGTGGTAATACTTCTCATGCGGCAACTGCCCTTGGACATCAAGGTTGCCGACGAACACCAGGCTGGCAAAGGCCAGGACTTCCTTCTTCCCCCGGCTGAACTTCGCATCCTGCATGTAGCCCTGCATGATGCTGACCAGCGCCTTCGGGTCCGTGAAGTCGGTGTTGGCGATCTCATCCAGCACAATTGCGTCGCGGGTTCCGACTTCGCCAATACGTCCAGTATTCAAGTTGATGAACAGCTGCGCCGGTGTTGCCTTGCCGCCCGACAGCACGTGAGCGTAGTAGGAGATGTTGCGGTACAGGTAGGTCTTGCCGGTCTCGCGGGGAGCCAGTTCGACCATGTTGAAGTTGTTCTCCACCAACGGAACGCATCTGCACAAAAACAACAGCCGTTGCCGCCTGGTCATCCTCGCCGGGTCCAGGCCACATGAGTTCACCAGGGCATCGATCCATTCCTCGGTCGTGAATTCGCGGCGCTTCTGGATGAACTCGTCAAGGTTGATGACGCTCACCTGGAAGGGCGTGAAACTTGTGACCTTGAACGGGCGAATCTTCTTGTTGTGAATCTCGGTCTCGTCATAGGTCAGCTCGATCGTTCCCCACATGCCACCGGAGAGGAGCATCGGGTACTGACGGACAACCGACTCCGGGATGTTGGCGAAATTCTCGTTGATTGCCGAGATGCTCGCCCAGTATCGGTCCTCCGTTTCCACCAGCCTGGCTTCAAGGTTGGCGATCACGGAATGATGCCGGTTCTCCCGGATGTAATGCCGGATCTTGTCGGACTCCGCGCCGTGGACGAAGTTCTCCTTCAGCCGCCGGACCACCTTCTCCATGTCCACGTGGAAGGTCTCTTCGGCGCAGTAGTTGTCGATCAGGTATTCGAGGACGTAACGCGGGAACTCATCCACTCCCGTGTTGATGGTGTGCGCCTTATTGACGACCTTGCCCCGGAAGACTTCTTTCAGTTTCGTGTTCATTCTTCTCCCGTTTGCGGGGCTTTGGTTTCGGTTGGAGGCGCAGGAAGGGCGCGGTCAGAGGAGGTAGCCCCATCCTCTGGAGGTTGTTCTGCAGGTACTCCCGGAAGTAGGGCCACGCATTGAAAATTGCATTGCCGTCCTTGAAGGCTTTCACGTGTTCCGGAGTGATCTCGAAGCCCTCGCGCAGGACATAGTCCACCTCGTAGGCGCACTCCACTAAGACCACGGTCTCCGGCTTCTTGTCGTCCGGCTTCTTCTCCGGCGCGTCTTCCTCGCCCTCTTCCTTCTCCTCGATCCCGGCCATGCGGAACGCAATCTCCAGCCGCAGGACGTTAGGTGGGGCGCTCAGAGGCTTGCTCTTGAAGTTGAACGCAATTGAGATGTGGGACTTCGGAGCTTCGTCAATCGCCGCCGAGGCGACTTTCGCACGTGCCAGCCGAATACGGTTGATGGCCCCGTTCTGCACGGCGTCAGTGTCCGGCTTCTTCTTGCCAGAAGCAGGCGGGCGTTCCCCGCTGGTCCTGATGTGGTCAACGAGCTTCAGTAGAGCCGCTGTTGCCTGCTTGATTCCCTCTTCAGAGCAAAGCGTGTCTGCATCGAGCGACAACAACGAGGAGAGGTTTCCGTACTTTCCGATCAGCCGCTTGGCGATGGGCTGGACGTCACGCTGCGGTATGGCGTAGCACAGCAGCAGCTCGAGCAGCGCTTCGTCGCCGAGCGCGCCGGTTTCGTGAGCCAGGAAGCGCTCACGGAGGCGTTGTCGATGTCCTTCAGTAGGGGTCCCCACAGCCATAATCAAGCTTGGCGACCACAGAGTCCCCAAGATCCTGATTTAAAGGAAGTTCGAGTCAGCCATGGATCGCCGCAAGCAGCCATTCTACCAGCCCGCGAACCTGAACAACCAACGCTGCGTGGGTGCTTGACTAACTGCGCCGCAGAAGTCGCCAAGAGAACCGGGGCTGGGCCTGTTCGACCCAACCCCGTTGAACTTGCGAAGCACACTGTCCCAGCGGCCCAGGATGCGCGCCTGTGCGCCGCTGGTGCCGGACGCTATCTTTCCTGGGATCGTGTCCGACTGTTGAAATTATGTAGTCACCGCCGAACACGCCTGCCACCCCGCATGGACAGCCGACTGCGAATTCCGCCAAATTCAGTGACCGAACCGCAATTCGCGGTGATCCTGTAAATGCAAGGTGGGCGGCGCGATCCTGAGCTTCCCGAAGCCCCAGTGAGCGAGCGCAGCAAATCGCCAGCGCCGATGGAGGCCAGCGCGACAACATGCCGGAGCCACGAAATTCGGGCCGCTGCCCCACCGTGCAATATCGCGATGAGGTTCGACCAAGTGACCAACCACACGATTCATTTCCCGCTGCCCGACTCCGAGGCTGAATACGAGACGATTGCTCCCGAGGAAGAGCACCGGATTGTTCCGATGCTGGAGGCGTTCATCAACGACTACGGCGCTATCCCCATGCCCCACTATGCGCTGCCGATCGCGCTGTGGGCGCTGGGTACACATTGCTTTGAGAAGTTCCACGCGTTTCCGTACCTGACATTCACCTCAACCGCTCCTGGAGCGGGGAAGACACGCCTACTCGAAGTGTTGGAGTGCATCTGCAGCCGCGCCCGCCTCAAGGCCAAAATCACGCTGGCCGGGATGTGCGCGCTGATCGAGAGAGATAAGCCTACTCTGCTGATCGACCAAGCGGAGCGCCTTTCCAAGAACGACCACAACGACCTGATGGCGTGCATCCTCTCGGGCTACCGTGCTGGCCTGTTCGTCACGGTGCAGAGCCATGGCGAGGCAGTCGACCGCCCCATCTATTGTCCGAAGGCGTTCGCACTCCTCGGCGACATGCTGGAAGCCGCACGCGACCGCAGCATCACCATCGGTATGAAGCCCATGCGAACGCGAAAGCGCTGGTTCCGCCCGGAGGCGCAGGAGCGTGGCACGACCATCCAGAAGCGGTGCGCGGAAGTTGTAGAGCAGTTCTCGGACGAGATCGACGATGTGTACGCGGGCATCGGCGACTCTGCGGCACTGCACTTCTTGGACCCACGCGAGGAAGAGATCTGGACGCCGCTCTTCGTAATGGGCGAGGTCTTCTGCCCAGAGCGCCGTACCGAACTGGAAATCGCGGCGGCGGACATCTGCGCCGAGAAGCGTGCCGAGCCGAAGCGGGTTGCGGCCCGCGAGGGGAAGCGTCTGGCTCAGGCCGCGAGCGATGGGGAGCGCCTAGTGACCGAGCTTTTGGAGATCACTGGCCCCGCAGTCGGTGTCCGCACCAACGATGCTCTGCAGCGGCTGAAGGCGATCCACAACGCGCCCTGGCGCAACTATGCTGGGGAAGGGTTGACGGACCTTAAGCTGGCCGATCTCGTCCGTCCGTTTGGCGTCGCCCCTCGGCAGTTCAAGATTAGCGGCAAGAACCTGCGCGGCTATCTCCGCGCCGACCTGGAAAAGGCCATGCGCTCGGTCGAGGGGGTGGCGGAACCCGTTACCCCGTTACCGCCCCGCGCTGCGTAGGCACAGGTAGCGGGGTAACGGGCCTGCAGGTGGGAGCGTGGCGGGGTCCGAGCGGGCAAGGCGGGGTCAAAATGAGGGCGGGTGGACAGTCACCGTCCCCCGACACACCACCTGCCACCTCCATCACCATTCGTCCGAGGCCCGTCGTTGCGGGGTTTTGTGCACCCGCTTGACTGAGCGGCGCGTTGGATGGTTTTTGGAAATTGCATGCAGGCAATCGGATACATCAGAGTCTCCACCAACAAGCAAGCCGACAAGGGTTTCTCCCTTGAGGCGCAGCGTGAGCGAATCCAGGCCATGGCCGTGGTCCAGCAGGCGGAACTGCTGGACATCGTCGTCGATGCGGGGGAGAGCGCCAAGGACCTCAAACGTCCCGGCATGGAACGTGTGCTGGCGATGGTTGCGACGGGACAGGTCGCCACGGTGATCATCGCCAAACTCGACAGGCTCACCCGGAGTGTCCGCGACCTCGCCGACCTTCTAGAGTTGTTCCAGCGCCGGGGCGTGTCGCTGGTGAGCGTCGCCGAGTCGCTCGATACGGGGTCGGCCTCCGGGAGGCTCGTCCTCAATATTATGGTTAGCGTTAGCCAATGGGAGCGGGAGGCCATCGGCGAAAGAACGAAGACGGCGCTCCAGTTCAAAATCTCCCAGAACCAGTGGGTCGGAAATACGGCTTACGGATTTCGCCTCTGCGCCGACCGCAAGACCGTTGAAGCTGACCCGAGCGAGCAGCGAATTCGGCGGACCATGGTGAGGCTCCGCGATGAGGGAAGATCATTGCGACAAATAGCGGCGTACCTCAATAAGGCGGGCCGTTTCACGCGGCGCGGAACTCCCTGGCGGCACGACGGCGTCGCCCGCGTTCTGAGAGCGGCTTGATGGCCGAACCGCACGACGAGCGACCCGCCGCTGTGCACGTCCATCCAGGGTCCATCGAGGTCGGCGAGTTCTACCTCGATGGCGACCACCTCACCGCGAGACTCCGGGTCGTAGTCTGCGGCAGGATTGAGGACCTCGCCCTGGTGGTGCAGCCGTTCGGCGAGGAAATCGGCGTCGAGGTCAATGAACCCGTGCTGGACTGCGCGGCGCTGAAGGTGGTCGCCGACTATGTCGCCGCCAAACTCAGCACCGTGGCGGGCCGGGCGGCGCTCAAACAGGCGGCGGAGAGCACAGCGCAGAATCGGCAGCGGGGGCCGCAGGTTCGGGCGAGGCTCAATAGACCGGGAGGCAGATCGAATGGCTGAACGCCCAGTGTTCGTACCATCCCTGGATGAGCCAGATCTTGTCAGGACGCTGACGTTCAGCTTCGTTTGGAACCCCGGCTTCGCGGTCGTGCAGAAGCAGAAGAACATTGCGGCGCTCCATCAGGCGGCGGCAAGGTCGGGCTGCTCGCCGTTGTTGGAGATCTCGACGAAGTCGGACGAGGGGCTGGGGCGGCAGCTCAGCGCGTTCAACCTCACGGTGCAGAGCCAGAAGTTTGGCGAGCTCCCCCTGGAGTGCGCGTTCCAAGGCAGCAAGGTCTTTGAGCGCGGCGGTCCATACACAGACCTCTACCGCGCCGAACCGCGAAACGCGAAGCGGGACCCGCGCCTGCAATGGTCTGGGCGGCTGGTCGGGTTCATGTTCGAGGACCAGCGATTCCCGCTGGAGCCAAAGACGGTGTTCTACGATTGGCTCTTTATCAGTGCCCTCTGGCCGCAACGGGAAGCGCTCGGGCAACTCTGCCAGTACGGTGGATTCACGGACATCGAATTCAACCCCGAGCGGTCGCTCAACTGCCAAGCACGCTCCTGCGCGCTATTTGTTGCATTGACCAAGGCCGAGCTGCTGGACGCAGCAATGAGTTCCGAGGCCGCATTCGCCCGACTGCTTGGTCAACGTCGGTCCCGCATCTGAGTCGCCGACTCCGCAATCGGCGTCCGACCATGGCGCACGCGCCCACGCCGGGCCGCTGTCAAATCGCGGCTGGCGTCACAGGCCCAGCTACTGTTCCGCGTGCGCCACACGCACCAACAGCGCGACAGGCCAATGGCGATATCATGATGGGTTGAGCGAGGACCACACCCGATTCGTTTGGAAGTTCGGCAATGGCCGGGATCAGCCAGATCAACTACAGCGACGCTCTTGCGGGGCGCATCAATAGACGTCCGGACCACAACCCCATGGCGGCATGGTTCGTCGCGCAGGGGGCCACCTATCGAGGTTCCAGCAGATTCGTCGATGCCGAGCTTCAATTGGGAGACGATCATTACAGGAATCTCCTGCTGATAATCAGGTCAGCCCGGAATCAGGGACACGATGGTGTAGAGATACGGCTCACACAGGATTCGCTTGCTGCTATCGAGGCTCGCGTTGCCGAGTTATCAGCACTGGAAGATGCAGAGGTCGCGACGAGCTTCTTCGGTGAACATCAAGGGCGGGAGAAGGTCGTCATCACATTCCGCGCCGCGAAAGCCAATTGGCTGCTAGAGCTTGCGCAGCGCGAGCTTCCCAAGGGTGAATATGAAGAGCTTCGTCACCTGCTCGTTTCCCGGCTCACGAGAAGCGACAGGGAACTGCTCCTGACGGAGAAGGCAATTGCAGCCAGCAACCAGAGGCGGCAAGTCTGATGTTCGACCTGATCAGCCCGGACTACTCCTTCGATCGGTTTTGCGCCGAGATGATTGGGAAAGACCCGATGCAGGTGATGGAGGCCGCATCCGCCGAGATCACCTATGCTCGGCGGAATCATCGGGAGAAGACCAACGAGTCCAACTTCCGAAAGGGGTCTAAGGGTCGCGCCTACTGTGACCACTTGCAGACGCTGATTTGTCTATTCACGGGATCCGCCCCTGATCACCCCACGTCCGACTTCGTCGAGACAGTGAGGCCTCTTGCGCTCCATCTCCTGCGGAGGTGGGAAGTCCTGGGCCTTCGTGAGATCGTCTCGATGACGCAGGCTTCGCGCCCTTACGGTGGCTTGGGTGATGTAGCGGATTTCCTAACGGTTGTGATTTCAAGGGAACAGGTTGAGGCGGGGGACATCGCCGCGACACTCGGTGTTCTGCAGCGACTTGTGGAATCGCCCAAGACGGCGAGGGACTTTGCTGAGCGTGTCGATATAGCCTTTCAGGGGTACGACGATGTCCGGGAAGAGTTGTTTGAGATTCCCGAGGTTCGTTCCTTTGTAGCTAGACTGGACGAGCAGTTCCCGTACTGGCTCTTCTTCCTCTCAAAACACTGCCGTGGTCTTCAGTGTCTGCTTCTATGCTTCCTACCCCCGTCGCTCACCGAAGCAGCCCGTGCCAGGATCTTCCCGTCGCGCATCGGTGACCACTTGACTCGGCGCTGGTTCCCGGCGATGAACCACATCTGCAGGTACGCGGCCTTCTCGGTGCAGGAGGTCAATGCCCTCACCGATCGCGTCGAAGCGTACATCACCGAGGGACGGCTCCCACCAGGGGCATAGGCAGGCAGCGCAGGCCCAGCCGCAGTTTCAGAGCGGCACCCAGGGCTGCAGACAATACCCCCCCGGTCTTCGCGAATCGATCTTTTTGGGGGCAATTTAGGCGCGTCAAGAACAAGCTACCCCGGACTATGAGTCTGCCGATCTGCCTCGTCTTGTCCAATACAAGATGAGCCTGAAGCGGGAACGTGTTTCCAATACAAGATGAGCCTGAACAGGATCAAGCGGGCATGCTGGAGAGTTGACAATTGGCATGGTGGAACGGAAGGTCCTAAGCCT